>JBKPRG010000165.1:0-14306 GCA_046765815.1 Actinomycetota bacterium
TCCGCGCTTCGGCCCTGGGCAGATGTGGGACGCGATGACGGCCGCGATCGAGGATCAGGGCGGCGACGTCCGGCTCGAGTCGCCCGTCACGCGGCTCGAGATCGTCGACGGACGCGTCACGGCGGTCGACGCCGGCGGGGCGACCTTCACGGATCCCGACGCAGTTATCTCGTCGCTGCCGCTGCGCGAGGTCGTGCGCATGGCGACTCCCCCCGCCCCGCCCGAGGTCGTCGAGGCCGCAAACGGCCTGCGCTATCGCGACTTCCTGACGGTCGCGCTCGTCGTCGACGGGGAGGATCTGTTCCCAGACAACTGGATCTACATCCACGAGCCGTCGGTCCGCGTCGGCCGGATCCAGAACTACCGCTCGTGGTCGCCCTGGATGGTCCCCGACCCGGACAAGGCGTGCGTCGGGCTCGAGTATTTCTGCTTCGCCGGCGACGACCTCTGGACGATGTCGGACGACGACCTCGTCGAGCTCGCCGCCAAGGAGCTGGAGCAGCTCGGGCTCGCGCCAAGATCGAAGGTCGAGCGCGGCTTCGCGACGCGCGTGCCGAAGGCGTACCCGATCTATGACGCCGACTATGCGTCGCGCGTCGCGGTCATCCGCAGCTGGTTGGAGGGGATCGCGAACCTGCAGCAGGTCGGGCGCAACGGCCTGCACCGCTACAACAACTCCGATCATTCGATGCTGACGGCGATGCGCGCGGTCGACAACCTCGTCGACGGGATGGAGCACGACATCTGGGCAGTGAACGCCGACAGCGTCTACCACGAGACGCACGAGGAAGACGAGCACCCGTACCGGGCGGCGCCCGACACGCCCGAGATGCAGTCCGTAGCCTGAGCCGGCGCCTCGTCCTTCCGCTTGCGACCGTGGCGGCGGCCGCACTGCTCGTCGCCGAGTCGCTGCAGACGGTCTGGTGGACGCCGCTCAACGTCGACGAGGAGCTAACGCTCCGCGTGGCGGACTTCTCGTTCCGCCACGTCTTCCACATCGTCTCGACCCAGCGGGGCGGCGGCCCGCTGCACTTCTGGCTCGAGCACTTCCTGCAGCAGTGGCGGCCGGGGCTCGAGTCGCTGCGCGTCCCGTCGCTCGTGTTTGCGTGCCTGGCACTGCCGGCGGTGGCGCTGATCGTCCGCGAGCTGATCGGCGATACCGGCGCCTCGGGTGTCGTCCTGCTGACGGCGCTGGCGCCGATCCCGGTGCTGTACGCCACCTTCGGGCGGCCGCACACGCTGCTCTTCGCCTGGCTTCAGTGGGGCACCGTGCTCGGGCTGCGGGCGGCGCGCGACGGGGGTCGCGGCTGGTGGATCGCGGCGGGCGCCGTGCTCGGGCTCTCGGTCTTCGTCCACCCGACCGCGCCCCTGTACGCGTTGACGGCCTTCGCGGCCGTCGCCGTCTACGCGGATCGTCCGTGGCGGACCGTGCTGCGCGAGGCATGGCCAGGGGCCGTGGCCCTTCTGGTCGCGTTCGTTCCGTACTACGTGCGCACGCTGCACGTGCTCGGCGACCGCTACGGCGTCGGCAGCGCGTCGGCGCGCGGTCGCACGTTCACCGGGCGGCCAGTCTGGGAGGACGCGCTCCACTTCGTCGCGCCCGGGACCCACGACCTCAACTACTTCACCGCCCTGGCGGCGGTCGGCGTCGTGGGCCTGCTCGCGTTGCGGCGAAAGAGGGAGCTCGCGTTCTGTGCGATCACGATCGCCGCGCCGATCCTCTTCTTTTCGCTCGTGCCCGCTAGCGGAGACTCGGCGATCTTCTTCGACCGTTACATGATCCCGACGATCCCGGCGTTCATGACGGTCGTCGCGGTCGGCTGCCTCGCGATCGCCCGGTGGGCGGGTGGCCTGCGCATCCTCGTCTACGCATTGCTGGTTGCAGGTCTCGTGGTGATCGAGTTCCGCTACGACCACAACCGCCTCGCGCGGCAGCACGGGATCGGGCTCGACGCGGTTACGCAGGTCGTGCAGCGCGAGCCCGCAGGGACCGTGCTGTTCGGCTCGACGGGGACGAGCGGCGCGTTCTTCTCCTCGTTCGACTACGGGCACCCGGCGAACCTGCTCGACCGTTTCGAGTCGCTGCGCGCCCGGTCGCTCGAGTACGTCGACGACGACTCATGCGAGCGGGCTCTCTCTTTCGTGCGCGGGTCGGCGCCGAGGCACGGGCTCTGGCTGCTCTACGCGGCCGCGCCGGCTGAGGCGCGTGCGGCGCGGCGGGCGTTCGCCGGCGTCCGCGACGCAGAGACGCAAGAGGTGAAGGGGCACTACTTCGTCGTCCACTCGCGCCGGGCGCTCGCGCCTCGGGAGCTCGTGCGTCTGGGCCGCTCACTCCGGCTGGCGTGGCGGGGGGCCGTCCCGCTCAACCGCCGCGTCAATGAGCTGCTCCAGGCCGACCGGCAGCTGTTGCAGGCGCCGCCCGCTTGCAAGCCGTACGGCGATCTCGGCGACCCGGGCATCTCGCCGCACTGGCCTCCGGTCAAGACCACACATCAGTAGTCTGGTGGCCCGATGAGCAGGCGGGGTGGCAAGTGGCTCTTCGTGACGTCGCACGCGTCCGTGCTGATCGAGGTCGACCGCGACCCGGATCTGACCGTCCGGGAGATCGCGGAGCGGGTTGGATTGACGGAGCGGCAGGCGCACCGCGTCCTCGCCGACCTCGTCGACGAGGGTTACCTGACGCGAGAGAAGATGGGCCGCCGGAACCGCTACCACGTGAACCGCTCAGTCCCGATGCGCCACCCGGCCGTGGCGGAGCACGAGATCGGCGAGCTGCTCCAGGCCCTGTCCCGACGGAACTAGGCGCGCGGCAGGACGAAGAACGCGATCGCGATGTACTGGCACGCGGCTGCGCCCAGCGTGCACAGGTGGAAGAGCTCGTGGTAACCGAGCACGGCCGGCTTCGGGTCGGGCCGCTTGAGCGCGTAGATGAGCGCGCCGGCCGTGTAGAGCACGCCGCCCGCGACGACGAGCGTGATGCCGCCGAAGCCGACCTTGGCGAGCTGCGTGAAGGCGACGACACCGACCCAGCCCAGCCCGATGCCGATCGCAGCCGACACCGCCTTGGGCACCCGCACCCAGCAGAGCTTCGTCGCGATCGCAGCGGCGGCGCCGGTGTAGACGATCGTCAGCACCGGGATTGCCCAGCCCTCGGACATCACGAGGAGCCCGAACGGGGTGTACGTGCCCGCGATCAGGAGGTAGATGCCGGCATGGTCGAGCCGCGCCAGGCGCGCCCGTACCCGCGGCGTCCACGTCGGCCGGTGATACAGCGCGCTCGCGCCGAAACACAGTGCGAGGCACGCAGAGAAGACGATCGCCGCGGCCCGCGCCTTGCCGGTCTCGGCGCTCAGCGCAAGCGGGACCGAGAGGGCCACGGCCGCGTAGAACGCGACCTCGTGAAAGACGCCCCGCAGCCGGGGCTTGACGCGCGGTTCCACCAATCGGAAGCTACACTCCTGCCCGAGAACTTGAGCGAGTCTGGATGGTGCCCGTCACCTTCTTGCCCGTTCACGAAGTTGGCAAGGAGGTGAAGGAAAATATGGCAACCGGAACCGTCAAGTGGTTCAACTCTGAGAAGGGGTACGGCTTCATCACGCCCGACGAGGGCGGTAAGGACCTCTTCGTCCACTTCAGCGCGATTCAGGGAACCGGCTACAAGACGCTCGACGAGGGCGCGAAGGTCGAGTACGAGGCGCAGGAGGGCGAAAAGGGCCCTCAGGCCGCGAACGTCTCTGTCGTCGGCTGAGCTTGTTCAACAGGGCGGCGGGCGCAAGCCCGCCGCCTCTCGAGAGGAGGATCAAATAGCCCAGAAGGAAGAGAAGGTCGAGATGACCGGCGAGATCGTCGAGGCGCTCCGGAACGGCATGTTCCGGATCAAGCTCGACAACGGCCACGAGACGCTTGGCTACACCGCCGGCAAGATGCGCCGCTTTCGGATTCGCATGAACCCGGGAGATCGCGTGCGCATCGAGCTCTCCGCGTACGACCTCGGGCGCGGGCGCATCGTCTACCGCATGCGGCCCGGCGACGAGCGGCCCGAATAGCGCGAAGCGCTACGCCGCCTCCGAGCGCATCCGCTGGCCGGCGATGAAGTCGCGGTACCAGTAGAAGCTGCCTTTCGGGATGCGATCCAGCGTCGCGTAGTCGATGTAGATCAACCCGAACCGCTTCCAATAGCCCCACGCCCACTCGAAGTTGTCGAGCAGCGACCAGGCGAAGTACCCGCGCAGCGGCACGCCTTCCGCGAGCGCGCCGGCGGCGGCGTCGAGGTAGCCCTCGAGGTACGACTGGCGCTCGGGGTCGTGGACGCTGCCGTCATGGCCGCGCACGTCCGGGAACGCGGCGCCGTTCTCCGTCACGTAGATCGCCGGCGGGGTGTAGTCGCGATGCAGGCGGACGAGCAGGTCGCGCAGCCCGTCCGGGACGACCTCCCAGCCCATGTCCGTGCGGTCGACGTCGGCGCGGCGGACGATGCGCGAACGGACGCCGTTCTCGCCGGCCGCGACGAGGGGCGAGGTGTAGTTGTTGACGCCGAGGAAGTCGATCGGAGCCGCGATCGTCTCGAGGTCGCCGTCGTGCAGCTTGGGCATGCTCTCCGCCCATGCTTCGGCCATGTCGTCGGGGTACGAGCCGCGGAAGAGCGGGTCGAGGAACCAGCGGTTGTGCAGGCCGTCGACCCAGCGGGCGGCGCGGACGTCCTCGGGCTCCTGGCTCTCCGGGTACGGGAAGTCGAGGTTCAGCGTGATGCCGACTTGCGACCCCGGTGCCAGGCGACGCAGGATCTCGACCGCGCGCCCGTGCGAGAGCAGGAGATGGTGCGCGGTCGCGAGCGCGTCGGCGTCGGACGTGCGGCCCGGGGCGTGGTGGCCCCAGCCGTGCCCGACCCACGAGACGACCCAGGGCTCGTTGTGCGTGATCCAGTGACCGACGCGGTCGCCGAGCCGCCCCGCGACCACCTCGACGTACTCCTCGAAGGCGCCGACGATGTCGCGTGACGGCCAGCCGCCGGCGTCCTCGAGCGCCTGCGGCGTGTCCCAGTGGAACAGCGTCACGAACGGCGCGAGCCCGCTGGCGAGCAGCTCGTCGACGAGCCGGTCGTAGAAGTCGAGGCCCTTCTGGTTCACCTTGCCGCGGCCCTCGGGAAGGATGCGCGGCCACGCGATCGAGAAGCGGAAGGCGTCCAGGCCGAGCTCACGCATCAGGCCGATGTCGTCGCGGTAGCGGTGGTAGAAGTCGCACGCGATCGCGCCGCTGTCGCCGTTGCGAACCTTGCCCGGCGTCGCGCAGAATCGGTCCCACACGCTCTCGCCGCGGCCGTCCTCGTTGGCGGCGCCTTCGATCTGGTACGACGCAGTCGCCGCGCCCCAGACGAAGTCGGGCGGGAACGACTTAGTGAGCTTGGTCGACATTGAGGTCCTCTCGAATCGCAGGTGACGGGGCGGTGACATGACAGCGGGCGCTCTGCGCCGGCCGCGCCGCGACGAGCTCGGGCGTGACCTCGTCGCAGACGGGGACGCGGAGGGGACAGCGCCCGCTGAAGCGGCAGCCTTCAGCCGGATCGACGGCGGCGGAGGCCAGTCCTTTGCGCAGCTCGATCGGCGCGCGCCCGCGCGCGCTCGGATCGGGGACGGCGGACAGGAGCAGCTGCGTGTACGGGTGGAGCGGGTTCGACAGCACGTCTTCCGCCGGGCCCTGCTCCACGATCTGGCCGGCGTACATGACGAGGACGGTGTCCGCGACGTAGCGTGCACTCGCAAGGTCGTGTGTGACGTAGAGGAGCGCGAGCTGCTGCTGCTCCTTCAGGTCGAGCATCAGGTTGAGGATCCCGACGCTGATCGAGACGTCGAGCATCGACGTCGGCTCGTCGGCGACCAGCACTGCCGGCTCCGCCGCGAGCGCCCGCGCGATCGCGACGCGCTGCCGCTGTCCGCCGGAGAGTTCGTGCGGGTACTTGGCCGCGTACTTCTTCCCCGGGAAGAGACCGACGGTCTCGAGCAGCGCGTTCACGCGCCCGTCGAGGCTCGCGCCGGCCGCCCGCCCGTGGATCTGGAGCGGGCGCGCGATGTGATGGCGGACGGTCTTGACGGGGTTCAGCGACCCGAACGGGTCCTGGAAGATCATCTGCACCTGCGAGCGGTAGCGCAGGAGATCGCGGCGACGGCGTTCGCCGGTCACGTCGCGCCCCTCGAAGAGCACCTGGCCCGACGTGGGCTCGTAGAGACGCGCAAGCAGCCGTGCAACCGTGCTCTTGCCGCTGCCGCTCTCGCCCACGAGCGCCGTGATCATCCCGGGGCGCAACGCGAACGAGACGTCGTCGACCGCGTGGATGCGGCTGCGCCGGGCGACGACCGCGTTCGAAGCGGGAAACCACTTCGTCAGCGCACGGGCCTCGATCGGAGCCGTTACCGTCACGCTTCGCCTCGCTCCACGAGATGGCAGGCGACGAGATGCCCGGGCGCGACCTCGCGCAGCTCCGGCTTCAACGACGTCTGCAACCGGTAAAGCTCGACGTCGTCCCTCGAGCAATGCGGGCAGCGTGGGTTGAAGCGGCAGCCGGCCGGCGGCTGCGCGAGGTCGGGAGGGGAGCCCGGGATGCCTGCCATGCGCCGGCGCGGACCGTGCAGCGGCGGAAAGGACTGCATCAGGCCGATCGTGTAGGGGTGCCGCGGCTCCGCGTGCAGAGCCTGGACCTCCGTCTGCTCGACGATCTCGCCCGCGTACATGATCGCGATCCGGTGCGCGATCTCGAGCAGGAGCGAGAGGTCGTGCGTGATGAACAGGACGGCGAAGCCGAGCTCGCGCTGCAGCTCGCGGACCTGCTGCAGGATCTCGCGCTGCACGACGACGTCGAGCGCGGTCGTCGGCTCGTCCATGATCACGAGCTCCGGCTGGAGCGCGAGGGCCATGGCGATGATCGCGCGCTGCCGCATGCCGCCCGACAGCTCGTGCGGGTACGCCTTGATGCGTCGCCCGTCGATGCCGACGAGCGCCAGCAGCTCGCCGGCGCGCCCGATCGCCGCCTTGCGGGAGATCGGCTCGTGCGCGCGCATCATGTCGACGAACTGGTCGCCGACCCGCATGACCGGGTTGAGCGCGTTCATGGCGCTCTGGAACACCATCGAGACGTTGCGCCAGCGGTAGCGCCGTAGCTCTTCGCTGCTGCGGGCGGTGAGGTCGTCGCCCCGGAAGAGCACGCTGCCGCCGGCGATGCGTGCGGGCGGCCGCAGGATCTGCATGACCGTGTTCGCGACGGTGCTCTTGCCGCAGCCCGACTCGCCGGCGAGGCCGACGATCTCGCCGGCGCCGATCTTGAGGTCGATGTTGTCGACTGCGACAACGTCGTCGTAGGCGACCGAGAGGCCGCGCAGCTCGACGAGCGTCTCGCGGATGGTTCCGGCGCGCTCGGGCTCGTGCACCGCTGCGGTCACGTCGCACGCCTCGCCTTGCGGAGGCGCGGGTTCGAGAGCTCGTCGATGCCGGCGAGCAGGAACACCAGCCCGACGACCGTCAGGACGAGTGCGAGGCCGGGGAAGAGGAACGGCCACCACTCGCCCTGCAGCACCGTCGAGTTCGTCTGCGCCCAGTAGAGCGTCATGCCCCAGCTGACGTGCTGCGTATCGCCGAGGCCGAGGAACTCGAGCCCCGCGTCGACGAGCAGCGCGATGTAGAAGACGAGCACGAACGCGGCGGCGATGCGGCTGATCATGTTGGGCATCAGCTCGCCGAAGACGACGCGCCACGTCGACTCGCCGGCGACGCGCGCCGCCTGCACGAAGTCGCGGTTCTTCAGCGTCAGCGCCTGCCCGCGCAGGATCCGTGCCTCGAACGACCAGAGCGTCAGGCCGAGAACGAGGATCATCGTCGTCATCCCGCGCGACTTCAGGTAGGCCGAGATGACGATCAGCAGCGGGATCGTCGGGATGACCAGGAAGACGTTGGTCAGGAAGTTGATGACCTCGTCGACGAGCCCGCCGGAATACGCGGCCAGGATGCCGAGCACCGAGGCGAGCACGGTGGCCAGGACCGCGGCGGCCGCGCCGAGGATCAGCGAGCGGCGGGCGCCGAGCACGACCTGCGAGAAGATGTCGCTGCCCTGGTCGGTGGTGCCGAAGAGGTGGTGCCACGACGGGGCCTGCCTCGCCGCGAGCAGGTTGAAGTCCGTCGGGTGCGCGACGGGGATCCACGGTGCGATCAGCGCGACGCCGATCATGAAGGCGACGACCACGAGGCCGAACAGGGACTTCGGGTTGCGTGCGAGCAGCACCAGCCAGCCCGGGATGCGTAGCCTGCCTCGCCGTCGCGGCGCAACGACTCTGAGCGGTACGACCTCGGGCTCGACGACGGTGGGTTGGAGCTGCGACATCAGGCCGTGCGCACCCGCGGGTCGAGGAGGAAGTTAAGGAGGTCCATGACGAAGTTCGAGGCGATCACGCAGAACGCGAAGACGAGCAACAGGCCCTGCGTAAGCGGATAGTCGTTGCCGAGCGCCGCCTGCTGGAGCGTCAGCCCGGCGCCCGGATAGCTGAACACGTACTCGATGAACACGAGCCCGCCGACCGCGCTCGCGAACTGCGCGGCAAAGCCGTTCAGCGGCGGCAGGATCGCGTTGCGCCCCGCGTAGCGCGTCATCACGCGGCGGTCCCGGAGGCCCTTCGCCTGCGCCATCGAGACGTAGTCCTCGCTGATCGTGTTGATCATCACGGTGCGCATGTTCAGCACCCAGCCGCCCGTGAAGGCGGCGACGATCACGAGGATCGGCAGCTCGGAGTGGCGGAGCGCGCTGGAGAGGAACGTCCAGTTGAACCCGGGCACGAGGCCGCTGTCATAGGCGTGCTGGATCGGGAACCAGTGCAGCTTCAGACCGAGGAAGTAGACGCCGAGCAGGGCGGTGAAGAACGCCGGGAACGCGCTCAGTGCCATCAGCGATGGCACGACGAAGGTGTCGACGGCGCCGCCGCGGCGCCACGCGGCGATCATCCCGACGGCGGTGCCGAGGGCAAACGCGATCAGGAACGCGACGCCGACGAGGAAGATCGAGTACGGCAGCGTCCGCCCGATCACATCCGACACCGGCGCCGGGTAATTCGATGTCGAGATGCCGAAGTTGAGGTGGACGACCCGGCTCAGGTAGACGACGTAGTCGTGCCAGACCGACGACTTGCCGCCGCCGAGGATCGCCTCGTACGTCTGGACGATTCCCGGGTTCGCAGAGAGCTGCGCCGGCGAGAGCCGGGCTAGGACGCCGCCGATCGGGTCGCCGGGCATCAGCCGCGGCAGCAGGAAGTTCAGCGTGAGGGCGACCCAGACGGCGAACGAGTAGAAGACGAGTCTGCGGAGGAACCAGCGCATCGATCGAGGGAACCTGAGTATTGCGCCGGGCGGGACTTGCGTCCCGCCCGGCACCCCCAGGTGGCCGCGCTATGCGCCGGCCTTGCCACCCGGACAGATCCGGGTGAACGACAGAAGGTTGTCAGGGAAGGTCGTGAAGATCGGGTCGCCGTAGAAGTTCTGCGGCGAGTTGAAGCAGTGGAAGTACTTCGTGCTGTAGGTCGACCAGCGCGGGCCGATGAACAGCGGGATGATCGGCATGTCGGCGAGGAACAGCTTCTCGAGCTGCGTCGCCGCCGCCTGCTGTTTCGTCTCGCTCAGGCTGGTCTTCCACTGCGCGAGCGGAGCAGTCGCCTTCGGGTCGAACGTGTGCGACCAGTTCCCCGTCGACGAGGAGTCCTGACCCGACGGGAAGACGGCGTTCTGCGAGAGGTTCGCGAAGAAGAAGCCGTACGGCGAGCCCTGCGAGCCGTTCTGCCAGAGCAGGGTCGGGTTCTTCGTGGCGAACGCGTTCGGGAACCACGAGCCCCAGTCCGGCTCGAGCTTCACGTTCGAGTCGATGCCGATGCTCTGGAGGTTCTTCGTGATGATCTGGTTGGACGCAACCCAGTCCGACCAGCCCGAGATGACGTGGATGTCGAGGCCGACCGGATTGCCCTTCGGGTCGTACAGCTTGTTGCCCTTGTACGTGAAGCCGTTGTCGGTCAGCAGCTTCTTTGCCGCCGTCGGGTTGTAGGTGGCGAGCGCCTTCGCCTGCGCCTTCACAGCTGGGTCGACGACCCACTGCGGGAAGAGCCCGTTGAGCCCGATTGCGTCGGTCGGCGGCGCGTAGCCGTACTCGCCGAGCTTCGACACCGTGTTGCGGTCGATCGCCATCGACAGCGCGTGGCGGAACGCGGCGATGCTGTACGGGTAGACGTTGTTGTCGAACACGAGCGAGACCGGGTACGCCGTGGTCGCGTAGAAGGCGTGGTAGTGCGCCTTGTCCTTCGCCTCATACGCCTTCTCGACGTTCGGGACGAAGTTGTGCGTCCAGTCGACCTGGCCGCTCTGGATCAGGGCGAGGGCCGCGTCGTTCGACGCCGCCTGCACGTACTCGAGGCAGGGGATCAGCGGCTTCCCGGCCTGCCAGTAGTTCGGGTTCTTGCTGAACACGTAGTCCTGCGACGTGAAGCGGGTGATCTTCGTGAACGGGCCGGAACCGACCGGATTGGGATTCGTGAACGTGGCCGGGTTCGCGACGTGCGACCAGATGTGCCGCGGGATGATGTACGTCGCGTTGAGGTTCGCGGCGATGAACTGCGAGTCCGGCGTCTTCAGGTTGATCACGACGCCGTAGGTGCCCTTCGCCTTGATCGAAGCGATGTTCGTGTCAGGGCGCGTGTACCCGATCACGTCCATCACCTTGTTCTGCTTGCCGGCGGTGAGGCTGTACACGACGTCGGTTGACGTCAGCGCCTTGCCGTCCGACCACTTGACGCCCTTCGCGAGGTTGAGCGTCAGCGTCTTGTTGCCGTTCGACCACTTCCAGCTGCGGGCGAGCCACGGCAGCGTCGGCTTGCCGCCCTCGGGGGAGACAGTTAGACCTTCGTAGATCGCACCGCGGACGAACTGTCCGCTCGGGACGCCGGAAGACGTGAACGGGTTGAAGTTCTTCGTGAACGCCGGATCGCCAGAGCCCGTCATGACGAGGCACGAGTGGGTCTTGGCGACCGCCGTGTGGTGCGCGGGCGTGGCCGTCGCGACCGCGACGACGATCAGCGCCGCCAGCGCTGCGGCGGCCCCTGCGATCCCCGCCGTGAGACTGAGGCGGGAGGGGCGGGACTGTGCTGACATCTGCCTTCCTTTCTGGGCCCTAGTGGGGGCGTGTGGGTCCGAGGCGACGATGTGCGTTTCCGGAAATTTCCGGTAACGGTTAACACGCGGCGCGCGCTGCTGTCAAGCGCTGCATCGAAAACCTGAACGAATCAGCCATATTCGGCCTCGAGAATTGCCGGAAACGGTTCCGGATGCTTCAATACGGAGCCGCATGGCTCAGGCCGACACCCAGCCCGATCCTCCCTTCCGCGGGCGGGCGACGATCCGCGACATCGCGGACCTGGCCGGCGTTTCCATCGCCACCGTCTCGCGCGTCCTCAACGACCGCCCAGATGTCTCCCCCGAGACGCGCGAGACGGTGCTGCAGGTCGTGCGCGAGCACGGCTTCTCGACGAACCGCGGCGCGCGCGGGCTGTCGAGCGGCCGTACCGGCATGATCGGCCTCACCCTCCCGCTCGTCGCCGACGCCTACTTCGGTCCGATCCTGAGCGGCGCGGCGGAGGCGCTGTACGAGCGCGACCTGCGCATCGTGCTGGCGGCGACGCTGCACGAGCACGACCGCGAGGTGTCGCTCGTGGAGCGGCTGATGCGAGGCACGACCGACGGCGCGATCCTCATGCTGCCGGAGGAGTCGGAAGCGGAACTGGTCTCGCTGCAGCAGCAGGGGTTCCCGTTCGTGGTCGTCGACCCGCGCGAACCGCCGCCGGAAGGGATCCCGTGCGTCGCGGCGATGCACGCGGCCGGCGCGAAGCAGGCGACGGAGCATCTGCTCGGCCTCGGCCACCGCCGGATCGGCGCGATCGCCGGCAGCCCCGGCTGGTACGCGACCGAGGAGCGCCTCGCCGGCTTCCGGGCCGCGCTCGCGGGCGCGGGCATCCTGCTCGACCCCGAGCTCGTCGTTCACTCGGACTGGCGCCTCCCCTGGGGGACTGCCGCCGCGCACCGGCTGCTCGAGCTGCCGGACCCGCCGACCGCGATCTTCGGCTTCAACGACAACGTCGCTATCGGCGCGCTGCATGCGGCGTACGAGCGAGGCCTGCGGGTGCCCGAAGACCTGAGCGTCGTCGGGTTCGACGACACGAACCAGGCAGTGATCGTGACGCCCCGGCTCACGTCGGTGGCGCAGCCGCTTGCCGAGCTCGGCCGGATGGGCGTCTCGCTGCTCGTTCGTTTGCTCGAGGGACAGCGGTTGGACGCCATGCGCATCGAGCTCGCGACTCGGCTCGTCGTGCGCGACTCGACCGCGCCTCCTCGGAGCTGAGGCGATGCGCGTCGCGGCAGTCGCGGCGCTCCTCCTCGTCGGCCTGGCGCTGACCCAGGCCCGCGCCTCGCCCGGCGGCTACGCCGTGCGGCCCTTGGTGGCGGACGAGCCGGGCCGCGCGGTGCATCGCGACGGCGCGCTGGTCAACGCCTGGGGGCTCGCGGCGAGCTCGACCGGGCCGTGGTGGACATCGAACGAGGCCGAGAGCTCGAGCACGCTCTACGCGGGCGACGGCCGTAAGCAGTTGCTCACGGTGAAGGTCGAGGGCGGTCCCACCGGCGTCGTCTTCTACGGCGGCAAGCGCTTCCCGGTCAAGGCGCGAGGTGTCTCCGATCCGGCGCGCTTCATCTACGCGTGCGAGGACGGGATGCTGCGCGCGTGGACGCCGACGGTGCCGAACGGCTGGTCGAACGAGGCGGAGGTGGTCGTCGACGAGGCGGCGGAGGCGGCGGTCTTCCGCGGAATCGCGCTCGCGGGCGGTCTCGTGTACGCGACCGACTTTCACAACGGTCAGGTGGACGTGTACGACGGTGCCTGGCACCGCATCAGGCGCCCGGGCGCGTTCGTCGATCGGCGGATTCCCGAGTGGTACGCGCCGTTCGGCATCCAGGCCGTCGGCAGACATCTCTTCGTCACCTTCGTCTTCCGCGCGCCGGTCAACGGCAACGACGCTCCGACGGGCGGCTACGTAGACGAGTTCGACCTCGACGGCCGGCTGCTGGCGCGCGTCGCGCACATGGGCGCGCTGAACGCGCCGTGGGGGCTCGCGCCGTCACCGCGGGGCTTCGGCCGGTTCGGAGGCGATCTGCTCGTCGGCAACTTCGGCGACGGGCGGATCAACGCGTACCGGCGCACCGACGGCGGCTGGCGCCACGACGGCGTGCTCCGCGACGGCCACGGCAAGCCGATCGTGCTCAATGGCCTCTGGGGGATCGCGTTCGGCAACGGCGGCCTCGCCGGGCCGCGGAACACGCTCTTCTTCGCCTCGGGCCCGCACGACTGGCGCGGCGAGACCGAGCTCGGCGTGCACGGCCTGCTCGGCTCGATCAACCCGCGCTGATGTATTCCGTGAGGTAGCGAATCTTGAAGCTCTGCTCCTGCGACTGCAGGCGCACGAGGTCGCCGATCGAGACCATGCCCAGGAGGCGGTCGTCGTCGACGACGGGCGCGTGGCGGATGCGCCGGTCGGTCATCAGCGCCATCGCCTCCTCGACGGTCGTCTCCGGGCCGACGACGATCACCGGTGACGTCATCACGTCGCGGACGAGGGTCTCGCGGGAGGTACGCCCCTCGACCGCGATCCGCCGCAGGTAGTCCCGCTCCGTGAAGATGCCTTCGATCTTGTCGGGGTCGCCGCCGGTGACGAGAATCGCCCCGACATTGGCCTCGACCATCATCTTGATCGCGTCGAAGACCGTGGCGTCGCCCGAGATGCTGATGACGCCGCCGCCCTTCTCCGAGAGGATCTTCGCGACGTCGGCCATGTGCTCGACTCTACTAACAAGGAGGCAGCAGTGAAGGACTTCAAGGAGTTCCTGCTCCGCGGCAACCTCGTCGAGATGGCCGTCGGCATCGTGATCGGCCTCGCCTTCACCGCGGTCGTGAGCGCGTTCGTCGCCGACCTGGTCACGCCGCTGATCGCGGCGATCGGCGGCAACCCCGACTTCTCGAGCCTGAGCTTCACGATCAACAAGAGCCACTTCCTGTACGGCGCGTTCTTCAACGCGCTGATCGCGTTCGTCGTGATCGCGGCTGTCGTCTTCTACTTCGTCGTCAAGCCGGTCAACGCATTGACGGAGCGCTACCGCCACGCACCGCCGCCCGACCCGACGGTGAAGAAGTGCCCGCACTGCCTCAGCGACATCCCCACCGCCGCCGTCGCGTGCGCCTACTGCAC
>JBKPRG010000166.1:0-12485 GCA_046765815.1 Actinomycetota bacterium
CGCGAACACGACGAGCAGCACGGCGGCGACCGTCAGCGCGCCGAGCACGTGGCCGCTCGTCCACGAGTACTGGCGTCCGCCCCAGACGAGGCCGAGCAGCAGCGAGCCGGTACCGCCCGCGAGCACGAGCGCACCGAGCCAGTCGATCGAGTGCTGCATCCGCCGCGCGCGGCGCGGCATCGTCAGCGAGATCACGGCGAGGGCGACACCGCCGACCGGCAGGTTGACGAGGAACACCCAGCGCCAGCTCGCGTTGTCGACGATGAAGCCGCCGACGGCCGGACCGATGATCGACGACGCGGCGAACACCGCCCCGATCAGCCCCTGCCAGCGGCCGCGATCGCGCGGCGGGACGATGTTGCCGATCACTGCGAGCGAGAGCGGGAAGAGCCCGCCCGCGCCGATCCCCTGCAACGCGCGGAAGAGCACCAGCTGCGTCATCGTCGTCGCGGCGCCGCACAGCGCCGAGCCGAGCAGGAAGACGACGATCGCGAACAGGAACAGGTTCTTGCGGCCGTAGGCGTCGCCGAGCTTGCCGTAGAGCGGGACGGTGACGGTCGAAGTGAGCATGTAGGCCGTGAACACCCACGAGTACTGGGTGATCCCGCCGAGGTCGCCGACGATGCGGGGCAGCGCGGTCGCGACGATCGTCTGGTCGAGCGCCGCGAGCAGCAGCGTCACCATCAGGCCGGCGTAGATCGCAAGGATCCGGCCGATCGTGAAGTCGTACCCGGGCGGCTGCCGGGCGAGGCGCTCTTTCAGGCTCACGTCAAAAAGGTTAACGACGTTAATCAGCTGCGGGCTGCGGACTGATGCGGCGTATTCGTTCGGCGAGCACGGCGCCGAGGATCGCGACGCCGCCGATGATCTCCCAGCGCGTCAGGTGCTCTCCGAGCAGCACGAGCGCGAAGCCGACGCCGAAGAGCGGCTGCAGGTTCGAGAAGAGCGACGCGCGAGACGGGCCGACTCGGTCGAGCGCGGTGAACCAGAGGATGTTGGTCAGAAAGAGCGGCCCGACCACCGCGAAGCCGAACGAGACCCACATCAGCGTGTGGAAGTGGAACGTCTGCTGCGCGGTCTGGTGTGCGCCGGTAATCGCGAGGGGGATCCAGCCGAGGACAAGGACGAGCGAGCTGATGCGGAACGGCGAGTAGCGGCGCATCAGCGGCGCGATGGCGACCGAGTACGCGCCCCACGTTGCGGCGGTGCCGATCGCCAGCGCGTCGCCGACGAGGTTGCCGGAGAAGCCGCCCGAGCCCGAGGCGACGAAGCCGACGCCGACGATCGAGACCGCGGTCGCCAGCCAGAAGTCGCGGGTGAGGCGCTCGAGACCGACGGCGCTCGCGATCAGGCCGATGAAGATCGGCGTCGTGCCGAGAAACAGCGTGACCGTCGCCGCGGTCGTCTTGTCGATCGAGTAGACGAAGCAGAGCTGGTTGAAGTAGATCGCGGCGGCCGCGATGCCGACGTACTTGAGGTCGCGGCGGGCGACGCGGAACGTTCGCTCTCGGCTGTACGTGAAGGCCCAGAAGAGCGCGGTCGCCGCCCCGTAGCGGATCGTCGCGTACGCGAGCGGGTGGAAGCCGTGCGTCAGGACGTAGCGCGTGACGGTCGAGTTGAGCGCCCACAGGAGCACGGTCCCGAGCAGCATCAGATCGACCGCATGAATGCGCCGCACCGAAGGAAGCTAGCGGTACGCTTGCGCGCGGCATGGCAGAGCCGACCCGCGACGACGTCGACGCCCTCGTCGGGCCGGCGACCCCGCACTTCGCGTACCAGCTCCGCGCGCGTGTGCGCGAGCTCGTGGCCGACCTGCCCGAGAGCCACGAGGTCCGCCGTTACGCCGAGCAGCAGATCGACCTGCTCGACCGCCTCGGGCACGCCTCGTCGAAGGCCGAGGAAGGCGATCGCGAGGCGCCCACGCGGCTCGGCTGGGACGAGATCCCGTCGGCCGCTCCGGCCGACGAGCCGCTGCCGCGGCGCTCGTGACGGTCTTCGTGTCGGGTGGGTCGCGCGGCATCGGCCGCGCGATTGCGCTGCGGTTCGCGCGCGACGGCGCAAAGCGCGTCGCGATCGGCTACCTCCGGAACGACCGAGCCGCCGAGGAGACGGCCGGCGAGCTGCAGGCGCTCGGCGCCGAGCCGGTGCTCGTGCGCGGGAACGTGACCTCGGACCGCGTGCTGGCGGAGGTCGCGGCGCTGGGGCCGCTCGACGCGCTCGTCCACAACGCGGCGACCGGAGTCATCCGCCCCGCGCTCGAGACCGAGGACAAGCACTGGGACTGGACGCTGAACGCGAACGCACGGGCACTGCTGCAGCTGGCGCGCGTGGCGGCGCCGTCGATGCCCGACGGCTCGTCGATCGTTGCGATCTCCTCGCTCGGCGCGCAGCGCGTGCTCGAGAACTACGTCCTCGTCGGAACGTCGAAGGCGGCGCTCGAGTCGCTCGTCCGCTACCTCGCGGTCGAGCTCGCGCCGCGGATTCGCGTGAATGCTGTCTCCGGCGGCGTCGTCGAGACCGGAGCACTGGAGCACTTCCCGAACCGGGATGCGATGCTCGAGGCCGGCCGCTCGAACCCGGTCGGCCGGCTCGTCGAGCCGGAGGACATCGCAGGAGCTGTCGTGTTCCTCTGCTCGCCCGACGCAGCCATGGTCCGCGGCCAGACGATCGTCGTCGACGGCGGTTACTCGCTGCTCGCCTGACGAGGGTTGGAATCGCCCGACTCGGGCACGACGTCCGCATGGGACTTGTCGTCAGCCTGCTTCTCGCAGCAGCGGGCCTGATCCTCGCTCTGGCCGTCCATCCCACGAACTCCGGCGCCGTCGACGTGAACACCGTCGGCTGGATCCTATTCGTCGTCGGACTGGTCGGCCTCGTACTCGATCTCCTGCTCTGGTCGTCGATGGGCCCGGGTTACCTCCGGCGCTCGCAGGTCGTCGACGAGCCGTACGCGCCCCGCGCACGCGCCTACCCTGGGCGTCCGCGCCGGACCGTGATCGAGGAAGAGGACGTTCCGCCGCCCGCCGGCTACTGAACCGAGCCTGAACCAGCGAGGTCTAGCCTCGACCGATCGTCAAGGTCGGCCTGGTTGTCTCAGTCCTCGTCGCGCTCGCCGTCGCGGCGTACCTCGTTCGCGACCGTGTGTGGCGCGGCTATTCGAATGCGCGCGGCGCGCAGGTCGTTCACTACACGGTCGACAGCCACGTGCTCGGCCGGCGCCTGCCGGAGATCGCAGTGATCCCGTCCGGAGGCGGACGCCGCTCGCTCCTCATCTTCCTGCCCGGACGCCAGGATCCGCTGCCGCTGCACCAGCTCATCGGCGGGAAGTCCGGACCGCAGTCGGTCCTCGGCAACTCACTCTTCGCGGCGCTCGCACAGCTCGGGGCACGTGCGCCGGTCGTGGTCGCGCTGAACGGCGGCGGCCACAGCTACTTCCATAACCGCCGCGACGGGCGCTGGGCGACCGAGCTCTTGCGCGAGGCGATCCCCGACGCAGAGGGCCGCTTCCACACGAACGGACGCGTTGCCATCGGCGGTATCTCGATGGGCGGCTACGGCGCGCTCCTGCTCGCCTCGCTGGCACCGCGGCTTTTCTGCGCAGCCGGCGGCCACTCGGCGGCGCTGTGGACGAGCCCCGGCGCGACCGCGCCCGGCGCGTTCGACGATGCCGCGGATTACGCCCGCAACGACGTGTTCGAGCGAGCGGCCGCCTTCCGCGGGCTGCCGGTCTGGATCGACGGCGGCACGCGCGACCCGTTCCGCGAGGCCGACCGGGCGTTCGTCGCAGTGCTGCGGCACGGCGGCGCGCACGTCACGTACCACGTCTGGCCCGGCGGGCACGAGGGCTCGTACTGGCACGCGCACATGGCCGCATACATGCGCTTCTATGCCACAGCTCTCGCCCGCTGCTAGCCGCGACGCAGGAGTCGCCCGACGGTGTCGGCGGCGATGTAGCCGGCGATCTTCGGGTTTTCCTGCAGCCGCCGAAGCGAGTACTCGTACCACTGCGTGCCGAACGGGACGTAGATGCGCACGCGGTGACCTTCGGCGGCCAACTGCTGCGCGCGCGACGACCGCACGCCGAGCAGCATCTGGAACTCGTACCGGTCCGGCGACAGCTTGTCGACAATCCGCAGTGCCTCGTGAAGCAGGTACTCGTCGTGCGTCGCGATGCCGACGTACGTCCCCTGCTCCACGAGCCTCTCCAGCACGCGCACGTAGTTGGCACGCACCGCCTCGTAGTCGAGGTACGCGATCCCGGGCGGCTCGACATAGATGCCCTTGCAGAGGCGGACGTTCTCGAGACCGTCCGCATCGTCGATCGTGCGGCGCAAGCAGGCCTGGAGCACGGGCCCCACGTTCGTGTGCCCCGCGTCGCGTAGCTCGCGGTAGAGCTGGAGCGTCCGGTCGGTCGTGGTCGAGTCTTCCATGTCGATGCGCACGAAGTTGCCGCGCGCGGCGGCGTCCTCGACGATCGCGAGGAGATTCGCGCGGCAGAGGCCGAGGTCGACGTCGAGCCCGAAGCCGGTGAGCTTCACCGAGATGTTCGACACGAGGCGGGAGTTGTCGATGCGCGCCAGCACCTCGTGATACAGGCCCGCGATCGTGTGCGCCTCGGCGGCCGTCGACACCTCTTCGCCGAGCACGTCGATCGTCGCCAGCTGGTCTTTCGCGTTCAGCGCGCGGACGACCCGCACCGCATCGTCGACCGCCGAGCCGGCGATGTACGGCTGCGACAGCCGCCGCACGACGGGCTTCGGAACCGCAGGCAGGAGCCGGACGATCGTGCGGTCGAGGGACGGGCGGCCCAGCAGCGCCACGGCGGCGCGGATCGTAGAGCAAACCGCTCTGTGCCATGCTCCGTAGGGAGTGACATGAAGCTCACACGGCTCTTCCTGCTCGCAGCCGCCGTCGCCGTCGGCCTCCTGGGCGTCGCGACCGCCGGCTACGTCGCCCATGCGGGCGCCGCCAAAATGACCGTCAACGTGACGGAGAAGGAGTACTCGATCACGATGACGCCACGTCGCGTGCCCGTCGGCGTGGTGCGGTTCGTGATCCGCAACAAGGGCCTGTACGCACACGCGCTCGCCGTGAAGGTCGGCACCGCCACGAAGCGAACGCCGCTCATCAAACCCGGCCAGACCGCGACGCTGATCGTCACGCTCAAGAAGGGCAAGACGCCCCTTTGGTGCCCGGTGCCCGGTCATGCGGCGCGCGGCATGAAGGCGACGCTCGCGGTCGGCACGACGGTCGGCTCGACCACCACGTCGACGACGTCGCCGACGACCACGACGGTCCCGACGTACACGTATACGACGCCCTACTAAGAGCTTAGGTCTCGCGCATGAACCCTTGGCGGGCGGCGCTCACGAGCGCCACCGCCTCGGGGAACAGCACGCGCATCGCGTCGCGCATGGCGATCGACTGCTCGTCGATCGGCCCCTGGAGCTGCACCTGCGAGAGGGCGGCGGCGGTGAGCTCGACGGCAGTGTTCAGCGTCAGCGTGGCGAACTGCTCGCGCTGCGCCTCCTGCACCGATTCCGCCTGCTGCTCCGCGAACTCGCGCAGCCCGCGCAGCAGATCCTCGGGGTCGCCCCCGAACGGGAATCCTCCGAAACCTCCGCCTTCCATGCGAACCACGTTAGCGAAGGTCGACCAGGTAGCCGCGCTCCACGTCCTTGACGAACGCGTCGACCGCGCCGGTACCCGCGCGGATGGCCTCCGAGAACGGCGACGAAACCTCGCCCAGCGCGCGCTCGTGCGCGATCATCGCAGCACCGACGTCGTCGAGATAGGCGGGCGAGGCGACCCGCGGCGGCGCATCAACGGCCCGCTCCAGCCCAGCCATGCCGGCGAGCTCCGCCGAGAGCTCGCACATCACGACGATCGACGCCGCGTCGCGAACGTCCTCGCGCCGGTCGACGATTGCGCCGGCGTCGTCGAAGAGCGCCCAGCGACGCTCGTCCTCGTCGCCGAACGAAACGAGGTAGACGCGCCTGCCGGCCGCGGGCTCGGCGGCGAGCACGCCGGAGACTTCGCCGCGGGCGGCCGCGGCCGCTGCGATCCGCTCCAGGTCCTCGGCAAGCGCCATAGTCTGGAAGCGTATGGACGCGACGGAGCTGTTCGCGCCGCTCGGGCCGAGCTACGACCGCTGGGGGGCGGTGCTGTCGTTCGGCCAGGACCCGCGCTGGCGGCGCTTCCTGGTGACGAGGATCGACGTGCGGCCGACCGACACGGTGCTCGACGTCGCGACGGGCACGGCCGCGGTCGCGCTCGAGCTCGCCCGCCAGAAGGACTGCTTCGTCGTCGGCGTCGACCGCACGCCGGAGATGCTCGACGAGGGACGCCGTCGCGTCGCACTCGCGGCCGCGACGCGCAAGATCAGGTTGCAGGAGGGGGACGCGCGCTCGCTTCCGTTCGACGACGGCCAGTTCGACGCCCTCACGTTCACGTACCTGCTGCGCTACGTCGACGACCCGGCGGCCACGCTCGCCGAGCTCGCGCGGGTGGTGAAGCCGGGCGGCTCGATCGCGGGCCTCGAGTTCGCGCTCCCGCGCGGGCTCTGGCGGCCGCTTTGGGAAACGTGGACTCGCGTCGGACTGCCGACCGCAGGACGGCTGATCGGGCACGGCTGGCGCGAGGTCGGGACGTTCCTGAACCCGTCCATCCGCGAGTTCTACGAGCGCTGGCCCGAGCCACGACTGTTGGCCGCGTGGCGCGAGGCCGGCATCGAGGACGTCGCCGCACGGCGGCTGAGCCTCGGCGGCGGACTGGTGACGTGGGGACGCAGGAGGACGTAAAGCCGGCGTTCTACGCGCTCGCCCGCGGCGGCTGGCGCGATTACGTGACGCTCCTCCATCCGCCGTACACGCTGTGGCACCTCTCGTACGTCGCACTCGGAGCGAGCCTGGCGCCGCATTTCCGGCTCGACCGCCTGCTCTGGGGGGTTGCGGCCTTCCTGCTCGCGATGGGCGTCGCCGCGCACGCGCTGGACGAGCTGAAGGGCCGTCCGCTGCGCACCTCGATCCCGAGCCCGATGCTGGTCGCACTCGCCGCGGCGTCGCTCGCCGGCGCGGTCGCGATCGGCATCGGCGCGGCCGCCGCGTGGGGCTGGGGGCTGCTCGCGTTCGTCGCGGTCGGCGCAATCGCCGTGCCGGCGTACAACCTCGAGCTCGCATTCCACACCGACGCCGGCTTCGCGCTGCTGTGGGGCGCGTTCCCCGCGCTGACGGGCTACTTCGTCGAGGCGCAGACGATCCGGGTCGAGGCGCTCGCAGTCGCGGCGTTCGCCTTCGCTGCCAGCCTCGCCCAGCGCTCGCTCTCGACGCCGGTGCGGCGCTCACGCCGCGCGGAGTCCACGACGGCGGGGATCGAACCGCTCGAACGCGCGCTGCGCCTCCTCGTCTGGGCGATGGTCGCGCTCGCCGTCGCCGCAGTGACAGCCCGTCTACGCTGACGCGGTGACCGTCGCCGCGATCGTCGCAGTCGTCGCAGCAGCGCTTGCCGTCGCCGCCTTCGCGGCGACGCTCGTCGCGTTCCGCAAGACGCGCAGCCAGCAGGGGATGCTCGACCGCGAGCTCGAGCGCGGCAAGGCCGAGTTCGACCGCGTGGTCGCGGCCGAGCTCGCAAAGCGGAGTGAGCAGCTCGCGGCGCTCCTCGCACGCGCTCGCGCCGACGCGTTGTCGCAGCTTGCCGAGGAGGAGCGCCGGATCGCGGAAGAGCGCCGCCGTGACGTGGCCGAGCGGGAGCGCGACGCGAGCGCGCGCCTCGGCGAGCAGCTGCTGGGCGTCCAGACCGCCGTCGAGCAGCGGCTGGGCGACTGGAGTAACGACGTCGCAAAGCTCCAGGAGGGGCTCGTCGACGAGCTGAAGCGCGTCGAGACGCGGCAGCGGCAGCTGATCACGGAGATCGAAGGCCGCATCGGCCAGGACGCGGGCGGCCTGCACAGCCAGCTCGACGAGCAGCGCCAGGTGATCGCGCGCCTGCGCACCGAGCTCGCACAGTCGGCGAACGAAACGATGGAGCGGGCGGCGACCGATCTCGAGCAGCACGCAGCAGAGCGCCGCCGCGCGCTGCAGGACGTCGCTGAACGGCTGCGCACGCGCGAGCGAGAGCTGCAGGAGATCGTCGAGCGGGAGAGCAACGACGCCACGCAACGGATTCAGGCCGCGCTCGGCGACATCGAGCGCCGCCAGGTCGAGCAGCTGCAGCGCAGCGTGTCGCGCGAGACGGCGCGCTACTCCGAGGCGGCCGCGCTGCAGTTCGACTCGACGATCCGCAGCGCGCGCGAGGAAGCCGCGCGCCGGCTGAGCCGTGAGCTCGACCTCGCCGTCGAGCGGTTCCGGCGCGAGGCGGAGGGCGTGCTCGGCGAGCGGCTCAACCACGTCAGCGATGCCGCCGCGCAGCGCGTCGAAGAACGGCTGGCGCGCCTCCGCTCCGGCATCGAAAGGCAGCGCGACGACGCGCTCCGGTCGCTCGAGGACCGCGCCCACCAGGTGGAATCGAGCCTGCGGGAACGCCTGCACGAGATCGCAACGGACGCCGAATCAGAGCGGGCAATCCTCGAAGCGCGCCTGCAGGACCTGCAGCGGAGACTCGACGAACTGAGCGCACGCACCTCCGTTTGACGTCCAAACTTTCGGAGGCAGGGTTCGTCTAGGACAAGGCGAACGGTCCTGCGACGATGACCCAGACGATCGAACATTCACTGACGGAGCGCGAAAAGGTCGAGTCCTGGCGCCTCCATGTGCTGATCGAAGCGGGTTATCCACTGCCGCTGGCGGAGAAGCTCGCGCACTCCGACGCAGACCTCCATCAGGCAGTCGAGCTCACCCGCTGCGGGTGCAGCTTCCAGACGGCCGCCGAGATCCTCCTCTAGAACAGCAGCGCTAGCATCGACCGCGTGAAGGTCGAGGCGATGGAGGTCGAAGGGCGGAAGGTCTACTCCGTCCGCGCGTTCAACAACGGCGTCGCGACCTGGCTCGGCCGGCTGCCGACGCTCTGGATCGAGGGCGAGGTCACCGAGCTGCGGCGTCAGGACCGCTGGGCGTCCGTGTTTTTCACGCTCAAGGATCCCGAGGACGGCGCGTGCCTCTCGGCGCAGATGCCGCGCGGTCAGTTCGACGCGCTCCGGCTCGAGCTGAAGGACGGCGAACGGGTGCACGTCTTCGGCCGCCCGGAGCTGTACGAGCAACGCGGCGAGCTCCGGCTGAAGGTGCTGACGATCGAGCGTTACGGCGTCGGCGCGCACCTCGCGGCGCTCGAGCGGCTGAAGCAGTCGCTGGCCGCGGAGGGGCTCTTCGCCGCGGAGCGCAAACGCGCGTTGCCGAGGTTCCCGCGGCTGATCGGGCTCGTCACCGGCAACGACGCGGCGGCGAAGCGCGACGTGCTGACGCACATCGTCCAGCGCTTCCCACCCGCCAACGTGGTGGTCGCGGAGACGTACGTGCAAGGCCCGCGTGCGGCGCCGGCGATTGCAACGGCGATCGGCGACCTGTGCCGGCGTGGCGCCGACGTGATCGTGCTCGCCCGCGGCGGCGGCAGCTTCGAGGACCTGCTGCCGTTCTCGGACGAGCATGTCGTCCGCGCGGTCGCGACGTGCCCGGTGCCGATCGTGTCGGCGGTCGGTCACGAGCAGGACACACCGCTTTGCGACCTCGCCGCCGACGTGCGCGCATCGACGCCGACGCACGCCGCGCGCGTCGTCGTGCCGGATCTGCAGGAGCTTCGCGCACGGCTCGAGCGGACGCGCGAGAGCTTGCACCGGGGCGCGCACCGCGCGGCCGAGCGGCACGCGCACCGGCTCGACGGCGCGCACGAGCGGCTGCGGCGGGCGCCGCTACTCACCGTCGAGCGGCGGATTGCTCGCCTGGACACCGTGCACGCCCGGTTATCTGCGTTGTCGCCAGTGGCAACGCTCGAGCGCGGCTACGCGATCGTCCGCCGCGGCGATGGAATTGTTCGCTCGGCAGGGCAAGTGGAGCCCGGCGATCAGATCGACGTGCGCGTTGCCGACGGCTCGTTCGGAGCGACTGTCGAGTGAGCACGCCGACGTTCGAGGAGGCCCAGCGCGAGCTGGAGCAGATCGTCGAGCGGCTCGAGCGTGGCGACGCCGGCGTCGAGGAGCTGACGCAGCTGTGGGAGCGAGGCGAAGAGCTCTACCGCATCTGCGCCGCGAAGCTGGAGACGGTGCGCGGGCGAATCGAGGAGCTCGCGAAGGTGTCAGACACCTAAAGAGTGTCCGACACCTGTTCGGCCAGCTGCTGACCGAGCCGTTCGAGGTCGTCAAGGGCCTTCCCCGGATCGCCTGAAAGCGCGTGCGCCTCGATGCCGTCGCGCACCAGGCCGCCGAACAGCTCGCAGCGGACGCCGAGCCGGCGGCATCGCTCGACGACCGCGCCCGGCGCCTTTCCCTCCAGCGTCGTCGCGTCGACCGTGCCTTCGCCCGTCACGACCAGCGATGCGCGCGTCGCGCGCTCGTCGAAGCCGATCCGGTCGAGCACGAGCTCGGCACCGGGCAGCAGCTCGCCTCCGAGCGCCGCGAACGCGGCGCCGAGCCCGCCCCCTGCGCCCGCCCCGGCGGCGTCGCGGTAAGGCTCGAGCTCGGCGAGCGCCGCGAGGCGCGCCTCGAGCTCGACGACCGCCTCGGCGTCCGCACCCTTCTGCGGGCCGAAGACGCGGGCCGCGCCGCGCTCGCCGAGCAACGGGTTGCGCACGTCGCACGCGACTCGTACCGGCACACGGCGAAGCGCGTTACCCAGCACCACGCGCATGCCGGCACCGCCGTCGACGGTCGCGACCCCTCCCACACCGACGAGCAGCGATTCCACCCCGTGCTCGAGCGCCGCGAGGATCAGCTCGCCCACGCCCTCACTCGACGCGAGCAGCGGATCGAGCTCGTCCGGGCGGAGGCGCGGCAGCCCCACGGCGGCGGCACACTCGACGACCCCTGTGCCGTCGGGAAGGCGGAGCCATTGCGCGGTGACACGCCGGCCGAGCGGATCGCTGACCGCGGCGTCATGCCAGTCGCCGCCGAGCGAACGCTCGAGCACCATCGCGGTGCCCTCGCCCCCATCGGCGACCGGCGCCTCGTCGACCTCGACGCCGTCGATCCCCCGCAGGCCCGCGGCCAACGCCGCGGCGGCCTCGAGCGGAGTGAGAACGCCCTTGAGGCTAGCCGGCGACGCGAGCGCGATCATCGCGTCGCTCCGCGACGACCTCTTCGTCGCCGTTCTCGCCGTTCGGCTCCTCGATGTCGCGCAGCGTTGCGTACGACAGGCCCTCACGCGCGAGGAAGACGAGCCCGACGCCGACACCCACGGACGCCTCGATCGCCTGCAGCCCGATCCCGAACGCGACGCCGTGCGCGTAGGCGACGTGGTAGTTGACGAGCGGGAATGCAATCGCGATCTGGACCAGCCCGAAGTTGCCCGGCCAGAGCGGGAAGATCGTCGCGACGTTCATCAGCACGAGCACGAGGCCGGCGGCCGAGATCGGCAGATGGATGTCGAACGCCTCCATCGCCGCCCAGACCGCGAACAGCTGGCAGACCCAGCCGGCGAACTGGAACGCGGCGGCGGTCGCCGCCGGGATCGGCGCGCGCATGATCGCCAGACCCTGCCGGGCACGAGAGAGCAGCGCGCGGATCCGGCCGAGCTCCTCCAGCTCGCGGCGCTGACGGTGCGCGAGGAAGACCGCGGTCAGGAAGAGCGTCACGCCGACGACCACGAAGATCGCGATCGACGTCAACGCCCAGCGCGGGATCTTCGCGGTGAAGATGACCCACACGACGAGCGTCAGCGCCGGAAAGAGGTCGAACATCCGGTGCGCAAAGACGGAGCCGACGAGCGTGGCAGTCGTCCCCTTGCGGCCGACGAGCCGGCGGCGGAGCACGGCGACTCGCGCCAGCTCGCCGACGCGGCCGGGCAGCACGGCGTTCGCGAACAAGCCGACCGAGAACGCGGAGAAGACGAGCGGGAATTTCGGGTGCGGCGGCGCGATCGACTGCTTGATCGCGGTGTCCCAGGCCAGCGCGCGGGTCATCACCGAGAGCAGGTTGAGACCGATCGCAGCGGCGACCCATTCCCACGTCACGGCGCTGAAGGCGTCGTGGACGAGACCCCAGTCCGGTCCGCGGAAGATGACGAGCACGACGGCGACGCCGAGCAGGGCGAACGGCAGCAGCAACCGCCAGTGACGGGTCATCACGCCGTCACCTCCTCGTACGTTTCCTCGAGCCGACGCGCGATGTCGTCCCAACCGTAGTTGGCGAGCGCGTGCGCGCGAGCAGCGCGACCCATCTCGACGCGGCGGGGCTCGTCGGCAAGCACGTCGACGACGGCGGCCGCCAGCGCGTCGGGATCGCTCGGGGGAACGAGCCTGGTGGCCTCCGGCGTCGCGACCGCCGCGTACCCGGGGATGTCGGATGCGACCGCCGGCGTCGCGCACGCGAGCGCCTCCGCGAGGACGAGCCCGAAGCTCTCACC
>JBKPRG010000167.1:0-21287 GCA_046765815.1 Actinomycetota bacterium
GTTCCAGCTCTGTGTTCGTCGCCAGCAGTGCGGAGCGCAGTACGGTCTCGGTGTTCGCGGACGTCGCGATCGCAGCCGACTGAAGGGCCGCGCGGATGCTCGACACTGGATCGACGGCGAGTTGAGCCTGGGCGCGCTGCAGAAGCTCGCCTGCCTTGTTCTTCCGGGCCTCGCGCCGCGCAGCGCTGCGCTGGGAGAACCAGAACGCCGTGAGGATGGCCATCGCGACCAGGGCGATCAGTGAGACGACGGCCACAGCTGCGAGGTTCCGCTGGCGGCGACGCGACGCGGCTCGTTCCTGCTGCAACGCCGCCTCCGACTCGTACCGAGTCCGCCAGTTGAGGACGGCGTCGGTGAGGACGTCGTGGTAGATCTCGTACAGGCCGCCGGCGTGGCCATTCGTGCCGGTGGGGCGGATAATGCGCTCGCTCGCGAGCGAGCTCAGGACAGGCTCGAGCTCTCCCACGTCGACGCGGGCGAAGGTCGCGAGGTCGGAAACGCCGTGCGCGATCTTCGAGCCCGACGGGGTGACGAGGTGGCCGAACATCTCTGCCGCGACGTGTTGCTGCGTCGGCGTGAGCGTCGACATCGCACGCTCGAGGTGGGTTTCGACGATCTGCCGCGCGCCCCCGAGGCCGGCGAGCGTCGATGCGCGCAACGCACTCGAGCGCCGTTCACGCTCGACATCCCACAGCCGTTGGAGGACGAGCTGAAGATACGGCGCCTCGATCCGATCGGTGTCGACCGGCCCGGCTGGCTGGATCCGGCCGGCGGCGACCTCGGAAAGCACGGTCTCGACGAGCTCGGGCTCGATCGTGACGCGGTCGTCCTCGGCGGAGAGCTCGTTATAGCGCTCGAGTGGCCCGAGGATCGCCGCGCGCGCTGCCCGGCGGTCGAGCTGGTCAAGGCGGAGGTAGTTGGAGAACAGCGCCGGGATCTGAGCCTTGAAGACGTCGAGGCGGGCGAGTTGGTCGTCCCGGATGCCCAGCACGACGTTGACTTTCAACGCGGCGCGTGTCACGAGTTCCGGAAGCACTTCGAGCATCCCACCCTCGTAGAGGAACACCTCCTCGAACTGGTCGAGCACGAGGCAGAGTTCGCAGCCGAGCGCCGAGGTCCAGGCGTCGAGACGGTCAGTCAGCCCACCTGGCGCGTCGCCCGGATCGCCGCCCGCAGCGTCGGCCAACGCGCCCCGCGCCGCCGCCTCGAGTCCGGCGGTCGCGTCCCCAGCCCAGGTGCTGAAGTACGCGACGGCGACGGCCGGGTCGTGCGGTAATGACCGCAGACCGTGAACGAGGCCGGCTCGCAAGAGCGAGCTCTTGCCCACGCCCGCCGGGCCGTAGAGCACTGTCAGTCGTGACGCGAGCGCGTTGGCGACGACGATCTCGGTCTCCTGCTCCCGACCGAAGAACAGGAGCGCGTCGAGCTCGGTGGCGTCAAACGCGGCAAGACCCTTGTAGGGATCGCGCAGCACGTCCGTGGCGAGGCTCACGGCGCGGCTCCGACGGTGTCGGCGAGCTGCGTGCGCAGAAGGGCCACGAAGTCGTCGAGCGAACGGCCCGCCGGCTCGACGCCCCGTCGCTTCCAGAACTCGCGCTCGATCTGTCCGACGACGGGCTGAACGGCCCACGAGCGGTAGTCCGCCTGGCCGTCGGACCACAGCCTGTGCAGGAACACGCGGAGGCTCCAGTCGAGGAGCCCGTAACCGAGGAACAGGAAGTGGCTGCGGCGGAGGCGCGCGGCGAGCGTGACCGGCAGCACGCCGCCGAGGCCGGTCTCCGCCAGGTAGGCGATGTGGTCGTCCTCGCTGACGACGAAACTCTCGCCCGCCCGGGCTGGATCGCGATCGACCTCGCCGTGAATCTTCAGGATCACCGGCCGTCGCTCGAGCGGAACGTCCGCATACGCGTTCGGCAGGTGGATCACGCGCGCGCCGCCGTCGGCTGAGCGGTGGAGGAACTTTCCTCGCTCCCGTCCGACAGCGATGTACGAAACGACGTCGAACGGCTCGTTCGCGTCGGCAAACGCACGCTCGAGCGCCTGATCGTAGTGCGTTGTCACGATCAGCTGCTGGGGCGCGCCGCGCTCGCGCAGAACGGGCGGCAGCTCCGCAAGCAGGCGGTGCACGGGCTGCGGCTCGTAGTCGCGGTCGAAGATCGTGTGCAGCTCGTCATACAGCGGTCCGATCCCGCGCGTGACGACGATGTACTGCGCGACCTTCGCGAGGTCGGCGGCGTGCTCGCGCGGGCAGTCGAACCTGCGCGCGAGGTACTCGCCGAGTTGATCCCGGGCCGGGATCGTCGGATCGCCGCTGCCGTTGAGCGTGACACCGGTGCCAAGCACGGGCACGACGCGCCCGTCGAGGACGGCCCGCCACACCTCTTCGGAGCTGTCCGAGGTCTCCTCGGCGGCTGCCGGCGCGCGCTCGAGAATCTGCTCCTGTCGCAGGATCTGGCCGTAGAGCTGCTGAAGCGGCCGCCCAGGCTCGATCCCGAGCTCGTCGACCAGCAGACGCCGACCCTCATGGAAGACACGCAGTGCATCGGCCTGGCGGCCGGTGCGATAGAGCGCGAGCATCAGCTGGCCGCGCAACCTCTCGCGGAGCGGGTTCGCGCGCAACAGCGGCTCGCTCTCGGCAACGACGGCCGAGTCGTGGTCGAGCGCCAGCTCGGCGTCGAGCCACTCCTCGAGCGCGGCGAGCCGCAGCTCCTCGAGCCGTCGCGCGTCTTCCTGGGCGAACGCCTCGAGCTCGGAGTCTGTGAGCGCATGGCCACGCCAGAGGTCGAGGGCCTCGCGGAGTGCCCGCGACCGCTCGGCAGGCGCCGCGTCGCGCGCTTCGCGCGTCAGGCGCTCGAAGCGCCCCAGGTCCGTCCGCTCGGGGTCGATGGACAGCATGTAGCCGGTCGGACGCGTGAGAAGGATGTCGGGACCGAGCGTCTTGCGGAGCTGATGAACGGCGTTCTGCAGCGCCGCCTTCGCGGCCGGCGGCGGGTGCTCGCCCCAGATCTCGGTGATCAGCCGCTCCGAGGAGACGGTCTCGTTCGCTCGGAGGAGCAGGAGGGTCAGCACCGAGCGCTGATTGCGCCCGGCGATGGGCAGGGGCACGCCGGCCGCGGTCGCTTCCAGCGGACCCAGGATCCGGAACTCGGGCATCTGTGACGGGTCTAACACCGTCTTCTCACTTTCATCTAACACCCTCCGGCTGACGGTTGACAGGGGCGATTAGTGGCCCGTTAGTCGGCCGTGAGTGAGCGCTTTGAGGGCGGTCCGACGGTGGCCGCATGGCTACCTCATCCTCACTCAGCAGGGCCGTCGCGCTGGTCGCGGCCGCCTTCGTCCTCGGCTCCGGTGCTCCCGCGCACAGCCCCGATTGGACGGCACAGCTCGACGCCGACGAGCTCGACATGGTCGGCTTCGCAGGGCACGTTCCGGACTCGACGAAGCCGAAGATCACGGCTTTCTTCCCCCGCGAGAGCTACGCGCCGGGCGCCGTCGCCGAGCTCCAGATCACCGACACAGCCCGGGACCTCGGCATCCAGGTGCTGCACGCCGGCACGGTCGAGAAGCGGGTGCACGCACACGACGTGATGACCGGCTCGCCGATGACGGCTGTCAGCTGGATCGGCTCCGTCGGCGGCCGCCGTACTGTCACTGTCCGCCTCGGTGCGAACTGGCCGAGCGGGTTCTACTTCGTTCGGCTGACCTCGGGGCGGCGGACCGGCTACGCGACATTCGTCCTCCGGCCCCGCCGGCTCGGCGAGCATCGGGTGGCTGTCGTGCTGCCGACCGAGACCTGGCAGGCCTACAACTTCCGCGACGACAACGGTGATCATCGCCCCGACACGTGGTACGCGGGTGGAAGCACGGCGCGGCTGTTCCGACCGTTCCTCAACCGCGGCGTCCCGCCGCACTACGCGTACTACGACGTCAACTTCCTGCACTGGCTGTACGCGACGCATCGTGACGCCGACTACCTCTCGGACGCCGACCTGCGGTCGACGAGCGGCGCGCAGCTGCGCAAGGCGTACCAGCTGCTGATCTTCGAGGGGCATCACGAGTACGTGACGCGGCACGAGTACGACGCTGTGCAGAGCTACCGCGACCTGGGCGGCAACCTGTTGTTCCTGTCCGCCAACAACTTCTTCTGGAAGATCACGATCGACCGCGGCGTGATGACGCGCGTGGCGAAGTGGCGCGACCTCGGACGGCCCGAGGCGGCGCTGATCGGCGTCGAGTACTACCACAACGACATGGGCGAGCATCGCGGGCCGTGGATCGTTCGCCCGGCCGCTGCCCGGCTCCCGTGGCTCCTGAACGAGACGGGGCTCGAGGTCGGAGCGGCGTTCGGCAGCGGCGGGATCGAGGCCGACGACGTGACGACCGATTCGCCGAAGAACGTCGTCGTCGTGGCAGCGATCCCGAACCTGTACGGCGACGGCCGCAACGCCGACATGACGTACTACGAGACGCCGGCCGGCGCCAAGGTGTTCGCCGCCGGAGCGTTCACGATCGCGGGCTCGGTGTGGCAGGGCCACGTGCGCGAGCTGGTGTCGAACCTGTGGGAGCGGCTCGCCAAGGACTGACGCATAGGATCGAAACGTGTCCTATTGGTTGGAGGAGCCACGCGACGACCTCCGCTCCGCCCGCTTCGACGGGCGGGCGGAGGTCGCCGTGATCGGCGGCGGCGTCACCGGCTGCTCCTGCGCGCTGACGCTCGCCGAGCGCGGCGCACGCGTGCGGCTGTACGAAGCGGGGGAGATCGCGGCGGGCGCGAGCGGCCGTAACGGCGGCTTCGCCCTTCGCGGCGCGGCGAAACCGTACGACGAAGCACGCGCCACGCTCGGCAACGACGCCGCACGCCATCTGATGCAGCTCACCGAACGCTCGCTCGACCGCATCGAGGCGCTCGCCGGCGACGCCTTCCGGCGCGTCGGCAGCCTCCGCCTCGCCGCCGACGAGGTCGAGTGCGAGGACCTACGCCGCGAGCACGACGCGCTCCTCGAGGACGGGTTCGCGGTCGAGTGGGTCGACGACCTGCCGGAACCGCTCGACCGGCTCTACTTCGGCGCGATCCATCACCCGCCCGACGGCGCGCTCTATCCGGCGCGCTGGGTGCGACGGCTCGCGGGGCATGCCGCGGCGGCAGGAGCCGATATCCGCGAGGGTGAGCGGGTCGCGGTCGAGGACGTCGACGCGGAGGTCGTCGTCGTCGCAGGCGACGGCTTCACCGCTTCGCTCCTTCCCGAGCTCGCCGACAACGTGCGGCCGACGCGCGGCCAGGTGCTCGCGACCGAGCCGCTGCTCGAACTTCGCTACGAGCGGCCCCACTATGCGCGCCACGGCTACGACTACTGGCAGCAGCTGCCCGACCGCCGGCTCGTCATCGGGGGCAACCGCGACGCGGCGCTCTCTGACGAGGAGACTGAGGTCGTCGAGACCACGGAGCTGATCCAGCGGCGGCTGGACGAGCTCGTCGAGCGGCTCGTCGGCGCTCGTCCGCGCGTGACACACCGCTGGGCCGGGATCTGGGGCACGACCCCCGACGAGCTGCCGCTGGTGGGTCCGGTGCCCGGGCGGCAACACGTGTGGGTCGCGGGCGGCTACTCGGGCCACGGCAACGCACTCGGGTTCGCCTGCGGCGACCTCGTCGCCCGCGCGATCCTCGGCGAGCGGGTCCCCGAGCTCGACCTGTTCGACCCGGCCCGCTTCGCCTACAGCTCGAGCCGCTGAACGTCGCCGAGCTCGCCGGCAGCCTCGTAGGCGGCCAGGGCGATCGCCAGGTCCTGAATCGCAAGCCCGGTCGAATCGAACGCGGTGATCTCGACGTCGTCGAGACGGCCGGGCGCGTCGCCCGTGAGCACGTCGCCGATCGCCGTCACGTCGTCCTGCGTGACGATCCCGGCCTCCACGGCGTGCGCGAGCTCGCCGCCGTGGCTCGCCTGGTCCCAGTCGTCGCAGAAGAGGTGCGCGCGCTGCAGCTCGGGGCCCGCCACCTCGGCCTTGTCCGGCCCGTCGGCGCCCATCAGGGAGATGTGCTGGCCCGGCCGCAGCGTGCCGTCGTGGATCAGTAGCTCGTGGCCTGGAGTGACCGTGACGACGATGTCGGCGGCGAGGGCGTGCTCGACGGAGGGAGCGACCGTTGCGCCGATCGCGTCCGCGGCGTCGCGGGCCCGCGCTTGGTCGACGTCCCAGAGCACGACGTCGCGGCCGCGGGCGCGAAACGTCTTCGCGCAGGCCAGCCCGTTCACGCCGGCGCCGATCACGGCCGCGGCGCCTGCGTCCGACCGCGCCAGCGTCTCTGCGGCGAGCACGGCTGCGGCGCCCGTTCGCAGCGCCGTGACGGAGCCCGCGTCGAAGACCGCTCGCAGTTGCCCGGTCTCTGCTTCGGAGAGCAGCACGACGCCGGAGACGGTGGGGAGCCCCTTCGCCGGGTTGCCCGGGAACGAGTTGATCCACTTCAGCAGCGCGTAGCCGCCGCCCAGCGCGGGCATCGCGCGGAAGTCGCCCGCTGGGTAGTTCGCGACGTAGACCTTCGGCGGCATCGTCCACTCGCCGCGCGCGTGCGCGACGAACGCGTCGCGCACGGCCTCGACCGCACGCTCCGGTGCGACGGCGCGCTCCACCTGCGCCGCCGTGAGGACCGGAATGCCGCTCACAAGCCTTTGACGCCGGAGGTGAGCTTGGCAACGGAATCCTTCGCGTCGCCGAAGAGCATCACCGTCTTCGGGTTCAAGAACAGTGGGTTGTCGATGCCCGCGAAGCCGGGATTCATCGAGCGCTTGAGGACGACGATCGCCTGCGACTTGTCGACGTTCAGGATCGGCATCCCGTAGATGGGGCTGCCGGCGTTGTTGCGCGCGTCGGGGTTGACGACGTCGTTCGCGCCGATCACGAGCGCGACGTCGGTGCGGCCGAACTCCGCATTCGCCTCGTCCATCTCCTTCAGTTGCGGGTACGGCACGTTCGCCTCCGCGAGCAGCACGTTCATGTGTCCCGGCATGCGTCCCGCGACCGGGTGGATCGCGTACGTCACCTCGACGCCCCGCGACTCGAGAATGTCGGCCAGCGCGCGCACGTCGTGCTGCGCCTGTGCGACGGCCATCCCGTAGCCTGGGACGACGACGACCTTGTGGGCGTAGGCCAGCATCACGGCGACGTCGTCGGCGGTCGCGGAACGGACACTGCCGTCCGCGCCCGCCACCTCGGCGCCCACGCCCGCCGCCACCTGGCCGAACGCGCCGAACAGGACGTTCGCGATCGAGCGGTTCATCGCACGCCCCATCAGGAGCGTGAGCAGCGTGCCCGACGCACCGACGAGCATCCCGCTGACGATCAGCACATTGTTCTCGAGCTCGAAGCCGGTGGCGGCCGCGGCCAGGCCGGTGAACGCGTTCAAGAGCGAGATCACAACCGGCATGTCGGCACCGCCGATCGGCAGCACGAACAGGACGCCGAACACGAGCGCGCCGCCGACCATCGCCCAGAGCAGCCAGCCGTGCTCGGCGCCGCCGAGGACCGCGATCCCGGCCGCCACGCAGGCGGCGAGCAGCGCGGCGTTGACGAGCTTCTGGCCGGCGTAAACGATCGGCCGGCCCTGGATCAGCTCCTGCAGCTTCGCGAACGCGACCAGCGAGCCGGCGAACGAGACGGAGCCGATCAAGGCCGAGAGCAGGATCGCCACCGAGACGTCGCCGTGGATCCGCCCCGGCGGCGGCGCCAGCTTGTGGAACTCCGCGAGCGCGACGAGCGCGGCCGCGCCGCCGCCGACGCCGTTGAAGAGCGCCACCATCTGCGGCATCGCAGTCATCTTCACGCGTCTCGCCGCGACGGCTCCGAAGCCGCCGCCGATCAGCGCGCCGAGCGCCATCAGCCAGGTGATGTGCACGCCGGACTTGAGCAGCGTCGCGGCGATCGCGATCACCATCCCGAGCGCACCGATCTGATTGCCGCGCCGTGCCGTTGCCGGCGACGAGAGGAAGCGCAGCGCGAGCACGAAGCACGCGATCGTGATCAGGTACAGCAGGTTGATGCCGTTCGTGCCCATCTACTCCGTGGGCGGCGGCTCGCGCTTCTTGAACATCTCGAGCATGCGATCGGTGACGACGAAGCCGCCGACGACGTTCGCGGCCCCGAGCACCATCGCCACGAACCCGATCACGCGCAGGAGGCCGTCCTGGTGCGGTGAGCCGGCGATGATCATCGCGCCGACGATCACGATCCCGTGGATCGCGTTCGTGCCCGACATCAGCGGCGTGTGCAGCATGGTCGGCACCTTCGAGATGACCTCGAAGCCGAGGAAGATCGCGAGCACGAGCACCGTCAGCTCGGCGACGAGGGTCGCGGTGTGGCTCACGCGGCGACTTTCTTTCGTGTAACACAAGCGCCCGCGACGATCTCGTCGTCCCAGTCCAGTGCGACGGCACCGTCGGCGACGATCAGCCCGAGCACCGCGGCGATGTTGCGGGACAGGAGCTGGCTCGCGTGCGTCGGCATCGTCGACGGGAGGTTCGTCAGACCGACGATCGTCACGCCGTCGCGCTCGACCTCCTTGCCCGGTTCGGTGAGCTCGCAGTTGCCGCCCGTCTCGGCGGCGAGATCGACGATCACGGAGCCCTGGCGCATCCCGCGCACGGCGTCCGCCGTCACCAGCTTGGGCGCCGGCCGACCGGGGATCGCAGCCGTCGTGATCACCGCGTCGAACCCAGCGATGCGCTCCTGCAAGGCGTCCTGCTGTGCAGTCTGCTGCTCGGCGGTCAGCTCCTGCGCATAGCCGCCCGCGGTCTCCTCGCCGCGCACGCCGAGGTCGAGGAACGTGGCGCCGAGCGACTCGACCTGCTCGGCGACGGCCGGGCGCACGTCGAACGCAGACACGACCGCGCCGAGGCGGCGCGCGGTCGCGATCGCCTGGAGCCCCGCCACGCCCGCGCCGATCACCAGCACCTTCGCGGGCGGGATCGTGCCGGCTGCCGTCATCAGCATCGGCAGGAAGCGCGGCAGGCGGTCGGCTGCGAGCAGCGACGCCTTGTAGCCGCTGACGGTCGCCTGCGACGAAAGCGCGTCCATCGGCTGGGCCCGGGTGATCCGCGGGATCGACTCGAGCGCCAAGCCGTGCACGCCCGCCTGGGCGAGCCGCTCGACGCCCTCGCGGTCGGTCAGCGGCTCCAGGAAGCCGATCAGTACCTGCCCTTCGTGCAAACGCGACACCTCGTCCGCCGTCGGCGGCGCCACCTTCGCGACCACGTCGGCGTCCCACGGCGATCCGATCGTGGCTCCCGCCTCGCGGTACGCAGCGTCGTCGAACGCAGCTTCCTCGCCGGCACCCGCCTCGACGACCACCTCGATCCCGTCGCCGAGCCGCCCGAGCGTCTCCGGGACGAGAGCCACGCGCCGCTCGCCTTCGACCCGCTCCCTGGGAATGCCGACGCGCATGCGCGCGCGACGCTATCGAATCGGGTGGCTACCCTGGCTGTGTGACCCACCAGCTAATCCAGCACGGGCTGGTGCTGCTGTTCCTCGCGGTCGCGATCGAGTCGGCGGGCGTCCCGGTTCCGGGTGAGACGGCGCTGATCGCCGCGGCGGTGCTCGCGCGAGAAGGGCATTACTCGATCGTCTGGGTCGTCGTGCTCGCGGCGGCGGGCGCGATCATCGGCGACAACATCGGCTACTGGCTCGGCCGCTGGGGCGGCCGTAGGCTGCTCTACCGCTGGTCGATCACGCGCCGGCACTTCGAAAAGGTGCTGCCGCCGGCGGAGCGCTTCTTCAAGAAGCACGGCGGAAAGACGGTCTTCTTCGGCCGTTTCATCGCGCTCCTGCGCGTCACCTCCGCCTGGCTGGCCGGCATCAGCCGCATGCACTGGTGGCAGTTCCTGCTCTGGAACGCTGCCGGGGGCATTGTGTGGGCGGCGGGCGTGGCGACGCTGTCCTGGTACGCGGGCAAGGCGGTCGCCGACGCCATCGAGCGCTACGGCCTCTATGCCGTCGTAGCTCTCATCATCGTCGGCGCCGTCGGTTGGTTCGTGATGCGGAAGCTCCGCTCGCGCCTGCTCGAAGAGACCTAGAGGCTCGACCAGATCTCGAGCTTCGTGCGCGTGCGCCGGATCACCTCGTCGGTGAACTCGGTCGTCGTGGCGTGCCCGGCGAGGTCGGCGGTCTTCGTGCCGGACGCGACCGCCTCGAGCGCGGCCTCGCGGATCGCCCGACCCGCCTCCCGGCCCTCTTCGGTCTGCGAGAGCAACGCGGCCGCGGCGAGGATCATCGCCATCGGGTTCGCGACGTTCTTGCCCTCGAGGGAGGGCGCGGTGCCATGTGCCGCTTCCGCCATCAGCGCCGTGGGCTCGAACTCCTCACCCTGGAACGCGACGAGCATCGACTCCGAGCCCGCGATCGAGCCGAAGAGCGGCAGCACCAAGTCGGACAGGATGTCGCCGTCCCGGTTCAGGGCCGGGATGACGAGCGGGTCGCCGGTCGACGCGATCAGGAGCGCGAACGTCGCGTCGATCAGCTGCGGTTCGTAGGGGACGTCGGGATGCCGTTCCGCGGCCGCGTCCATCTCCTCCTTCAGCATCCCCTCGTAGGTCGGCGAGACGGTGTACTTCGGCCCGCCGAAGATCTTCGCGTTCGTGCGCTCCGCCTCGCGGAACGCGAACTCGGCGACGGCGCGGCAGACGCTTCGCTCGATGCGCTCCGTCCGGAACGCGACCTCCTCGCCACCCTCGCCCTCGCGCCATTCCTTCGCGCCGTAGGCGTCACCGACCGCCATGCGCACCACCGAGATCGGCGCGTGTACACCGCCGAACGGGACGACGCCTGGGATCCGCCGCCCGGTGCGGACGATCACCTTGCCACCGATCTCCTCGCGCAGGATGCGGTTCGGGGAGCCGACGTCGCCGCGCGTCTCGGGCGTGACGGTCGCCGCCTTCAATCCCAGTCCGTGCTCTTTGATCGCCGCTGCGGCCTCGTGGACGATGCGGTTCTCGGTTTCGCGGCGCTTGTCCAGCGAGAGATCGAAGCGGGGCAGCTCGAGCTCGAGCCCCGTCACGTCCGGCGCCAGCACCCGGAGCGCTTCCTCCAGGAGCTCCTGTCCGGTCTGGTCGCCTTCGAGCACGACGATTGTCGCCAGCTTCACGGCGGCCAAGCCTAGATCATTCAGGCACGAATTCCGATTAGGATCGTGGTTCGGAACTCGTTCAGGAGGCGAATTTGGCTCGGAAAACAGTGTTGGTTTGCGACAACTGCGGCAGGGAGGTCGACGAGTCGCAGGGCGCGGTGCTCCGTGTGACGTATTCGGACGCGCGCCGCGGCTCGAAGGTGGCAGATCTCTGCGACGAGTGCGCGGGCAAGATGCCCGGCCGGGCTGCGGCACGCCGAGGGCGACGCCCGAAGGCGCAAGCCTCCGCATAGAGCACGGAAAACCGTCGTGAGCGGCGTCGGGACCCGTCCTGAGGCCGCTCTACGATGGGAAGGTGGGGTTGTCCCTCCTTGCCGGGCCTGCGAATGCGGGCAAAGTCGCGCTGCTGCTCGAGCGCTATCTGGCGCGCCTGGACGACGAACCCGTCCTGATCGTGCCGAACCGGTCGGACGTCGACCGGGTCGAGCGCGACCTGCTCGCGCGCAGCGGCTGCCTGCTCGGCGGCACGATCGGTACCTTCGACGACCTCTTCGCGCGCCTGGCGCGCGGCGAGCGGCCCGTGTGCAGCGACGCGCAACGGGCACTGGTCGTCCGGCGCGCGCTCGCGGGCGTCTCCCTCAACGGCCTCTCGCGCTCGGCGCGCACCGGCGGCTTCGGGGAGTCTCTCGTCCGCACACTCGGCGAGCTCGAGTCCGGCCTGCTCGACCCAGGCGACGTCGAAGGCGATCTCGCGCTGCTCTACGGCGCGTATCGCGCCGAGCTCGACCGCCTCGGTCTCTGGGACCGCGACCTGCAGCGCCGTCACGCGGCCGAGCGTGTGCAGTCCGACCTCGACGCGTGGCACGGCGAGCCGGTCTTCGCCTACGGCTTCGAGGACCTCACCGGGGCGGAGTGGGCACTCCTCGAGTCGCTGGCCGGACGCACGGAGGTGCACGTGTCGCTGCCGTACGAGCCCGGTCGGCTCGCCTTCGCGTCCCTCTCGCGCACGGCCGACGACCTCTCCGGGCTCGCGGGCGGCACGATCGAGGAGCTGGCGCCGCGCTCGGCCGAATACGCACACCCGGCGCTCGCGCACCTCGAACGGTCGCTGTTCGAGGAGTCGCCGCCGCCGCCGCCCGAGCTCGACGCGGCGGTGCGCTTCTTCGAGGGCGCGGGCGTGCGGGGCACGCTCGAGCTCGTCGGCGACGAGCTTCTGGATCTGCTGCGATCCGGCACGCCCGCCGAGCAGATCGCGATCGTCGCGCCGTCGCTGGACGGCTGGCGCGCGCCGCTCGAAACGGTGTTGGGCGGCCTGGGCGTGCCGTACGCGATCGCCTCGCGCGCTCGGCTCGGCTCGACGCCGCTCGGGCATGCGCTGCTGCAGGTCCTGCGCTACGCCTGGCTCGACGGCGGCCGGCGAGAGCTGTTCTCATACCTGCGCTCGCCGTACTCCGGGCTCGGCCGGTCGTCGGTCGACTTCGTCGAGGGACGGCTGCGGGGACGTGCGATTCACACGCCGGCGCGTGTCGAGGAAGAGGCGGAGAAGCTGCGCGAGGCGCCGATCCCGCAGCTCGCCGAGCTGCGCGCGGCGGCATCGCCGGTCGCGGCGGTGGGGGCGCTCGCCCGCGCGATGGTGCGGGCGGCGTACGGCACCGAGGCGCCGCCGGCGGGCGAGACGTCCCGTCTCGACCTGCGCACGTACGACGCGGTGCTGCGGCTGCTCGACGAGCTCGAGAGCTTCGCGCCGTCGCCGGAGGAGCTGCTCGCGGCCGTCGAGCGCACAGAGGTGCGGCTCGCCGGCACCTCGGAGGCGGGGCGCGTCGCGGTGCTCGATCTGCTCCGCGCGCGCACGCGCCGCTTCGAGATCGTGTTCCTGCTCGGTCTCGAGGAGGGCACGCTGCCACGCCGCACGCGCGTCTCGCCTTTCCTCGACGACGACGCCCGCCGCGCGCTCGGCGGCCGGCTCGAGCGGCCCGACCAGGTGAGCCGCGACCGCTACCTCTTCTACACGGCGTGCACGCGCGCCTCGCGGCGGCTCTACCTCGTCCGCGAGGCGGCGACCGACGACGGCTCGCCGCGCGAGCCGAGCCCGTTCTGGCAGGAGGTCGCTGCGACGTTCGCTGCCGACGACGTCGAGCACGCCACGTTGCGCCGCCCGCTCTCCGCACTCACGTGGTCGCTCGATGCCGCGCCGACGGAACGGGAGCGGCTGCGGGCGCTCGCGCAACTCGTCACGACCGACGTCGACTCGGCGCGCGCGATCGCCGACGCCAACGACTGGGAGCGCCGGCTCGCCCGTGCGCGCACCGCGTTCCAGCGGAAGACGCGGCTCGAGAACCCGGTCGTGCTGGAGTGGCTGCGCGGACGCACGACGTTCAGCGTCACCGAGCTCGAGCGCTTCGCGGACTGCTCGTCGGCGTGGCTGCACGAGCGTGTCGTCTCGCCGAAGACGATCGACGCCGTCGTCGATCCGATGCTGCGCGGCTCGGTCGCACACAGCGCGCTGCACAAGTTCTACGCAGGGCTGCCGAAGGAGCTCGGCCACGACCGCGTCACGCCGGAGAACGTGGAGCAGGCCGTCGGCTTCCTGCGCCGGTGCCTCGACGACGCGCTGCGCGGCGGCGTCCGGCTCGAGCTGACCGAGCTGCAGGCAGCCGAGCTCGAGGAGAGCCTCTGGCGCGATCTCGAAGCATTCGCGCGTGACGAGGCGCGCTCGCCGTTGCAGCTCGCGCCGCGCCGCTTCGAGGTCGGCTTCGGGCTCGAGCGCTCTGCGCCGGAGCTGCAACGCGGGCTCGCCCTCGGTGAGGGGTTCTTCCTGAGCGGCAAGATCGACCGGATCGACGTCGACCCGTTCAGCGCGCGCGGGATCGTCCAGGACTACAAGTCGGGCCGCTCCGCGCCCTCGGCGAAACAGATCGACGAGGAGCTGCGCCTGCAGATCCCGCTCTACATGCTCGTGCTGCGCGACCTCGTCGGCATCGAGCCGCTCGGCGGCGTCTACCGCGCACTCGCGGGCGCTCGGGTGACGCGTGGCCTGCTGCAGGAGGGAGCCGCCGAGGACCTGCCCGGCTTCCAGAAGAACGACTTCCTGCCCGACGACGAGTTCTGGGCGCTCGTCGAGCTCTCGCGCGACCGCGCGCGCACGTATGCGCAGCGGATCCACGCCGGCGACGTTCGGCACGACCCGAAGGGCGACGGCTGCCCCTCGTGGTGCGACCTCTGGACGATGTGCAGGGTGGCGCGTTCGTGAACGCCGAGCAGCGTGCGGCGGTCGATTCGACCGGCGAGGTCTTCGTCTCCGCGGGCGCCGGCACCGGCAAGACGTCGGTGCTGGTCGAGCGCTTCGTGCGCGCGGTCTGCGAGCAGGGCCTCGACGTTGAGTCGCTGCTCGTCATCACGTACACACGCAAGGCCGCGGGCGAGCTGCGCGCCCGCATCCGCGCCGGGCTGCAGGACCGGGGGCGGCACGACCTCGCGCGCCGTCTCGACGGGGCCTGGATCTCGACGATCCACGGCTTCTGCTCGCGCCTGCTGCGCGCGCACCCCTTCCCTGTCGGGCTCGACCCGCGCTTCCACGAGCTCGCCGACGACCAGGCCGCCGTGCTGCGCGGCGAGGCGTTCGAGCGCGCCCTCGCCTCCTTCTGCGCCGCGCGCGACCCGGAACGGCTGCGACTGCTGGCGACGTACGGCGCGCAGGGGCTGCGCAAGATGCTCACCGGTGTCTACGAGACGCTGCGCTCGGCGGGACGCGATCTGCGCCTCGAGCTCGGCGAGCACGCGGGTGTCACCGAGCGGCTCGCCGAGCTTCAAGCAGCCGCGCGGCTGCTGGCGGCCGATCCGCAGGCGACCGAGAAGCAACTCGCCGCGGCGACGGCGGCGCTGGCGCTCGGCGCCAACCCCGAGCAGCTGCTCGACCTCGACCTGCCTGCCACAGGCGACCGCGCCGTCGAGTTCCGGGCCGCGCGCGACCGCCTGCTGCAGGCCGCGCTCGAGGAGCTCGCTGCGCGCGACAGCGAGCTTCTGCAGGAGCTGCTCGATCTGTTCGCGGCGGAGTACGCGGCCGCAAAGCAGCGCGAGTCGGCCCTCGACTTCGAGGATCTGCAGCTGCTCGCGCGCGACCTGCTCCGCGACGACGAGCAGGTGCGCGAGGCGGAGCAGCTTCGCTTCCGCTCGATCATGGTCGACGAGTTCCAGGACACGAATCGCTTGCAGTGTGACCTGATCGACTTGCTTCGTCACGGCACCTGCGACGTCTTCTTCGTCGGCGACGAGTTCCAGTCGATTTACGGCTTCAGGCACGCCGACGTCGCCGTCTTCCGCGAGCGGCGGGAAGCGGCTGCGCAACGGCTTCCGCTCACGCGCAACTACCGCTCGCGGCCGGAGGTGCTCGCGGCGGTCAACTACCTCTTCGGCGACGAGTTCGGCGACGGCTACCAGCCCCTCGCGGCGTCGGGTGAGTTTGCCGACCCAGTCTTCGGCCACCCCGTCGAGCTGCTCGTCAGCGACAAGCAGGCGTACCGCGAGGCCGGGACGAGCTGGCGTGAAGGCGAGGCGCGGACAATCGCGCGCCGCGTCCGCGAGCTCGTCGCCGGCGGCGCAGCGGCGTGCGGCGAGATCGTCCTGCTGTTCGCGGCCGGAACCGACGCGGAGCAGTACGAGTCCGCGCTGCGCGCGGAAGGCCTGCCGACGTACCGCGCGACCGGGCGCGGCTACTTCGGCCAGCAGCAGGTCGTCGACCTGCTCGCGTATCTGCGCCTGCTCCACAACCGCTACGACGACGAGGCACTTGCCACGGTGCTTGCGTCGCCGTTCGTCGGCGTGTCGAACGACGCGCTCGTCCTCATCCGAAGACACGCGGGCAAGCGGCCGCTTTACACGGGCATCGAGCGCTCGCTGCCCGAGGCGCTGTCGGATGAGGACGAGCGCCTCGTGCGCGCGTTCAAGCAGCGGTACGAGCGGCTCGTCGCCGCATCCGCCCGCACGAGCCTCGAGCGGCTGTGCGACGAGATCGTCGCCGCGCACGACTACGACCTCGCCGTGCTCGCCCGCTGGGACGGGAAGCGGCGCTACGCGAACCTGCGCAAGCTGATGCGGCTTGCGCGCTCGTACGAAGAGGTGCGCGGCGCCGACCTCGACGGGTTCGTCAAGTTCATCCGCGACCAGGAGGCGGTCGGCGCGGCGCAGCTCGAGGCGGTGTCGGAGGAGGAGGGAGCGGACGCCGTCCGTCTGTTGACGATCCACGCCGCGAAAGGGCTCGAGTTCAAGGTCGTGATCGTCGCCGACGCCGGACGCGACACCGCCGGCGCGCCGTCCACCGACGAGATCCTCGTTCGCCCCGACGGCAGCTTCGGCTTCCGCGTCATCCATCCGACGTCGGGCAAGCGCAAGGGCGTCTTCGACTACGACGCGGTGCGGGAGGCGGAGAAGCGCGAGGACCGCGCAGAGCGTCTACGCCTCTACTACGTCGCGATGACGCGCGCGATCGATCGCCTGATCGTGTCGGGTGCGATCGATGTCGAGCGCGCGCAGGACCGCGAAACGCCGATCGGCTGGGTGCTCGGCCGTCTCGGTGCGCAGGAAGAGATCGAGCACGCGTCTGCTCCGGTGGAGCTCGAGCGCGGTGATGCACGCTTCCTGCTCACCGTCGATCGCGGCCTCCCGGCCGAGCCCGAGCACGTCGAGGTGGTCGCCGACGACGGACAGCTCGCGCTCTTCGCGGAGCTGCCTTCGTCCCCGCCGCCGCGCGGGTACCGGCTGCCGGAACTGGCGCCGCCGCCCCCGGCGCCGCTGCACCGGGTCCGCCGGCTCTCCTACTCGGCGCTCGCCCTCTTCGAGCGGTGCTCGTACCGCTACTACGCGGAACGCGTCGCCGGGCTGCGCGAGGAGCGCGGCACGGGAACCGGTGGCGGCGGGTTGAAGGCGACCGAGGTCGGCGACGCGGTGCACCGGCTACTCGAAGTCGTCGATCTCGCGGCGCCGGCGCCGCCGGAGCTCGAGATCGTGCGGACGTGGTACCCGGCCGTCTCCGACGAGGAGCTCGAGCGGATCGCGGCGTTCGTGCGCTCGTACTGCGAGTCGGAGCTTGCTGCCCGGATCGCGACGCTGCCGACTGCGCTCCCCGAGCGGCCGTTCGCCTTCGAGCACGACGGCGTGCTGCTGCACGGACGGCTCGACGTGCTGTGGCGCGACGGAGCGCGCGCGCTCGTCCTCGACTACAAGACGAACTCGCTCGAGGAGGGCACGCCGGAAGAGATCGTCGAGAGCGACTACCGGCTACAGCGGCTCGTGTACGCACTCGCTTGCTTCCGCGCGGGGGCGGACGAGGTGGAGGTCGTCTACCACTTCCTCGAGCGCGCCGACGCCGTCGTGTCGACGACGTTCGAGCGGCGGGAGCTGCCGCTGCTCGAGTCGGAGCTCTCCGCGGCGATCGGGCGGATCAACGCCGGCGAGTTCGTGCCGACGCCGAGCGAGTTCAACTGCTCGGGCTGCCCGGCGCTCGATCTCGTGTGCGCCGGCCCGCGGCTCGGCGGCGGTGCATGGCCGCCACCCGAGCCGGTTGCCGTGAATGCCTAAGAGCTACCTCCGCGAAGCGCGCAAGCGCGTCGGTCCGAAGAAGCAGCGCATCCGGCCGATCATCGAGCGGCTTGCGGCCGAGCATGCCGATGCGGCGATCGCGCTCACGTTTCGAAATCCGCTCGAGCTGCTCGTCTCGGTGATGCTGTCGGCGCAGACGACCGACGTGAACGTCAACCGCGTCACGGAGCGGTTGTTCGAGAAGTATCGGCGGCCGGAGGACTACCTCGCGGTGCCGCAGGAGGAGCTCGAGCGCGACATCTTCGCGACGGGCTTCTTCCGCCAGAAGGCGAAGGCGCTGCGCGGGACGATGACGATGCTGCTCGAGGAGTTCGACGGGGATGTGCCCGAGCGCTTCGACGACCTCCTTCGCCTGCCGGGGGTCGCGCGCAAGACCGCGAACGTCGTCTCGTCGGAGCGCGGCAACGCGCAGGGCATCGTCGTCGACACGCACGTGCGACGCCTCTCGCAGCGGCTCGGGTTCACAAGACAGGAAGACCCGGTGAAGATCGAGCGCGACCTGATGAAGCTCGTCCCGCGTGAGGACTGGCCGCGGTTCCCGCACCTGCTGATCTGGCACGGCCGCCGCATTTGCGACGCACGCAATCCGCGCTGCGCGGAGTGCCCGCTGGCGCTCGACCTCTGCCCGTCGACTCGGATATAGGAGGACTCGGCGGAACACAGTTGTGCCGCGGATGGTGCGCGGCTCGCCCCGAGGCCGCGTCCTCAGTCGCGCCGATAGCTTTGCTATCGACGCTCCCTGCGTCCTTGCCTCGGAACGACCCCGCGCATCCCCGCGACGAACGGCGTCCCGCCGAGCCCTCCTAGCGCTTCGGCGTCAACGCGAGCAGGAGCCCGCCGTCGTCGTCGTACGCGGGGAAGACGTCGGCGACGACGGCCTTCTCGTTACCGGCCCGCGTGCGGATCGAGATCTGCTCGCCGAGCCGGCGGACGCCCCACTCGCGGGCGAGCTCGACCGGTTTGTCATCCGACAGGCGGAGCGCCTCGACGACGTCGCGTCCCATCAGGTCGGCCTCTGGGAACCCCGTCAGCTCGAAGATGCCCCGCCCGATCGCAAGCACGCGACGCTGCTGGTCGGTGACGAGCAGCCCGGTGTCGGGCGCGGGGTAGTAGTCGTCGAGCAACTCGAAGAGGAAGCCGAAACCGCAGTGACGGCACGCCGGCGCCTGCTCCGAGAAGCCCTCACGGGCGTCGATGTCGAGCGAGCGTTCCTTGCACTTCGGGCAGATGTAGTACGGCAACGCGGGCCAGGGTACAGAGGCGTAGATTCCACACGCGGGAACCTGTTCCAACAAAGGAGGATCCGATGATCGCGCGTGTGGCGAGCTTCGAAGGGGTGGATGTGCAGGCCGCACAGCAGTCGATGGACCAGGCGGAGGCGGTCATCCGTCCGCTGGTCGAAAGGCTCACCGGGTACGAGGGTCATCTCGAGCTGGCGACTCAGGACGGCAAGTTCCTCTCGATCACGCTCTTCGACTCGGAGGCGAATGCCGCCGCAGCGGAGCCGACGTTCGACGAGGAGATGCCGAAGCAGCTCGGCGAACTCTTCCAGTCGTGGGGTGGGCACCGGACGTCCGTCGACCGCTATCAGGTCGTGTCGGACTCGCGTGGCTAGGTAGCCTCCAGCGGCGTGCGGCTGGGGGGTCGCCAGCACCTGTCCGACCGCCGCCTCGCGGTCGATCTGGGGACCGCCAACACGGTCGTCTACCAGCGTGGCCGCGGCATCGTCGTTTTCGAGCCGTCGGTGGTCGCCATCGACGAGCGGACCGGGGATGTGCAGGCGTTCGGCGAGGACGCGCGCCGCATGATCGGCCGCACGCCGGCGCACATTCGCGCGACGCGCCCGCTTCGCCACGGCGTGATCGCGGACTTCGAGACGACCGAGCAGATGCTGCGCCACTTCATCCGCAAGTCGACCCACGGCTGGGGGAGGCGCGCGGACGTGATGGTGTGCATCCCGAGCGGCGTCACCCAGGTCGAGCGCTCCGCGGTCGAGGAGGCCTCGATCGCCGCCGGCGCCGCGCGCGCCTACCTGATCGAGGAGCCGCTCGCGGCGGCGATCGGGGCCGAGCTGCCGGTCGCGCAATCGGTCGGCTCGATGGTCGTCGACGTCGGCGGCGGCACGAGCGAGATGGCGGTGACGGCGCTCGGCGGCATGGTCGTCTCGCACTCCGTCCGGGTCGGCGGCTACGACCTCGACGAGGCGATCATCAAGCTGCTGCAGGACGAGCAGCGCCTCCTGATCGGCCAGGAGCAGGCTGAGGGGCTGAAGATCGAGATCGGCTCGGCGCTCCCCGGGATGGAGGTGCCGGAGACCGGACAGGTCGCGGGGCGTGACCTACGCAGCGGCCTCCTCCGGCGCTCGGAGGTCGAGGCGTCGGCGGTGCAGCGTGCGCTCCAGCGGCCGCTCGGGCTGATCATCGACGCGGTCAAGCTCGTGCTCGAGCGGACACCGCCAGAGCTGTCCGCGGACATCGCGGACAGCGGCCTCATGTTCGTCGGCGGCGGGGCGCTCCTGCCGGGCTTCGACCAGCTGCTGCGTCGCGAGACCGGCCTGCCGGTGACGGTCGCCGACGACCCGCTGACGGCGGTCGCCCGCGGCGCCGGCCAAGCGCTCGAAGAGCTCGACCACCTCACGCCCTCGCTGCGGGCGAGCCATCGCCGCCGCCGCAGGCGCGGCTAACGCGCTGGATGCAGGCCGCGCAACCTCTTACGATCGGTCGATGACGGCTGCCGACGAGGGCACCGCCGACGCGCGTGCGCTTCGTGCGCTCGGCCGTGTTCTGCGGGCGCTCGTCGGTTCGGGGAGCGTGCAGCGGGTGCTCGAGGAGGTGGTCGAGTCGTCGGCGCGGCTCTGCTCGGCGAGCAACGGACGGCTCTACGTGCTGCGGGACGGGCTCCTTCACCCGGTCGCCAACTACGGCGCGAGCGAGGGATTCGACTACGAGGTCGACCATCCGATCGCGCCCGACCGGGGCACGATGACCGGCCGGGTCGTGCTCACGCGCGAGATCGTCAACGTCGCCGATGTCGAGGCCGACTCCGAGTACACGTACGCCGGCCCCCGTCACTTTCGGTCGGTGCTCAGCCTTCCGATCCTGCTCGACGACGAGCTGGTCGGCGTGATCGGGATCGTGCGTGAGACCGCCGGCACGTTTACCGACGAGCAGGTCGGGATCGTGCAGGCATTCGCCGACCAGGCGGCCGTCGCGATCGCGAACGCCCGCCTGCTCGAGACGGTGGAGCGCCAGCGCTCGGAACTCGCGCGTTTCCTCTCGCCGCAGGTGGCCGAGTTGATCACGAGCGACGAGGGCGAGCGGCTCCTGGCAGGCCACCGGGCGTACGTCTCGGTTGTGTTCTGCGATCTGCGCGGGTTCACGGCCTTCGCGGAGACGGCCGAGCCCGAGGAGCTGCTGCGCGTTCTGCGCGAGTACCACGCGACCCTCGGCGGCCTGATCGCCAAGCACCGCGGCACGCTCGAGCACTTCGCCGGCGACGGGATGATGGTGTTCTTCAACGATCCCGTGCCGATCGACCAGCATGAGCTCCAGGCGGTGACGCTCGCACTGGAGGCGCGGGACGAGGT
>JBKPRG010000168.1:0-7823 GCA_046765815.1 Actinomycetota bacterium
GAGCGCCTCCTCGAGCGCGAGGCGATCCCGACGCTGGCGGAGATTCCCGGCTACCCGGCCGCCGACTACGCCGCGACCGTGCTGCACAGGTTCGAGAACACCGGCGTGCGCGACCAGATCGCGCGTCTCTGCATCGACGGAACCGCGAAGTTCCCCAGCTTCCTCGTCCCGACGATCGAGACGCAGCTCGAGCGCGGCGGCCCGATCGCCGGCGCGGCGCTTGCACTTGCAGCCTGGGCGCGTTACCTCGGGACGGTGCCAGCCGACCGGCGTGCACCGGACTCGCGCGGCGAACGCGGCGTCGTCCTTGCGGCGCGGGCTGTGCGTGATCCCTTGATTTTCCTCGAGCTCGACGAGGTCTTCACGGAACCGCTGCGAGCGAATGAGCGGTTTCGCGATGCCTTCGCCACAGCGAGCAGCGAACTCGCGGCCCGCGGCCCGCTGGGCGCGATCGCCAACTTACTGCAGGAGCGGTGAAGGCGGGATGCGGGTTTCGCCGCGCACGTCCCTCAGCACGAATCCGACGTCGTCGACGTAGCACCAGCACCACTGCTCGCCGGCTTCGAGCGAGCGGATGATCGGATGCGACGTTGCCTGGGCGTGTGCACTGGCGTGCCGGTTGGGTGAGTCGTCGCAGCAGCCGACATGCCCGCAGCTGAGGCAGATCCGTAGGTGCAGCCACTTGCCGCCTGTGCGCAGACAGTCCTCGCACCCGTCGACGGAGGCAGGCAGCTCGCGAACGGTGATCTGGTCGAGGTGGGTGCAGACGGAGCCGGTCACGAGGCTTCCTCGACGGCAGGAGTGCGGGAGAGGTGGGTGTGGACGAACTGGACGGCCATTGCGCCTTCGCCGACGGCGGTGGCGCAGCGTTTGGTCGAGCCGGAGCGGACGTCGCCGGCCGCGAACACTCCGGGAACGTCGGTCTCGAGAAGGTTGTCCATGCTTGCCGCCGCGCCGGTGAGGACGAAGCCGTTGTGGTCGCGGGCGACCGTGTCGTCGAGCCATTCGGTGCACGGCAGCGCCCCGAGGAAGAGGAACAGAAACGAGAACGGAAAGCGGTCGCCGCTCGTCAGGGTGACGGCCTCGAGGCGTCCGTCCTCGCCGTGGAGTGCCGCGATCTCGCTTCGGTCGCGGACGGCGACGCCGTAGCGCTCGAGCTCGTTGACGAGGTAGTCGGACATCGTCTCGCGGAGATCGGTGCGGCGATGGAGCAGGGTAACCAGCGCGCCGCCCCGGGCAAGCCAGACGGCTGCCTGAGCGGCGGAGTTGCCGCCGCCGACAACGGCGACGCGCGAGCCGGCGCAGAGCTGGGCCTCAGGCGCCCCGGCCGCGTAGAAGATCGTCAGCCCTTCGAACTCGGCAAGGCGATCGACCGGGAGCCGCCGGTACTGCGCGCCCGTCGCGAGCAGGACGGCGCGCGCAGCGATCTCGCGGTCGTCTTCGAGCCGGACGAGATGGCGGCCGTTGCCCGGCTCGAGCGAGAGAGCGCGGTACGGCGTCGCTGTGCGCGCGTTGAACTTGCGTGCTTGGGTGACTGCGCGGCTCGTCAGCTCAGTGCCGCTGATGCCGGCGGGGAAGCCGAGGTAGTTCTCAATTCGTCGCGATGAGCCGGCCTGGCCGCCGAGCGCCGTGCTCTCGACGACCAGCGTGTCGAGTCCCTCGGAGGCGCCGTACACCGCGGCCGCGAGACCCGCCGGGCCGGCACCGACGATCAGCAGGTCGACGTCCTCCCGTGGCGCGAGCTCGAGCCCGATCCCGAGCGCTCGAAGCACCTGGCCGGTCGTTGGGCCGTGCAGCTCCCCACCGCCCGGCAGCCGCACGAGGGGCAACGCGCCGCCGTCCGGCGGAGCTGCCTCCTGCCAGCTGTACGGCAACCGGTTCGCACGGGCAAACTCGAGCATGCGCATCGTCGGCTCCGACCCGTGAGGCCCGATGATCTCCAGGCCGATCCCCTGAACGCTCTGCAACGCCTCTCGCCGAGAGATCCACGTGGAGAGGAGCAGATCGCTCAGCGGGCCGTCCTCGTTGAGGAGCGATCGCAGCGCGCTGCGCTCGACCGCGATGTACCGAAGCGGTTCGACCACGAGCGCACTGACGAAGAGCGTCTGCCCCGAGAGGAGGTTCAGCTCGCCGAGGAAGCCCGATGGGCCGTGCCGGACGAGCTCGTTCCCGGCCGCGTCGACGATCGCGACCTCTCCTTCGAGGATCGCGATGAACGGATAGGTCCGATCGCCGACCCGGTAGAGCAGCTCACCGACGGGCGCGGAACGCTCGTCGCCGATCTCGGCGAGAACAGCTAGTTGTGACGGGGAGAGCAGTGGGCTCGCAGGCGCTGACAAGGGCGTTCCTCCATGACGGCGTTGGCGCCGAAGCCGACACTTGCGTCTCGCCTCAGTCGAGCTTTTGCTCGGCGCCGTACTAGCTACCGCCAATCTTGGCGAACCTGTCAAGTCAGTGCGGCTCGGGTCAATTCCAGTGGCGGTGAGGTCAGGATGAGTCGGGTGCCACCACGATGGCGCCCGCAGCGCGACCGGCGACGACGAGTTCAAGCGCGACTGGGGCGTCGGCGAGCGGGAGTGTCGCCGCGACATGGAGCGAAAGCCGCCCTTCGGCAAGCTCTGCGGCGAGCGCCGCAAGGCGCGGCCCGTCCGGGCGGACGTAGACGTCGGCGACTGTGACGCCCCGTTCGCTCCGCGGTGGGTCACCGGTGATTGTCGCAAGACGTCCGCCGTCGGCTACTGCACGCAACGCGGTCGCCGCGCCACGACGCGCGGCGTTGATCGCGGCCGTGACACCCCTTTCGTCAGGCGTCGCATCTCGGACCTGGATGAACCAGTCGGGGTCGTGGTAGTCGAACACGAGGCGCGCGCCGAAGCCGCGTACGCGTTCCGCGCTCGTCGGCCCAGCTGTCGCAACGACCGTTGCTCCTCGCGCGGCCGCTAGCTGTACCGCAAGGCCACCAGTGACGCCGCCGGCACCGTGCACGAGGACCCAGCTACCCGCCGGAGTCGGCGCAGCCTCTGTGAGCGCCTGGTCCGCCGTCAGTGCGGGCACAGGGAACGCGGCAGCTATCTCCCACGGTATGGCGGCAGGTTTCGGCGCCACGAGTGCAGCCGGCGCGACAAGCCATTCCGCCCAGGCACCCTGCTGCCGGAGCGGAAGCGGGTGGGTGAGCACCTCGTCGCCCGGCTCGAATGTTGTCACCTGCTCTCCGACCGCGTCGATAACTCCTGCGGCCTCAACACCGAGCGCGAGCGGCGGCCGGCGGCCGAGGTCCCAGTTTCCGACCCGAGCGATCTCGTCCCAATTCCCGACGCCCGATGCGCGCACCGCGATCACGACCTCGTCCGCCGCGGGCGACCGCGTCGCTGCGAGCTCGATCATGTGCACCGCGCCGCCGAACACGTCTATGCCGGCGGCCCTCATTCTTTGAGGTGCCTCAGACAACAATCATGGCTTCCAGGGCGGGTGCGGCGGGACTGTGATGCGCTCGCCCAACGAATCACCGCCGCGCTAATGGCGCAGTGCGGTTGTGCCGATGATGACAAGAGCGGCCACGGGCGGCATTCCGCCGCGCCTCCTTTCTCTATGGACACAGCGGACGAACACAGCCTCAGCGACCAAGCGCTGATCCGGTTCGAGCGCCTCGTCGAGCGGATCCCCGGGATCGTTGCGTACATGGACCTCGTTAACCCGGATGATCCCAGCCACTCGACCCCGCTGTACATCAGCCCGCAGGTCGAGGGGCTGCTCGGCTATCCACGGGAGGCGTGGCTGAACGACGACGAGCTCTGGCTGCAGGTGTTGCACCAAGACGACGCGGCGCGTATGGCCCGTGAGGACGAGCGAGCGAGGAGCACACTGTCTCCGCTCTTTGCGGAGTATCGGATGATCGCCCGGGACGGGCGCCTGGTCTGGGTGAGCGAGAAGGCGGCCGTCGTCGTCGACGAGGCGACCGGCGTCGCCCACTGGCAAGGGGTGATGGTGGACATCACCGACCGCAAGCGGGCAGAGGAGGCGCTCGCTGCGAGTGAGCAGCAGTTCCGGTCGATGTTCGACGCGGCGTCGATCGGGGTCATGACGCTCGGGTTGGACGGCCGGATCCTGGCGGCGAATCCAACGCTCGAGCGGGTCAGTGACTATCTGCCGGGCGATCTCGACGGGCGGCACTTTGCGGAGTACCTCGATCCCGGCGACGGGCTCGGCCCAATCCTGGAGGAGCTCCTCGCGGGCGAGACGGATCGGTGCGAGAGAGAGCACCGCTTCCGGCGGCGCGACGGGTCCGCGATGTGGTGCCGGACCGTGATGGCACTCGTGAGAGACGCGGCGCTGCGCCCCACTCACGTCGTGGGAATGCTCGAGGACATCAGTGATCGGAAACGCGCTGAGCACGAGCTCCTCCATCGAACCCTTCACGACCCGCTGACCGAGCTGCCCAATCGGATTTACTTCTACGAAGCCGTGACACAGGCAATTGCCGCCGCTCGCGGTCGCGGCGAGCTGGCAGTCCTGCTCATCGACCTTGACCGGTTCAAGGAGATCAACGACACGCTCGGCCATCACTACGGCGATCTCCTGCTCTGCGAGTTCGCCGGCGCAGTTCGCCGCAGCCTAAGGCCTCCGGACACGCTTGCGCGGCTCGGCGGTGACGAGTTCGCCCTCCTCCTTCACGTCGAGGGCGATGCCAGGTCAGCCGCGCTGAGCGCAGTGGAACGGATCGATGCCCTTCGCGTGCAGCCGTACTACGTCGACGGTCTGCCGCTCAGCATCGAAGCGAGCATCGGTGTTGCCTGCTTCCCCGGCGACGGAGAGGACGTCGACCAGCTCCTCCGCTACGCCGACATCGCGATGTACGCGGCGAAGGCGAGCGGTGCCGGTCACGCCTTCTACGAGGAGAGCCGCATCGGCGACGGCCATGCCCGGCGCCGGCTCGGCTTGCCCGGCGAGCTGCGGCGCGCGATCGCCGAGGACGAGCTCCTCCTCCACTATCAGCCGATGCTCGATCTTCGTTCGAAACGCATCGACCGTGTGGAGGCACTCGTACGGTGGGAGCATCCGACCGACGGGCTCATTCCCCCTGCAGGGTTCGTCCCGCTCGCCGACCAGACCGGCCTGATCAAGGCGCTCACCCACCATGTCCTCGATCTTGCCCTCCGGCAGTGCAGGCGATGGCTGGACGGTGGCAGGTCGATCGCCGTCTCCGTCAACGTCTCGCCTCGCAACCTGAACGACCCCAGCTTCTCGGAGGACGTCTTGCATCTGCTCCGCAGCCACTGCGTTCCCGCGGAGAACCTCCTGCTCGAGGTCACCGAGGGCGGGGTCATCGCCGATCCGGCTGTAGCCGAGGCGACGTTGCGCGCGCTCAGCGAGCTCGGTGTCCGCATCGCGCTCGACGACTTCGGCGCCGGGCACTCTTCATTCGCGTTTCTCGCCCGCCTGCCGCTCGACCAGATCAAGATCGACCGCTCGTTCGTCACCGACCTCGCCACCAACGCCGGCAACGACGTGATCGTCCGCTCGATCATCCGCCTGGGCCACGAACTCGGCCTCGAGGTCGTCGGAGAAGGAGTCGAGACCCCGGGGGTCGAGACGCGGCTCGAGCAGTACGGCTGCGACCTTGTCCAGGGCTACAAACTGACACCGGCACTCCCGGCAGCCGAGCTCGAACGCTGGCTGGAAGCGCAGGCGCCGGCCGTAAGCCCGAAACTTCGGGCGTAGACCCAGGAATTACTCGACGAGCGCGAGGAACCGTCGCGTCCGTTCCTGCTTCGGTGCGGAGAAGAACTCCTCCGGCGGCGCCTCCTCGATGATCTGGCCCTCGTCCATCATCAGCACGGAGCTCGCCACATGGTGCGCGAACCGCAGCTCGTGCGTGACGACGACCATGGTCATCCCGTCCGCCGCGAGCGACTCCATCACGTCGAGCACCTCGCGAACGAGTTCGACGTCGAGCGCCGACGTCGGTTCGTCGAAGAGCATCGCTTTCGGGCGCATCACGAGGGCGCGTGCGATCGCGACGCGCTGCTGTTGGCCGCCGGACAGCTCGTCGGGAAACTGCGACGCCTTGTCGGCGACGCCGACCCGGGCGAGAAACGCCATCGCTTGATCGCGGGCCTCTGCCTTCGACAGTCGGCGCACCTCGCGGAGACCGCACATGACGTTGGCGAGCGCGGTCATGTTCCGGAAGAGATTGAAGCGCTGGAAGACCATGCCGACCTCGCCGGGGCTCGGCCGACGGTCCTCGAGTGAGACGGTCCCGCGATCCGGCTCCTCGAGCAGCGCGAGACAGCGGAGCAGCGTCGACTTGCCTGACCCCGACGGGCCGACGATCACCTTCACCTGGCCGCGCTCGACCTCGAAGGTCACATCGCGGAGGACCTCGAGCCCGTCGTAGTGCTTGTGCAGCCCGTCTGCTTTCAGGACGGTCATCGCGCGTCGTGAGAGATCGCAGGAACGGCGGGCGCTGCGACGCGGCGCCTCCGCTGCGAGCTCCACGTGAACCGGCGCTCGAGCCGCGACTGCAGCAGCATCAGGATGCTCACGATGACGAGGTAGTAGACGAGTGCTGCGAGCAGCGGCTCGTTGTAGACGAACTTCGACGACGTGAGCTCGGTGGCTGCGGTCAGGAGCTCGTGCAGCGAGATGATCGAGGCGAGTGACGTCAGCTTGAGCAACGTGATGAACTCGTTGCCGACGGGTGGGATGACGATGCGGACCGCCTGTGGAACGACCACCCTGCGCAGGATCTGACGTCGCGTCATCCCGAGCGCGCGCCCCGCGAGCTCTTGCCCGGGGTCGACGGAGAGCAGTCCGGCGCGGATGATCTCCGACATGTACGCGGCTTCGTTGAGCGAGAGCGTGATCCACGCGGCCATGAACGGCGTGAACCAGCTCTGCGCGAAGATGTGCCACCACGTCGGCAGCGCGTACCAGACGAAGTAGAGCTGCAGGAGCGTCGGTGTCGCGCGAAAGAGCCAGTTGTAGATCCAGGCGCCGATCCGGACGCTGCGCCTCTCGCTGAGCGAACCGAGTGCGACGAAGAATCCGACCACGACCGCCGTCGCCAGGGCGACGATCGTCAGCTCGAGCGCGGTCAGCGCTCCCCTCCAGTAAGGACCGGAGGTGAGCGCCGACCAGAAGAGGTGCGAGTCGAAGCTCGCGAGCAAGCTACTTCACGTCGCTGACCGGGATCTTGTATTTCCCCGCGAGCTTCACGAGCGTGCCGTTCGACTTGAGCTTCTTGATGCCGGCGCTGATCTTCGTGCCGAGCGGATCGCCCTTCCGGTAGTAGACGCCGAACGTGTCCTTGTCCACGAACGTGTAGGCGACGGCGATCTTCCCGGGATGTGCCTTCGCCTGGAACGCGAACGAGGTGTCCTGCGTGAGGTCGACGTCTGCACGGCCGAGGATCAACTGGGCGACGGCGTCGTTGTCGCCGGGGTAGCCCTGGAGGTGGAAGCCGATCTTGGCCTTGAGCGCGTTGAGGTACTCCTCGTACTTCGTACCTGTCTGTACGACGACGTTGAGCCCCTTGAGGTCGTTCGGCCCACGCACGTGTTTCGGGTTGCCGGCCTTGACGATGAAAACACGGTGCGTCGCCATGTAGCCGACCGCTGCGGCCTGCTTGAGCCGGTCAGGGGTGACGAAGATCCCGCTGATCACCGCATCGCACTTCTTCGCTTTCAGCGCCGCGATGAGACCGGGGAACGCCGTCTTCAGCGGCTTCGCGGTCTCGCCGAACGTCTTCGCGAGCGCGCTCGCCATGTCGATGTCGAAGCCGGTGATGGCCCCGCTCGTGGTCGCCAACTCCATCGGCGGGAACG
>JBKPRG010000169.1:0-10064 GCA_046765815.1 Actinomycetota bacterium
CGCCCGTCCGCTCGAGCGGCGTCGTCTGGGCCACCTACGGCCTGGGCGCGGCGCGGACGCGCTCGCTGGAAGGCGTGGGCCTGCGCCCGCCGTTCCGGCAGGTGTGGACATGGCACGGCGGCGCGCTGCTCGAGTTTCCGCCGGTCGTCGCCGAGGGGCGGGTGTTCCTCGCGACCTTCGACGGCCGCTTCTACGCCCTCGACGCGCGCATGGGGCGGGCGATCTGGCGCTACGACAGCGGCCGCTGTGGGTGGGCCTCCCCCGCGCTCGCGGGCCGGCTCGTCCTTGAGACGTTCATCGGCCGTTCGTGCGCCGAGGACGTCCCCGGCCGCGACGGCGAAGTCGTCGCGTTCGACCGCACGACTGGTCGCATGCGCTGGCGACGGGTAATCGGCCCGACGGAGTCGTCGCCGCTCGTCGCTAACGGAGTCGTCTACATCGGCGACTGGTCGGGCCGAGTGTATGCGCTGTCGGCGCGGACCGGAGCGACGCGCTGGGTCTACCGCACCGGCGGCAAGGTGAAGAGCTCGGCCGCGCTCGCAGGCGGGCGCGTCTACGTTGGTGCGTACGACGGTCACGTCTATTGCCTGAACGCCCGCACCGGCCGTCTGGTCTGGCGCGCGTCGGCGCAACCGAGGCTCGGCGGACTCGGGAACTTCTACTCGACGCCCGCGCTCGACTACGACCGCGTCTATATCGGCTCGACCGACGGCAAGGTCTATTCGTTCGGCGCAGAGACCGGAACACTGCGCTGGTCGAGGCCGACGGGCGGTTACGTGTACGCCGCGCCGGCGGTCTGGCACGAGCTGGTGCTCGTCGGCTCGTACAGCCGTCGCTTCTTCGCGCTCGATGCGGCGACCGGCCGCGTGCGCTGGTCGTTCGCGGCGAACGGACCGATCTCGGGCGCTGCCTCCGTCGTCGACGGCGTCGTCTACTTCTCGACGTTCGCCCACCAGACGTACGCGCTCGACGCGCGCACCGGCAGGCTGCTGTGGACGTGGCCGGACGGCGAGTACTCACCCGTGGTCACCGACGGTCGCCGGCTCTACCTCACCGGCCGCGGCAGGCTCTACGCGCTAGTGCGAGTGGTCCCACGCCGCCACTGACCCGTTGCAGGCGCCCTTCGGCATCTCGTCCACCGCGGTGTCCGGCACAGCGCCCGGTGTCGACCGCTGCCATGCGGGATCGAGCTCGTTGGGGCCGGTGATGTCGATCGAGGGGTGACCCTTCAGCCGGCTCTTCTTCGCGTCGAGCTCCGGTGCTTGATCGTCGTGGTGGTCCCACGTCTGCACCCAGCAGCCCCACTCGAGCGTGCGCAACGTGACCTTCCACGGCTCGACGCTCGCCACCTGAAGCACGAGCCACTCGGTCGATTTGGGGTGGTAGACGAACGTCCCGAGCGGTGGTGAGTACGGCAGCGCGATCGTCTGCGGGTCGGGATCGCTCCCTTTCGCGACCGTGACCTGCGTGCTCTGCTCGACGTAGCCGGGTTTGCCCGCCTTCACCTGGTAGACGCCGGGCTTCACGCCGTGGATCGCGGCATTGCCGGTTGCGTCGGAGGTGGCGTCGTGCGTCGTTCCGAGCAGCCACACGTGGACGCGCCGGAGCGGCTGCCCCGACGCGTCGCTGACCGCCACCGTCACCGTCGCGCCGTGCGCGCCGCAGCCCGTGAGGAACAGCGCGACGAGCGCGATCGGGAGGCGGCGCCGAGCCATGCATCCAGCCTACGGGCTCGCGCGATAGAGGCCGTCCGCCTGTTCGATGACACCAAGCAGCTCGAGCTCCGCGAGTGCAGCGGCGACTCGGGCGGCGTCGAGCCCAGTGCGGCGCACGACCTCGTCCGCGCCGGTCGGAGCGTCGGCCACCACCGCCCTGATCGCCTCGAGCCGCGTCTCGAGCGCCGGCGTGGCCGCAGGAGCCGGCGGCCGCACTCCGAGCACCTGCAGCACATCGCGGGCGCAGGTCACCGGCGTCGCACCGAGGCGAAGCAGATGGTTCGTACCGGCGGAGAGTTGGCTCGTGATCTCGCCCGGAACGGCGAGCACCTCGCGCCCTTCATCGAGCGCCAGATCGGCCGTGATCAACGCGCCACTTCGCTCGCGTGCCTCGACGACAACGGTCGCGTCCGCCAGCCCGGCGACGATCCGGTTGCGCGCGGGGAACCGCCACGGCGCCGGCTCGACGCCGGGCGCATATTCGGAGACCACCCAGCCTTCCGCTGTGATTTCGGCGGCGAGCGATGCATGGGCTCGGGGGTAATCGCGGTCGATGCCGCAACCAAGGACGGCCAGGGTCGTGCCCGTCTCGAGCGCGCCACGGTGCGCCGCGCCGTCGATTCCGCGCGCCAGCCCGCTGACGACGATCACGCCGGCTGCCGCCAACTCGCTCGCGAGGCGCTTCGCGACGGTGTGCCGTAGGGCGAGCACGCTCGCGCACCGACGATCGCCACTGTCGGCACTGCGTGCGGCATGTCACCCTCGCCGCGCACGAACACGCCGGCCGGCGGGTCGTGGATCGCGAGCAGTCGTTGCGGGAAGTCGGCGTCGTCCCGGTCCACCCATGAGATCCCGTCAACGGCGAGCCGACGCCGGTACGCGTCCTCGTCGAACGTCTGCCGGAAGCGCTCGAAGCGCCTGCTCTTCGGCTCCTCGAGCAGATGCTCGCCCGTCTCGGCGGCGAACACGGCGACGGCGAGCCAGTTCATTCCGTCAGCTCCCGCGGCGGCCGGTACGACAGCGCCTCAGCCAGATGCTCAGACCCGATGCGCTCCGCGCCCGCGAGCGCCGCAATCGTCGCAGCGACCCGCGCCACGCGCGCGCGGCCGCGGCCGGAGAGCGGCAGCCGCTCGACCGCACGCGTGAGCAGGTCGCGCGCCTCCTCGTCCAGCGCCGGTGGACCGACTCTCAGGCGGCCGCGGGCGGCCTCCACACGCTGAGCCACAGCGCCCGACGACTCACCCGGCGGGCCGGCGAGCTCCGTTCCGCGGGGCCGCGGCACGGCGAGCGACAGGTCGAAGCGATCGAGCAGCGCCCGCGAGAGCTTCTCGCGGTAGCGGTGCACCCTCTCCGGTGCGCAGCTGCAGCGCCCCGCCGGATCCCCGCGCGCCCCGCACGGGCAAAGGTTCATCGCTGCAACCAGTTGGAACCGCGCCGGAAACACGGCGCGCCCGCCGACGCGCGAGACCGTGACGACCCCGTCCTCGAGCGGCTGGCGGAGCGCCTCGAGCACCGGACGCGCGAACTCGGGGAGCTCATCGAGGAAGAGCACGCCTCGATGCGCGAGGCTCGCCTCACCCGGACGGGGCGCCGCCGCGCCGCCGCCGACGATCGCCGGCGCCGAGGTCGAGTGGTGGGGCGCCCGGAACGGCGGGACGCGGATCAAGCCCGCCCCGGGCGTGAGCATGCCCGCGACCGAGTGGATGCGCGTCACCTCGAGCGCCTCGTCTTCGCCGAGGAGCGGCAGGATCCCGGGCAGCCGCCGGGCGAGCATCGTCTTGCCGGTACCGGGCGGCCCGGCGAAGAGCACGTTGTGGCCACCCGCAGCTGCGATCTCGAGCGCCCGGCGCGCACGCTCCTGGCCGCGGACGTCGCCGAGATCGGGCGCCGGCTCGTGCTCGGCGTCGAAGAGCGGTAACGGCTCCGGCAGGTCGTGCGTCCCGCGGAGGTACGCGACGGCGTCGGCCAGATGGTGCACCGGAATCGGCTCCACGCCCGCGAGCGCCACCTCCGCGCCCGACTCGGCCGCGCACACGAGCCGCGCGACCTTCGCCCAGCGCGCGCCCTCCGCCGCGATCAGCGCACCCGGAACCGGACGCACGCGGCCGTCGAGCGCCAACTCGCCGAACGCCGCGACACCGGCGAGCGCGTCCGGTGGCAGCTGGTCCGACGCCGCGAGCACGGCGAGCGCGATCGGCAGGTCGAAGCCCGAGCCCTCCTTCCGCAACGCGGCCGGCGCAAGATTGACCGTGATGCGACACATGGGGAACTTGAGCTCCGCGGACGCGATCCCGCTGCGCACCCGGTGCTTCGCTTCCTGACAGGCGCGGTCGACGAGACCGACGATCGAAAACGTCGGCCGTGCCGACTCGAGGCAGGCCTCGACCTCGACGCGACGTGGCTCGAGGCCGACGAGCGCGTGTGTGACCGTGCGTGCGAGCACGCAGCCACGCTAGGTGGGAAAGCGTGACGTGTCTGCGCCGAATGTGTGCCGATTCAAGCGCGGCGCGCGACGAGCACGTCCTCGAAATACTCGCCCGCCCGGCGCCCCGTCCGGCGGTTGACGTGCCGCCGGTATCGCTGCTCCAGCCCGAGGCCAGAACGCTCGAGGATCTCCGGATACAGCTCGCGCCGATCGTTGACGACGATCACGATCCGTCCCTCCCGCGCCAGCGACCCCGCGCAGGCTGCGAGCACAGCGGAGATGCCCTCGACGTACGCCGTCAGCGCTGCTCGGGCCGTGCCGCGCTCGGCGGCGCCGATCTCGCTCGCGCGCAGGTCGTCGAGCCTGAGCAGCTCGTACGCATAGCGATGCTGCTCGTGGTAGTCGATGAGCCCCGGATACGGCGGCGACGTGACGACCGCGTCGAAAGTGCCGGGCAGCTCGAGCGCACGTGCGTCGCCGTGCAGCACCTCCGCCGACCGGCGGCCGCGCAAGCGGCCGAAGTCCTTCAGCCGCGCCAGCGTGTCGAGCGAGTAGCGCCGCAGGAAGTGGTCGGCGCGCTCGACCGGCCGGCATTCGCGGCGATGCTTGAAGCACCAGTACGGCTCGAGTTGCGGCTCGCGCGGGAAGTCGAGGTCGAAGTGCGTCGTGCGCCTCGCCGAGCGGGCCGCGCGCGCGAGGATGATTCGCAGGACGTCGGCATGCTCGTACTCCGAGACGAGCGAGCGGAAGCGCAGCAGGTCGTCGCGGGCAGCAGGCGCGTACCACGTCTCGACGAACGGCGTGGCGGCGCCGGCTTCGCCCTCGCCCTGCTCGAAGCGCGCGAGCGCGTCCCGCACGTCGCGTTCGAGCACGAACGGGTTGTGCGGCTCGGTCTTGACGCGCATGAGCAGACAGTTGAAGGCGGCGATGTCGACTCCGGTGGAGTCGAGCCCGCTCTCGAGCGCCTGGACGAGCGTCGTCCCCGACCCGGCGAACGGGTCGAGGACGCGCCCGCCGCGCGGGACATGACGGCGGAACAACTCCTCGACGAGCTGCGGGATGTACTTGCCGAGGTACGGGTGGAGGCGGTGGACGTGCTTCGTCCGCTCACGCTCGGGCAGGTCGCGCTCGGACCACGAGAGGTCGAGGTCCAGGCCGGCGTACAGGTCCTCCTGTGTCACCCCCACGAGTGGGAGTTCGCCGTGGCGTGCGGCGAGCCTGCCTCAGAACGCGTTCGGCACGTGTTGGAGCCGCCCGGCCCGGTCGGCGATCACGTCGAACCGCACCTCGAGCGCGAGGAGCTCCGGATGGCGGGCGAGCCACAGATCGGCAGCACCGCGCAGTCGCCAGACCTTCGTCTCGTCGACCATCTCGAGCGGGTCACCGAAGGTCGTGCCGGTCTTCGATTTCACCTCGACGAACACGAGGCGCCGTCCTCGGCGCACGACGAGGTCGAGCTCGGCGCCGCCGAGCCAGCGGTTCGTGTCGAGGATCCGGTAGCCGCGCACGCGGTACCAGCGCGCGGCGCGGCGCTCGGCGTCGTTACGAAACGTCGACGAGCGCGAGCTCCTCGTCGGTCATGTACGCACGCGCGCGCCACGAGCGGCGATGGATCTCGCACGGCCCGCGCTCGCGCACGATCCTCGTGTGTGAGGGCGTGATGTAGCCGACGTGCGAGGCGAAGCCGTAGCCGGGATAGATCGCGTCGGCCATGTGCATGTAGCGGTCGCGCGTCACCTTTGCCACGATCGACGCCGCGGCGATCGCCGCGCTCTTCGTGTCGCCGTCGACGACGGCACGGTGCGGCGGAGCGGTCGGACCGAGCTTGAAGCCGTCGACCAGCGAAACGTCGGCGGGCTGGCACGCCCAGAGCGCCGCGCGCAGGCCGCGCAGGTTCGACTTGTGCAGGCCCTCGCGGTCGATCACAGCCGGCGGGTACACGTGCACCGACACGCGCTCCGCACAGCTCAGCACCGCGTGATACAGCTCGTCGCGCGTCGCCTCGTCGACTTGCTTCGAATCGTTCAGGCGCGCGAGCGGACGGACGCGGTGGTCGCGCAGGCACTCGTAGTCGAGTAGCACGCCCGCGACGACAAGCGGCCCGGCCAGGGGCCCACGCCCAGCCTCGTCGGCGCCGGCGACGAACCGCGCACCGAGGTTCCGGTCGAACCGGAGCAGCTTTTGGCCGGTGCGCCTGGGTGGCATCGAGCCGAGGATAGCCCGGGTCTCGGCGCGATCAGGTCGCATTGCCCGCTTGTTGCGAAGAAGTCACATCTCCGCTCCGGCGCCGGCAAAGCCGGTGCCTCCGCTCCCTGGTGAGCTCCGTCGAGCCTACGCTCACAGAGGCTGCACGCAGTCGGCGTGATCGCGCAGCAGGCGAACGCGAGGCGGCTCCGAGACGTGCAGCACGGTGCAGTCTCCGGGCGACCGCCGGATCAAGCAGATGAAGTCGGCGCGACGCGAGAGGCCCGCCGGCGACTTGAACCCGGAGCTGCACGTGACCCGCCCGGACGCGCCGTGCGCCGACGCCCAGGCTTTCGCCTCGCGGACGGCCCGGTCGTGCTGCACCGTGCCGCAGCCGGCAGCGACGAAGGCGGTCGCGGCGAGTGCCGCTGCTAGGACTGGCGAAGCTCGCGTACGCGAGCCTTCTTGCCGACCTTGCCGCGCAGGTAGTACAGCTTCGCGCGGTTGACGTCGCCGATCTGCGCCACCTCGATCTTGTCGATCTTCGGTGAATGGAGCGGGAACGTGCGCTCCACGCCGACGCCGAACGAGTTCTTGCGGACGGTGAACGTCTCGCGGGCGCCCGCGCCCTGACGCTTGATCACGATCCCCTCGAAGACCTGGATGCGCTGCCGGCTGCCCTCGATCACTCGGAAGTGCACGCGCACGGTGTCGCCCGCCTTGAACTGCGGAACCTCGCGCAGCTGGCGGCGCTCGATGTCCTGGATGATCGTGCTCATGGCAAGAAGGGCCTGGCGGCCGCGGGCAATGGTAGCGAACTCAGCGAATCGTGACGCGGCCGGGCGGCCAGTACGTGGCGACGATCTTGCCGACGATGCTCTTCCGCGGCACGGTTCCCCATGCCCGTGAATCGCAGGAGGAGCTGCGGTTGTCGCCTTCGACGAAGTACCGGCCTGAGGGAATTCGCACCGGCCCGACCGTTCTCGTATCGCGCCGATCCGGCTTCACGTACGGCTCCTCGAGACGCTTGCCGTCGATGTAGACGACTCCGCTCCGCTCCGCCCAGCGCTCGCCCGGGAGCCCGATCACCCGCTTCACGAAGACGCCGCCTGCACCGCAACGCACCGCGGCCAACGGCGGCGTGTGCAGGGCGACGATGTCGCCGCGTGCAGGCGCCCATCCGGGCCACCGCAGCGAGACGATCCGATCGGCGGCCGACGCCTCGCAGCCCGCGTTGGGGCTGGGACAGTGCAGCGTCGGCTCCATTGCCGAGCTCGGCACCCGGTAGAGATGGAGCTGCCCCGTGACGGTCAGCACGATGACCAGCGCGACGAACGCCCCGGCGACGACCGCGAGCCCGATCGCGAACAGCACCTCAGCGGATCGTGACGCGGCTCGGCGGCCAGTACGTCGCGAACACCTTGCCGATCAGGTTCGCCTTCGGCACCGAGCCCCACGCCCGCGAGTCGCAGGAGGAGCTGCGGTTGTCACCCATCATGAAGTACTGGTCGGGCTGGATCTTGATCGGCTTGATCGTGCGCGCGTCGCGCCGGCTCGGCTGGACGTACGGCTCGTCGAGCTTCTTGCCGTTGATGTACACGTAACCCGCGCGCTCCTCCCAGAGGTTCCCGGGCAGGCCGATCAGTCGCTTGACGAAGGTTCCGCCGGCGCCGCAGCGCTGCTTCGCCAGCGCCGGCGTCTTGAACACGACGATGTCGCCGCGCTTCGGCGACCAGAGCCGGTAACAGAAGCGGCACGCCAGCACGCGGTCGGAGAAGCGCGCCTCGCAGCCGTTGTCCGGACGGGCGCAGTGCAGCGTCGGCTCCATCGAGCTCGACGGAATGCGGTAGGGGTTGACGACCCAGGCCTTGATCGCGAGCACGATCGCGATCGCGCCGAGAATCGTCACCAGCCAGTCGATCGTCACCCGCCAGCCGTGGGGCAGCCCCTCGGTCAGATGGTCGATCGGGTTCCTCAGCGCACGTGCTCCTTCCGCCAGCTCTCGATCCGCGCGTGGTCGCCCGAGAGCAGTACCTCGGGGACACGCCAGCCGCGGAACTCCGCCGGCCGTGTGTAGTGAGGGTACTCGAGTCTGCCGCCGAGCTCCTCGGAGAACGACTCGAGCTCCCCTGAGCCCTCGCTGAGCGCCCCCGGCAGCCGGCGCGCGATCGCGTCGACGAGCACCATCGCCGGCAGGTCGCCGTTGGAGAGCACGTACGGGCCGATCGAAAGCGCATCCGTGGCGAGGTGCTCGACGATGCGCTCGTCGAACCCTTCGAACCGCGCGGAGAGCAGCGTCAGTCGCTCCTCGGCGGCGAGCTCCTCCACGACTGCCTGCGTGAGCTGCCGCCCCTGCGGCGTGAGCGCGATCACCCGATGGCCGGGCTGGCCGCTGTACGCCGTGTCGAGCGCCGAGGCGACGACGTCCACGCGCAGCACCATCCCGGCGCCCCCGCCGTACGGATCGTCGTCGACCTGGCCGCTCCTGAGCGGTGTCGTGTCGCGATACGAGAAGAGCCGCAGGTCGAGCTCGCCGCCCAGCACCGACGCGACCGGGCGCTGTTCGGTCAGCCACGCGTACGCGTGCGGGACGAGGGTGAAAACGTCGAGCTGCATCAGTCGGCGAAGCCGCCCGCGACCGTGATGCGCCCGGCCTCGAGATCGATCGAGCGGATGCAGTCCTCGATCATCGGCAGCAGGTGCTCGCCGACCTCGAGGACGTCGTTGGCGACGCCGGGGATCACATCCGCGACGGTTCCGAGCGCGCGGCCGTTCTCCTCCACCACCTCGAGCCCGATGAGCTGGAACGCGTAGTACTCGTCCTCGCCGGTGGCCGGCAGCGCCTCGCGCGCGACCTCGATCGACTCCCCGCGCTCGACGTGCCGGTCGAGGCGCACCACGGGCCGGCCCGAGGCGCGGCGGGCGCCGACCACCTCGGCAGGCTCGCCGCCGACGAGGAACCGCGCTCCGACCTGCCACCAGCGCGCGTCGTCACTCGCCTGCTCGACGACGAACGAGCCGTCGATGCCGTGCGGGCGGCCGACACGCCCGATGGTCACGTTCACGTCCGGCGGCTCTCCAGCTGAGCGATCGCATCGTCGCGCGAGACGGCAACCAGCAAGTTCTCGTCCACGAAGCCCTGGGCGTGCGGCCATGCGCTCCTGCGGGTCTCCGCGACCGCCCGCTCGACGTCGATCGGCGTGCGCCGAAACGACGGCTCGCCGTCGTCGACCAGCGTCCAGAACGCCGCGACCTCGCCCTCGTAAGGCATCCCGACCGACCCTGCGTTGACAACGCGCAGCCCGCCGATCGTGCGATCGAACTGGTGGTGGGTGTGGCCGATCACCACCGTTCCCTCGATGCCGTCGAACGTGCGCAGCACGGCCTCGTCGGGCGTGATCGCCGTGGTGATCGGCAGGTTGCTCGTCGGCGCCGCGTGACAGAAGAGGACGCCGTCGACCGTCGCCGTCAACGGCAGCGACTGCAGCCACTCGAGATCGCCGTCGGCGAGTTGCGCACGCTCCCACTCCTCCGCGAGATCCTCGCAGTTGCCGCGCACGACGTGCGCGTCGAGCGCACGGATCAGCTCGACCGTCTCGCGCGGATACGGGCCGTAGAGGTAGTCGCCGCCGAGCACGATCGTGTCGGCGTCGACGTCGGCGAGTACCGCCTCGAGCGCCCACGGCATCGCGTGGATGTCGTAGAGGGCGGCGACCCTCACGCGGGCGCGGGGTCTGCGA
>JBKPRG010000170.1:0-36128 GCA_046765815.1 Actinomycetota bacterium
GCGGCGGCGCACCTGCAGCTCGGCCAGGCGCTCGCGCTGCAGCCGCAGCGACAGCTCGAGGCGCTCGACGACGTCGACCGTCTCGAGCAGATCCACCTTGTCGGCGAAGCTGATGTCGGGCGCGTAGGCAGACGTGTCCGCGAGCGCGCCGGCGCTCGAGATGGCGCGGACGAACTCCGAGATGCGCGGGTCGGCTTCGCGCAGCTCGAGGATCTCCTCGACGACGGCGCGGTACTCGCGCTCGAGCTCGGCAGTCTGGAGCCGCGGCGGCTCCTCGTCGGGCCGCTCCTCGACCTCAACTCGCAGGCGGCCGTCGGCGCCGGTGTGGGCTGCGCCGGCGACGCCGCGGTGGAGGCCGTTCAGCGTCACGGCGCTGCCGCCGCCGGGCAGGCGCAGCGCGCCCGACACTTCGGCGACGGTGCCGACGCTCGCGTACTCGCCCTCGTGCACCGGCGCGAGGAAGACGCGGTCGGCGTCCCCGACGTCGATCGTCAGGGTCACCGACATGTTCGGGAAGACAACCGTGTCTTCCAGGGGGATCAGCAGCAGATTCGACAAAACCCTCTCTCCTTCACGTTTCAACCTTTGTACCAGCTTCAACGGTTGAAGTGCCTCTGCGATTCCCTAAGGTCGGCTTGTGGAGCTGCGGATCGCCACCCGTTGGACTGATTTCGACGCCCTCGGGCACCTCACGCACGCCGCCTACCCGGTCTTCCTCGACGAGGCCCGGGACGCCTACCTGCGGGCCACGGTCGGCTCGTTCACCGACTGGCCGAACGTCGTCGTCCACCTCACGGTCGACTTCCGCCGGGAGATCCGCTACCCGGCGGAGGCCGTCCTCGTGCGCACCGCGGTCGCCGAGGTCGGCCGCTCCAGCATCACCTTCGAGCAGGAGGTGATGCAGGACGATGAGGTCGCCGCGACAGCGAGGGCGGTCGTGGTCGCCTGGGACGAGAACAGCCGTGCGGCGCGGCCGATCGGCCCCGAGGACCGCGCGCGCCTCGCCTAGACGGCGACGTGCACGGTGCCCGCGACGAGCACGCGCTCGATGTCGAGCCGGTCGTCGAGCACCACGATGTCGGCCGGTAGGCCGACGCCGAGCCGCCCCAGATCGGGATCGCCGAGGACGCGCGCCGGCACGGTCGTGGCCGCGTCGATCGCCTCCTCCAGTGTCGCCCCGAAGCCGTGCAGGTTCCGGACGGCCTCGATCATCGTCAGCACGGTGCCGGCGAGCACGCCGTCGGGGCCGCGCACCGTCCCCTCGCGGGCGAGCACGTCGAAGTTGCCGAGGCTGTAGGAGCCGTCCGCCACACCGGCGGCCGCGACGGCGTCGGTGATCAGCGCGACCCGCCCGGACGCGGCGTTCCAGACGACGCGCGCGGTCTCCGGCGCGAGGTGGATGCCGTCGAGGATGACAGTCACGATCACGTCGTCGCGGGCAAGCGCCGCACCGACGATGCCGGGGTCGCGGTGCAGCAGTGGCCGCATCGCGTTGAACACGTGCGTGACGCTGTGGGCGCCGCGGTCGAAGGCGGCATTCGCCTGCTCGGCAGTCGCGTCGCTGTGACCGAGGGAGACCGCCACGCCCCGCTCGAGCAGCCGGTCGATCAGGTGCTCTGCGCCCCCCAGCTCTGGCGCAAGCGTCATCAAGCGGACGGGTGCCGCATCGAGGAGCCGATCGAGCAGGGCGAGGTCTGGGTCTCGGCGTGCCGAAGCTTCGTGCGCGCCGAGCCTGGTCGGGGAGAGGAAGGGGCCTTCGAGGTGCATGCCGAGGATGCGCGGGCGTTGCTCGTCGATCGGCACTTCGCGCATGGCGGCGAGGAGCTGTGCCTCCGGGCTCGTGATCAGCGTCGGCAGGTACGCGGTCACGCCCGACTCGAGCAGCGCGGCGCCGGCGCGGCGGTAACCCTCCGCGTCGGCGTCGAGGAAGTCCACGCCGCCGAAGCCGTTCACCTGCAGATCGACGAACCCTGGGACGGCGATGCCGCGGCCCCTGCGCCCTTCGATCCCGACGCGGGTGACGACACCGTCGGCGACCTCGACGTCACCCAGGAGGAGCAAACCGTCGACGAGGGCCGCCTGCACTCCCAGCTTCATCGCGCCAGTGTACGAGTGGTTCGACGGTTGGTCAATACCAATAACCTCAATTCTTAGGCCAATCACCTTGTGCGTGGCCGATCTGGTCTATACCATCGCGAGACATGGCGGCGATCCAGCTCGACCACGTGACCAAGTCCTACGGCGCCGTCACCGCTGTCGACGACATCTCCCTGCAGGTGGAAGACGGCGAGTTTCTCGTCCTCGTCGGCCCTTCGGGCTGCGGAAAATCGACGCTGTTGCGGATGATCGCCGGCCTCGAGGACGTGACCGAGGGCGAGATCCTGATCGGCGATCGCGACGTCACCGACCTGCCGCCGCGCAGCCGCGACATCGCGATGGTGTTCCAGACGTACGCGCTTTACCCGCATATGTCGGTGCGCCAGAACATGGGCTACGGGCTCAAGGCGCGCCGCGTGGACAAGCCGGAGATCGTGCGGCGCGTCACCGAGGTGGCGGAGCTGCTCGGACTCGCGGACCTGCTCGAGCGGCGGCCGGCCCAGCTCTCGGGCGGCCAGCGCCAGCGGGTGGCGATGGGGCGCGCGATCGTGCGCGAGCCGAAGGCGTTCCTGCTCGACGAGCCGCTCTCCAACCTCGACGCGAAGCTGCGGGTCGGGATGCGCGCATCGCTCGCGCAGCTCCACCAGCGGCTCGGTGTCACCACGGTTTACGTCACGCACGACCAGACCGAGGCGATGACGCTCGGCGAGCGCGTCGCCGTGATGCGCGACGGAAAGGTGCTGCAGGTCGACCGGCCGAAGGATCTGTACGAGCGGCCGAGCAACCTGTTCATCGCATCGTTCATCGGCTCGCCGACGATGAACCTCGTACAGGCAACGGTGCACGGCGACGGTCTGAGCTTCGGCCAGTTCCGCGTTCCGTTTGCGGACGGCCGCCGCCCGGAGGGGCTCCCCGAGACGGTTGTTCTGGGCATCCGCCCCGAGGTCTTCGAGGACGCCGCCTTCGCACCCGGCCTGCCGACGATCTCCGTCGTCGTCGAGGTGCTGGAGGAGCTCGGCTCGGACGCGCACGTCTTCTTCCACGTGGATGCAAGCCCGGTCACCGCCGAGCTGGCCGAGGCGATCCCGGACGTCCGGGCGCTCTTCACGGCGCGCGTCGACGCCCAGTCGCGCGCGATGGTCGGCGCGACGCTCGACCTCGCGGTCGATCCGCGCCGCTTCCATTTCTTCGATCCCGAGACCGGCGCCAGGCTGAGCACCAGCGGAGCGCCGGTGCTTGCCGGCGCCTGATGACCAAGCAGCGGGAGACACGCGAGAGCGTCCTCGAGCTGATCGAGTCGCTCGAGGTCGGGTCGGCCATCCCGTCCGAGCGGCAGCTGAGCGTCGACCTCGAGGTCTCGCGGCTCACGGTCCGCGCTGCGCTCGACGAGCTCGTGCGCGAGGGCTACCTCGTGCGGCGGCAGGGCGCCGGCACGTTCGTCGCCGCGCCGAAAGTCGCCAAGGGGATGGACGTCAGCTCGTTCAGCGAGGACATGCGCGCCCGCGGGCTCACGCCCGCCAGCCGCACGCTCGAGCTGAACGTCGTGCCGGCCGGTGCACGTCTCGGTCGGCTTCTCCATGTCTCGCCGTCGGAGCCGGTGGTCGCCGCCCGGCGCCTGCGGCTGGCGGACGGGGACCCGATGGCGATCGAGCTGCTGCACGCCCGAGCTGCGCTCGTCCCCGGGCTGACCGCCGCCGACCTCGAGCAGAACTCCTTCTACGACCTGCTGATCGACCGGTACGGGATCGAGATCGCGGGCGGCACGCAGACAGTCGAGCCGACAGTCACGAACGATGACGAGTCGGCCGCGCTCGGTGTCCCGCTCCACTCGCCCGCGTTGCTGTTCGAGCGCATCACGCGCACCTCGGGCGGCGAGGTGATCGAGTTCACGTCGTCGACCTACCGTGGCGACCGCTACCGGCTCGTGACCGAGCTCGGGATGGGCGGCCGGCCCTCGCAGCCGCTCGAGATCACCCAGGTCTCACTCTACTGAGTGGACTAGACCAACTTACGATTGGTATTGACATCTCGCGGCGGTTTGTGAGAGCATCTTTCGAAGTGGTAACTGGTCTGTACCAAACGCGCGGCGCCGGGTCTCGCAGTGAGCGACAGGGCCGCCTGACTCTGGAGGGATCCAGATGAAGAGACGCACCATCGTGGCGCTGGCTCTGGTCGCGGTGCTCGCCTCGGCGATCACCGCTGCGACGTCCGGCGCGACGAAGAGGGCAACGGCCAACAGCATCACCGTCTGGCTGCAGGTCGACGCCCAGTCGGGCTGGGCCGACGTGGTCGCCGCGGCGACCCAGAAGTTCCAGGCCGATCACCCGGGAACGACGGTGAACGTCCAGTACCAGAACTGGGGCGATCACCTGCAGAAGTTCGACGCCGCGCTCGCCGGCGGCGGCGGGCCCGACGTGATCGAGATGGGCAACACCGAGATGACGAAGTACATGGCGGCGGGCGCCTTCGCGGCGCTCGACAAGTCCAGCTTCGACAACTCCGCCAACTGGCTCAAGGGCCTCGCCGGGTCGGGCGCGTACGGCGGCAAGACCTTCGGGGTCCCGTACTACGCGGGCTCACGGGTCGTGACCTACCGCAAGGACCTGTTCTCCAAGGCGGGCATCAAGAAGCTGCCGGCGACAACGGGCGCGTACATCGCCGACGCCAAGAAGCTGCTCGCGAAGAACTCGTCGAAGGGCTTCTCGCCGATCTACATCGCGGGCACCGACTGGTATGTGGCCATGGCCTTCGTCTTCGATTACGGCGGCGGCATCGCCACGCAGGTGAGCGGCAAGTGGCACAGCCTGCTCAGCTCGCCGAAGTCGCTCGCCGGCCTGGCCGCGTACAAGGCCTTCTTCGACGCCACCTCGCGCGCGTCGAAGACGACGGACGAGACGCACCCGAACCCGTACGACGTCTACGCCCAGGGTCAGGCCGCGTCGATCGTCGGCCCGAGCTGGTTCACCTGCTGCGTCGGCGCGAAGTACAAGGCCTCGACGGCGCAGTTCGTCATGCCCGGCCATGCGGCGGGCCAGGCGATGCCGGGCTTCCTCGGCGGCTCCGACCTGGCAGTGCCGGTGACGAGCGGTTCGAAGTCGCTTGCCTCCGATTGGATCAAGGACTTCACGAGCACGAGCTCGGAGAAGGCGCTCCAGGCGAAGGGCAACATCCCGAATGCCACCAGCCTGCTCGGCTCGAGCGTTAACGAGCGCGCCGCCGCGCGGAGCTGGTTCGTCCCGACGGCGAAGCACTGGGTCGACGTCGAGAACGGGAACATCCTCCGCAACATGCTCCGGCAAATCCTCACTGGGAAGCTCTCGATCAAGCAGGCCGCAGCGTCGGCCGGCGACAACATCGAATCGGTGCTGAACCAGTCGTAGCCGGTGCACGATACGAGCACCATGGCTGCCGCCGCCGAGACCACGCGCCACCGGTCTCGGCGGCGACGCCGTTTCCGGGACCGGGTGTACCGCGCGTCGGCGCCGTATGCGCTGATCGCGCCGGTGATCGTCGTGATCGGGGTGATCCTCGGCTACCCGCTCTACTGGCTGGCCAAGCTCTCGACCGAGAAGTACGGCCTCTTTGAGTTGATCCAGCACAAGGGGACGTCAGTCGGGCTGCACAACTTCGGCTCGATCTTGCACGACTCAATCTTCTGGCGGACGCTGCTCCGCACCGTCGTCTTCACCGCCGTCAACGTGGCGCTGACGATCGTCCTCGGCATGCTGATCGCCCTGCTGCTCGTGCGGGTCAGCACCTACGTGCGCGTGCTCCTCAGCTCCGGGCTCGTGCTCGTCTGGTCGATGCCCGTCGTCGTCGCAGTGCAGGTCTTCTACTGGATGACGAACTTCGAGAACGGCGTCGTCAACTACGTCCTCACGAAGCTGCACCTCGGCGACTTCTTCCACCACGACTGGTACGCGACGACGTTCTCGCAGCTCGGCCTCGTGACGGTGCTGATCGTCTGGGGTGCGCTGCCGTTCGTCGCGATCACGCTCTATGCCGGGCTCGCGCAGGTGCCGCGTGACCTGGTCGAGGCGGCGGAGGTGGACGGCGCGCGTCCGTGGCGCGTGTTCCTCGACATCACGCTGCCGATTCTGCGCCCGATCCTCCTCATCCTGACGAGCCTCTCGATCATCTGGGACTTCGGCGTGTTCACGCAGCCGTACCTGCTGATCGGCCAGTCGAAGATCACGAGCGGCAACTACCTGATGAGCATCTACCTCTTCGAGGAGGGCTACTTCAAGAGCGACTTCGGGCGCGGCGCGGCGATCTCGATCCTGATGCTGGCGATCGTCGCCGTGCTCAGCGTCGCGTACGTGCGCAAGATGGTGCGGATCGGCGAGGCGACGCTGTGAGCGGCACACGCGCCAGGCGTCGCCGCACGCGTCAGGCCGGCTGGGACGCGCTCGGCCTCGCCGTGTTCGTGGTCATGGTGTTCCCGGTCTTCTGGATGATCTCGACGGCATTCAAGTCGAATGACCAGATCGTGAGCCTGACGCCGACCTGGTTCCCGCTGCACCCGACGTTCTCGCACTTCCGCGACGCGATCAACAAGCCGTTCTTCTGGGAGGACGTGAAGAACAGCCTGATCGTCGTTCTCGTGACGGTGGCCATCTCGGTAGTGCTCGCGTTCCTCGCCGCGATCGCGCTCGCCCGCTACGGCTTCACCGGACGCAAGCTCTTCGTTGTGCTCGTGATCGGCATCCAGATGCTGCCGCAGGCCGGCTTGATCATTCCCCTCTACGTCGTGCTCGCGCGCTACCACCAGGTCAACGCGCTCACCGGCCTGATCGTCACCTACATGACGTTCGTGCTCCCGTTCTGCGTCTGGACGCTGCGCGGGTTCCTGCTCGGCATCCCGAAGGAGCTCGAGGAGTCGGCGATGGTCGACGGCTCGACGCGGCTCGGTGTGTTCGTGAAGATCCTGCTTCCGCTGATGGGGCCCGGGCTCGTCGCCACGTCCGTGTTCGCGTTCATCACGACGTGGAACGAGTACATCTTCGCCCGTGTGCTGCTGAACGACCAGTCGAAGCAGACGGTGACGGTCTGGCTCTCCTACTTCCTCGGCTCGAGCCGGCATACGGACTGGGGCGCGCTGATGGCGGCGTCGACGTTGACCGCGATCCCGGTCGTCGTCTTCTTCTTGCTCGTGCAACGCAAGATCGCGTTCGGCCTGACCGCGGGCGCGGTGAAGGGATGAGCGTGGAACGTCTCGCGTCGGCCTGCATCTTTCCGAGCTTCCCGGGGGCGGCGGCGCCGGATTGGGCGCGTCGCTTCCTGGCCGAGGGCGGGGGCGGGATCGTGCTCTTCGCCTACAACGTGCCGTCCGCGGAGGATCTCGCGGCTTTGTGCGCGTCGCTGCGCGCCGAGCGCGAGGACGTGCTGCTCGGGATTGACGAGGAGGGCGGCGACGTCACCCGGCTCGAGTGGCGCACCGGCAGCTCCTACCCGGGAGGCGCCGCGCTCGGCATGCTCGACGAGCCCGAGACGACGGAGGCAGTCGCGGCGTCGATCGCGGCCGAGCTCGCGTCCGTCGGCGTCAACTGGAACCTCGCTCCGGTCGCGGACGTGAACGTGCCGGCGAACCCGGTGATCGGCTCGCGCGCGTTCGGCTCCGACCCGGCGCTCGTCGCCCGGCACGTCGCCGCGTACGTGCGCGGCACGGAGTCGCGGCACGTTGCGGCGTGCGCGAAGCACTTCCCGGGGCACGGGTCGACGACGCAGGACTCGCACCTCGAACTGCCGACCGTGACCGGCGACGTCGAGGCGGGGCTCGAGCCATTCCGCGCCGCGATCGGCGCCGGCGTGCGGACGATCATGACTGCGCACGTGCGTGTGCCGTCCCTGGACGACGCGCCGGCCACGCTCTCGCCGGCCGTGATCGGCTTGCTGCGCGAGGGGCTGGGGTACGACGGCGTCGTGCTCGCAGACGCGCTCGAGATGAAGGCCGTCAGCGCCACGGTCGGCGTCGAGGAGTCCGCCGTGCGCGCGCTGCTCGCCGGCGTCGACGCGCTGTGCGTCGGCCACGACCTCGGCGAGGACGACGTGGTGCGCATTCGTGAGGCGCTCGTGGCGCGCGTCCCCGAGGAACGATTGGTTTCCGCGGCCGAGCGGATCGGGCGCGTCGCGGCCTGGGCTCGCCCAGTGGTCGCGCAGCCGGGCCGTGCCGCCGCCGCGGACGCGGCCCGGCGCGCGCTGCATGTCGAGGGCGACATCGCGTTCTCCGCCCCGCCGCGCATCGTCGAGCTGCGGCCGGTCGCCAACATCGCCGCCGGTGAGGCGGAGCACTCGCTCGCTGCTGCCGTCGTGCGGGAGGGCGACGCCGTCCCGCCGGCCGACGTCTACGTCGTGCGCGACGCGCACCGTCATCCGTGGATGCAGGCCGCCGACGTCGAAGGCGCGGTCGTCGTCGAGATCGGGCTGCCGTTGTGGCGCCCGGCGCACGCGCGCGGCTACGTCGCGACCTACGGCGCCAGCCGTGCATCCTACGAGGCGGTGGGAGGCCTGCTCGCCGGATGAGCTCGAACCTGGAACGCGAGCTGAACGAGCAGCCGGAGGCGCTGGCACGGCTGATCGACCGGCAGCGGGCGAACGCGGACGAGATCGCCTCGCTGTTCCGGCGGCCGGACGTACAGCACGTGCTGATCGCGTCGCGCGGCAGCTCGTCGAACGCCGCCCGCTACGCCCAGTACGTGCTCGGCCGCGCGCACCGTGTGCCGGTGTCGTTCGCGACGCCGTCGCTGTACACGCTTTACGGCCAGCCGCCGCGGCTCGACGGCGCGCTCGTTCTCGGCATCTCGCAGTCCGGCGCGTCGCCCGATGTGAACGCCGTCATCGAGGAGGCGCGCCGGCAGGGACGGCCGACGGTGGCGATCACGAACGATCCCGACTCGCCGCTGGCGCGTGCGAGCGAAGCCGTACTCGCACTCGAGGCCGGCAAGGAGCTCGCCGTCGCCGCGACCAAGACGTACATCAACTCTCTCGGAGCGGTCGCGCTGCTCTTCGTCGCGACGACGGGGGCGGGTTTTGGGGAGCTCGCCGAGATGCCCGCGCGGCTCGCCGCCCAGCTCGAACAGTCCCGTTCCTCCGCCGAGTCGCTCGAGCTCCTCGACGGCGGCACCGTCGTGGCGCGCGGCGTCAACTACGGCACGTCCTTCGAGATCGCGCTCAAGATCCGCGAGCTCTCGGGGCTGCTGTTCGAGGCCTACTCGGGTGCCGACCTGATGCATGGGCCTGTGGCGGCAATCTGGCCCGGATGGCCGGTGATCGCCGTCGCCCCATCGGGCCCCGCCCGCGCGTCGATGGAGGAGGCAATCACCGGCGTCGCCCGCCGCGGCGCGAAGCTCATCGTCATCTCCGACGACGAAGCGCTGCTCGCGCTCGCCGACGTTGCGCTGCCGCTCGTGCCGGGCGTGCCCGAGTGGCTGAGCCCGCTCGTCGCGGTCGCTCCCGGTCAGCTCACTGCGTTGCGGCTCGCGCGGCTCCGCGGGATCGATCTCGACCGCCCGCTCGGGCTCGAGAAAGTTACGCTCACGCGGTGACTGTCGTCAGCGGCGCGCGCCGGTTCGCGGCGCCGCCCGAGCGTGTGTTCGAGCTGCTCACCGATCCTGGTGTGATCGCGTCGGCGATCCCGGCGGTGCGCGGGCACCGCGTGCTCGACCGCGACCACTGGGAGGCGAAGGTGAAGCCGCCGCTCAGGTTCGCGCCGAGCGTCACGATCCATTTCGAGGTGCTTGAGCGGCTCCCCGTCCGGCACGCGGCGCTGCATGCGCACGGCGGCGGCGCGGACGTGACGTCGCGGTTCGATCTCCTCGAGCAGGACGACGGGACGCTCATGCAGTGGGAGGCGCAGTTCGGGCTCGGGGGCTTCCTCGGCCACTTCGTCGGGCACGGGTTCGAGCCGCTCGCGCACCGGCAGGCTTCGCGCACGCTGGATGCGGTCGAGCGCGCGCTCTAGATCGCGTGGCGTTCGGTCGCGCAAATGCGCGCCCAGTGCGATGCGCGGTCGAGGAGGCGCTGCTCGAGCGTGCGCCGCCGGAAGGGGTCGGCTGGCAGCCTGTCGGGCGCGACCTCGATGCGTACCTGGTGCACGGATGCTTCGACGTGCGCGTCGATCTCGTGCCGCTCCTCGGCGATGATCGACACCTCGCCGACCTCGTCCAGCAGCCATTCGGCGAGCCGGTCGATCTCGGCGGGCGTTGCAGTGCGCCCGGCGAGCACGCCGAAGTTGACGCGCACCTCGATGCCGGGCTGCGGCTGTTCGACCACGAACGCGAGTGTTGGGTCAAGCTCCTCGGACACCATGGTGAACTAACGTTCAACCGCGGTTAGCGGATTCGGTCAGCCCTCCCGCGGCTGCCAGCGAAAGCCGCGAATCGCAGCAACTAAGCCGATTATGCCCCAGAGCACCACGACGGCGATCGAGCCGGTGTCGGACCAAATGTGGTGCCCGCGCACCATCACGTCGCGCGTCAGCCTGGTGAAGTAGGTCAGCGGCAGCACGTCGGCGATCGCTCTGAGGAAGCTCGGGTACTCCTTCGGCGTGAAGAACGTCCCGGAGATGATCGCCATCGGCAGGTACACGAAGTTGACGACGGCTGACGCGCCCTCGGCGGAGCGCACGGCGCTCGTTAGCCCGAGCCCCATCGCGGCGAAGCACGCCGCACCGAGGGCGAGCGTCGCGAGCAGCGAGCCGAGGCGATCCGGGATGCCGACGTGGAAGAACGTGCGCCCGATCGCGACGATCACCGCGGCCTCGATCAGGAAGACCACGAACGTCGACGCGAGTACCGCGAGCAGGTACGTCGCCGGCGGGAGGGGCGTGGCGCGGATCCGCTTCAGCACGCCGCTCTCGCGGCGGATCACCATCGTGATCGCGAGCCCCGCGAACGCGGTCGACGCGACGCCGTAGCCGATCATGCCCGCCTGCAGGAACGGCGCAGCGCGGAGGTGCTCCTTCGTGATCGTGCTGTTGCCGTAGATCGAGCCGAAGATGAGGAAGAAGATGATCGGCAGGAGGAACGTGAAGAACGCCGCCTCGCGGTTTCGCCAGAAGAGCAGCTGCTCCGTGCGGAGCTCGCGGCCGAAGAGCTTCATTCGGCAGTCAGCTCGAGGTAGATGTCCTCGAGGCTCGGCCGGCGCACCTCGAGCTCGTCGAGCTCCTCGTTGCGGGCGACCGCCTCGCTTGTCAGCTCGTGGAGGCGCTTCGTGGGCTCGGTCGTGCGCTCGACGACGACCTGGCCGTTGCGGCGGTAGCGGATCTCGGTGGCGACGCTGCCGCCGGTGAGCTCGGACGGGCGGCCCTCGCGCACGATCACGCCGTCGCGGAGAACGGCGACGCGGTCGGCGAGCTGCTCCGCCTCGTCGAGGTAGTGCGTCGTGAGCAGGATCGTCTTGCCGAGCGCGCGGAGGTTTCTGATCGTCTCCCAGGCGTTGCGGCGTGCGCCCGGATCGAAGCCGGTCGTCGGCTCGTCGAGGAAGATCAGCTCCGGGTCGCCGACCAGCGCGAGGCCGAGGTCGAGCCGGCGCTGCTGCCCGCCGGAGAGCGTGCGCACGCGCGCGTCGCGCTTCTCGTCGAGGCCGACGATCTCCATCACCTCGCCCGACGCGCGCGGGGCGGCGTAGTAGCCCGCGAAGATGTCGAGGCTCTCGCGGACGGTCAGGTTCGGGTAGAGCGAGGACGACTGCAGGACGACGCCGACGCGCTCGCGCCACGCTCGGTTCGTGTGCTGAGGATCGGTGCCGAGCACCTCGACGTCACCGCCGTCGCGCCGCCGGTAACCCTCGAGGATCTCGACCGTCGTCGTCTTGCCGGCGCCGTTCGGTCCGAGCAGGCCGAAAACCTCGCCGGCCTCGATCGTGAAGTCGATGCCGCGCAGCGCCTCGTGCTCGCCGTAGCTCTTGCGCAGCCCGCGGACGGTGACAGCGCTCAGAGCTCGACCTCCGCGAAGCTCGCCGGGGCAAAGCGCTGCTCGCGCCCGGTCAGCTCGAGCACGATCTCGCTGCAGTCCGGCTGGTGGCCGACGGTGACGACGGTCTCGCCCTTGCCGGCGACGGCCTCTCTAGTCGTCGCGGCGGTGGCGCCCGGCGCCAGCCGCTCGTCGACCTCGACCGGCGCGCGCGAACCGCGCGCGATCGCCGCCGCGGTCTCGCGTGCGCGGAGCAGCGGGCTCGTCAGGATGACGTCGATGCGCTCGCCGGCGAGGCGCTCGCCGAGCGCGCGGGCGGCATCCTGGCCGGCTGCCGTCAGCGGACGCAGCTCGTCCGGGTCGCCGGGTGCCGCCTCGGCGTGCCGCACGACGATCAGACGCATGGCCGCTAGGTTAATCGGGCCGCGACCTCGCCCAGGACGGTCACCATCTCGGCGTCCTCGTGGACGAGGTGCTGCAGCATCGCGCGCTCGACGCCGACGGCCTCGTACGCGCGCAGTTGCTCCACGACCTGGTCGACGGTGCCGACGATCGGCGGCGGCTGCGAGCCGACCAGCTCGCGGAACTGTCCCAGTCGCTCGTCGACCTCGCCTTGGTCGCGGCCGACGATGCAGCCGATCATCATCGAGAACCGCAACGGGTCGCGACCGGCCTCGCGGGCGGCCTCGTCGAGGATCGCTCGTCGTTCCCGCGCCTCGCCGACGCTTGGGAAGACGGTGTTGTACTCGTCGGCGAACCTGATCGCGGCGGCGACGGTGCGCGGCTTGGCGCGGCCGCCGACGATGATCGGCGGGTGCGGCTGCTGGACGGGCTTCGGCCAGACGTCGGGCGCCTCGGTCCACTGGCGGGTGATCTCCGCCAGCTGCCGGTCGAGCTCGTCGAGCCGCTCGCGCGACGTGCGGAACGGGAAGCCGTACGTCCGGTGCTCCGCCTCGAACCAGCCGGCTCCGATCCCGAGCTCGACACGACCGCCGGAGACATGGTCCACGGTGGTCACCGACTTCGCGAGCACGGAGGCGGGCCGGAAGGTGACCGGGGACACCATCGTCCCGAGGCGGAGGGTCGTGGTGCTGGCGGCGAGCGCCGCGAGCGTCGTCCACGCGTCGAGCGAGCCGGCGGGCTTGCCGCGGCCGATCGAGCGGTAGTGGTCGGAGCGGAAGAGCCCGTCGAGGCTCGCGTCCTCGGCGGCCGTGGCGAGCGCGAGCCAGTGTTCCCACTCGACACCTTCCTGGCCCTCGATCATCAGGCAGACGCGCATGCGCCTGATGCATACCGGTTCTCAGACGGTCTTGGGGAGGCGAACCGTGATGGTGTGGCTCAGCCGGCTGCCGTCGTCGACCTGGACAACGACGCGGCCGCTGACGCGGCGGCCTGCGAGCCGGCGCGGCACGCTCCACACGCACGTCGCGGCGGTGCGGGAGATCGTGTGCGTGACCAGGCGAAGCCCCGCTGCGGCGCTGCATGCAAGCGACGCCTCACCGGCCGCGGGGACGCGGTTGAGCGTCAGCGTCGCCTTGAGGCGCGTTGGCCGGCGGAGGAGCGAGGTGGCGAAGCGGCCGATCGCGAGCGGCTTCAGGTACAACAGCGTCACCTCGGTATTGCCGCTCAGCGTCAGGTCGCACTCGGAGGTGGCCCCGGCCTCGACGCAGCCGCCGCCCCAGACTGCGCGGCTGAAGCCGTCGGTGGGGGTCGCGGTCAGGCGGATCTGCGACCCGGCTTGCCAGCTCGTCACGCAGGCGGCCCCCGCGCTGCACACGAGGCCCGGCTGGTCGCTGACGACGGACGCGACGCCGGCACCCTCGGCGATCGTCAGCGTGTCGGGCGTCTCGTTGAGATGGGTCAGCCACGGCGAGTCCTGCACGTCCCACCAGGTGCCGGAGTGCGCGTAGTAGTCGTCGTGGCTGAAGTCGAGGTACATGTTGTCGATCCAGTACGTCCCACCGGCCGGCTCCATGATGTCGAGAGGGCTGTCGCACGCGTGGCTCGGCGAGTTGGGGCACATGTGCGGCGGACCGGGGGTGTCCCACGTGTCGAGCGCGCCGAAGGTGTGGATGAGCTCGTGCGCGGCGATCGCGGCCGTATATCCGCCGCGGTACTGCGGATCCTCCATGTTCCCGCAGCCTGTCGTCTCTGGCGTGCTCTCCTGGTTCGCGGCGATCCAGACGCCGGCGTAACCGGCGGCGCCCCCCGTCGTCGGGTTGATGTAGCCGGTGCCGCAGACGCCCCGCTCCAGGGGCCGCGGCGTGTCGTAGTAGACGAGGTACTTCTTGTACGCGTTGTTGAACCCGGCGGCGACGAGGTCGTCGCGCACACGGCCGAGGCGCGTCGCGATGTCGTGGTAGTACGACGAGTCGTGCGCCATCTTCACGTCGGAGATGTCGAGCGAGCCGAACGTGCCGGGGCATGCGAGCGCGGCGAGGTCGAACCGCGGCGTCCGCGTGTAGTCCTGGCCGCGCCACCAGTGGTCGACGGCGCCGAGATCGGTGGCGATCGCGGATCCGAAGAGCGAGAACCGGTCGACGCCGTCGGTGGGGTACGCGTAGACGACGTGGATCTGCCGGCCGGTGACGACGTCCGGGCGGTCGGTGGTCGCCTGGTCTGTGCCGCACCACTGGACCGGAGGGGCGGTCGCGGCATCGGCGTAGCCCGGCGCGAGCGCGCAGACGAACGCGATCACCGCAGTCACGACCCCGGCCCTCATTCGCGCCGGACAGTAGGACGCCGGTGGTGTCGCGTCAAGCGGGCGTGACGTACGCGGCGGTCAGGCCGCCGTCGACGAGGAACGTCGAGCCGGTTACGTAGGACGACTCGTCGCTCGCGAGGAAGAGCGCGCCGTTCACGACCTCGCGCGGCTTCGCGAGCCGTCCCGTCGGCCAGTGGGTGCGGCGGCGCTCGAGCGCGGCCGGGTCGTCGCCGAAGATGGAGAGCAGGAGCGGCGTCTCGACGGGGCCGGGGCAGAGGGCGTTGACACGGATGTTCTCGCGTGCGAACTGAACGGCCAGCTCGCGGGTCATCGACAGCACGGCGCCCTTCGATGCCGTGTACGAGATCTGACTCGTCGCGGCGCCGACGATCGCGACGAAGCTCGCGACGTTGATCACGGAGCCGCCACCACGCCGTTGCAGGTAAGGGATGCCGTGCTTGCAGCAGAGAAAGACGCCCTTGGTGTTCACGGCCTGGACGCGGTCCCACGCCTCGACGCTCGTCTCGAGCACGCTGCCGTCGTCGTTCGGCGAGATGCCGGCGTTGTTGTAGAGCACGTCGATGCCGCCGTAGCTCTCGGCGGTCGCGGCCAGCATCGCCTCTACGCTCGCCTCGTCGGCGACGTCGACCTGGTGAGCGAAGGCGTCTCTTGCGTCCGCGGCGGTCTCTTCGGCAGCTTTGAGGTTGACGTCCGCGGCGCAGACGCTCGCGCCCTCGGCGCTGAAGAGGATCGCCGCCTCGCGGCCCATGCCGCCGCCGGCGCCGGTGATCACGCACACCTTCCCGTCGAGACGACCCATCAGCCCTCCGTCGAGTAGAAGACGTTCTTCACTTCCGAGTAGCCGTCGAGCCCGTGCAGACCGAGCTCGCGGCCGAAGCCGGATTGCTTGAAGCCGCCGAACGGCGTTGAGACGCGCACCGAGCTGTTCGAGTTGATGCTGAGCACGCCGGTGTCGAGCGCGCGGGCGACGCGCAGGGCGCGCGCTCCGTTCTCGGTCCAGATCGAGCCGGAGAGGCCGTACGGCGTGTCGTTTGCGATGCGGATCGCGTCGGCCTCGTCGTCGAACGGGATCAGCGCTGCGACCGGGCCGAACACCTCCTCGCGCGCGATGCGGTCGTCGTTCGTCGCCTCGACGAGCGTGCACGGGTACCAGTAGCCCTTCCCGTTCGGCGCGCTGCCGCGGAAGAGCGGGTCACCGTCGACGAAGCTCGCGACGGTCTCGCGGTGCTGCGCCGAGATCAGCGGTCCCATCTCCGTGCCTGCGTCGCCGGGGTCTCCGACCTTGATGCCGCGCGTTGCGTCGACGAGGAGCTCGGCGAAGCGGTTGTAGACGCTTCGCTCGACGAGGATGCGCGAGCGCGCGCAGCAGTCCTGGCCGGCGTTGTCGAAGACGGCGTATGGCGCCTTCGCGGCGGCCTGTTCGAGGTCCGCGTCGGCGAAGACGACGTTCGCAGACTTGCCACCGAGCTCGAGCGTCACGCGCTTGATCGTTGCGGCCGCGCCCTGCATCACGCCGCGGCCCACTTCGGTCGAGCCGGTGAACCCGATCTTCGCCACGTCCGGGTGCTCGACGAGGCGCTGGCCGACGACGGAGCCCTTGCCGACCACGACGTTGACGACGCCTTCCGGGATGCCGGCGTCGAGCGCGAGCTCGGCGACTCGGAGCGCGGAGAGCGGCGTCAGCTCGGCCGGCTTGAGGACGACGGTATTACCGCACGCGAGCGCGGGCCCGAGCTTCCACGAGGCGATGTTGAGCGGGAAGTTCCAGGGCACGATCAGGCCGACGACGCCGAGCGGTTCGCGAAAGGTCATGTCGACGCCGCCCGCGACGGGGATCGTCTCGCCGTGTCGCTTGTCGACCGCGCCCGCGTAGAAGTGGAAAACGTCGGCGACCATGGCCACCTCGCCCCGAGCGCCGGTAATCGGCTTCCCGACGTTCTCGGACTCGATGCGGGCGAGCTCCTCGCCGTGCTCCTCGACGAGCGTCGCGAGCCGCCGCAGAAGCCGTCCCCGGTCCGCCGGCGAAACCGCGCGCCACGCCGGGAAGGCCGAGCGAGCGCGAGCAACAGCCCCGTCGGCCTCGTCCACCCCAGCGGAGGGAAGAGTCGCGATCGTCTCCTCGGTCGCGGGATTGACGACGGTAACGGTCACGTCGCGATTGAACCATGCGGCGCGCCCCACGTTTCGTCGTCTGACCAGGGGACGACTCCAGCGCGGACCAGGCCCTCACGGACAAAGCGCTTGTACCGCGCGACCGCCACGTCGGGTTTCACCGCGAAGTACTTGAGGAGCTCGGACGGCTGGTGGAAGGCGTAGGGATGCTCGAGGCCGACGGTGGCTCGGTAGCCGGACCACGGCCAGTCTTCGGGGCGCTCGACGAGGCCGGCGACTACCGGGTTGTTGGGGATGTAGCGCAGCACCTCCCAGAAATGCGCCGGCCTTGCGAGCTCGAGGGCCTTGAATCGGTTCTGCCAGAGATGGCCGGTCCGCGTCCGTCCCGTCCGGAGATTGCTCCAGCGCGAGAAGCAGCCGTTCAGTTCCTGCATGCCCTTCGACAGACCGCCGTCGCTCAGCTGGACTGCGAGATGCACATGGTTCGGCATCAAGCACCAGTCAAGGATCGTCCAGCGCCTGCGACGCGTTACGCGGTGAAGTAGGCGGAGGTACTTCGCGAAATGGCTCTCATCCAGGAAGACCTGCTGGCGGAAGTTTCCTCGCGACATGACGTGATAGAGGCCCTGGGGGTCGACGTCACGCAGAGGCGCCACGGATCGACGGTACGCGCGCGAGAGCGGCGCGTCATCGTCCGCAGACCAAGAGTCGCTCTTTCGACACACTTGGTCTGACCACTGGACGGGTCACAACCAGGCCTGTCCGATCGGCCTAGCTGTGGAGAGTTCGCTTGCTGTCCGCCCGCTCGGCCGCTGCCGCGACCAACGCTTCGAAGAGCGCCAGGTCTTCGCCCTCCTCTGGATGCCACAGCACGCCCAAGGTGAAGGGCCGCGACGGGTCCTCCAGCGCCTCGACCGTCCCGTCGGGGGCGCGCGCCGCCTCACGTAAGCCGGCGCCGAGCGCGCCGTAGCCCTGATGGTGGTGCGACTTGACGTCGCCGCGCTCGCCCAGGATCGACGCGAGGCGCGTGCCTGCGACCACCTCGACGTCGTGCTCCGAGAACACGCCCGCCGTCTCCTTGTGGACGTCCGAGCCGACCCGGTCCGGGACGTGCTGCTCGAGCCCGCCGCCGAGGGCGACGTTCAGCACCTGCGAGCCGCGGCAGATCGCGAGCACCGGCATGTCCGCTTCCAGCGCAGCCCGCATCAGCAACAGCTCGAAGTCGTCGCGCGCGCGAACCACTCCGACCGTCTCGGCGTGCGCCTCCTCGCCGTAGAGCGACGGGTCGAGATCGGAGCCGCCGGAGAAGATCAGCCCGTCGACCGACGCCAACGTCTCCTCGGCCGACGCGCCCGGCGGCACGAGCAGCGGCGACCCGCCGGCTCGGGCGACCGAGCGTACGTACGCGGCCGGCACCAGCGCGGCCTCGATGTCCCACGCGCCCCACGCCGCCTGGGTCAGATACGTCGTGATCCCGACGACCGGCTTAGCCACGCTCGTACAGTCGCTCCCGCTCCCAGGATGTGACCGCCTTGTCGAACAGCCCCTGCTCGGTCCGCGCGTAGTTGAGGTAGTGGTCGACGACGTCGTCGCCCAACGCGCCACGAGCGATCGACCCACCTTCGAGAGCAGAGATCGCCTCGCGCAACGACGACGGGAACCGCTCGGCCGACGACTCGTACGCGTTCCCCTCGAGCGCCGGCGGCAGCTCGAGATCGTTCTCGATGCCGAACAGCCCTGACGCGATCGTCGCTGCGAACGCGAGGTACGGGTTGACATCGCCGCCTGGGATCCGCGACTCGACGCGCATGGCAGGCCCCGAGCCGACGATGCGAAAGCCGCACGTGCGGTTGTCGAGCCCCCACGCGAGCGTCGTCGGCGCCCACGACCCGGCTGCGAACCGCTTGTACGAATTGACGTTCGGCGCGAAGAAGAGCGCCAGCTCGCGCGCGCACGCGATCTGCCCCGCCAGGTACTGCCGGAACGTCTTCGTCTCGCCCGCGAAGGCGCTCTCCCCGTCGCGCCAGAGCGATGAGTGGATGTGACACGACGAGCCGATCCACGTGTGGTCGGGCTTCGCCATGAACGTGATCGAGCAGCCGTTCTGGAACGCGATCTCCTTGGCGCCGTTCTTGTAGATGACGTGGCTGTCCGCCATCGTGAGCGCGTCGGCGTAGCGGAAGTTGATCTCCTGCTGTCCGGGCCAAGCCTCGCCCTTCGAGGTCTCCACCGGAATGCCCGCGCCTTGCATCCCATTGCGGATCTGCCGCAGCAGAGGCTCGTCATACGACGTGGCGAGGATGTGGTAGTCGAGGATGTACGGCACCGACGGCGTCAGATCCCGGTACCCCTTCGCGTGCGCCTCCTCGTAGGTCTCGCGCAGCAAATAGAACTCGAGCTCGGAGCCGACCATCACGTCGAAGCCGAGCCTGCGCGCCCGCTCGAGTTGCGCGCGCAGTACCTGACGCGGCGACGGCCGCACCGGCGAGCCGTCGTTCCAGGCGACGTCGCACAACACCAGCGCCGTCGCCTCGAGCCACGGGATACGCCGCAGCGTCCCGAGGTCGGGAACGAGGTTGAAGTCGCCGTACCCGCGCTCCCACGACGCGATCTCGTAGCCCGGCACGGGATCCATCTCCATGTCGAGTGCCAAGAGGTAGTTGCAGCCCTCGGTGCCGTGCCCGTGCTCGGTCTGCTCGAAGAAGAAGTCGCGATGCAAACGCTTGCCCAGCAGCCGGCCCTGCATGTCGGTGAACGCCATGATCACCGTGTCGAGCGACTGGTCGGCCCGCAGCTCATCGAGCGTCAACAACGTTGCCCTCCTTCGTGGAGGGAGCCGGACGCGCCGGCTCCCTCCGATTTCAGTCTCGAAGCGATCCTACGCCGACGTGGTCGCCGTGCTCGGAGGCGACCCGTGCTCGTACTGCGCTTCGATCCGAGCGAGCTCCTCCTCGGTGCCCTGCGAGATCGGGCCCTTGAACCACTTGTTGGCGGACACGAGCCACCAGCCGCCGACGAGCAGCATCGTCCCGCCGACCGCCAGCGGCGCGTAGTTGAACAAGGTCCACTTGAACTTGTCGGGGTGCCACGGAACGCCGTTCGGATTGGTCGGGAGGATGAACAGGATCGAGATGAAGCCGATCCAGATCACCGCGGTCCACCCGATGATCTTGTAGCGGCTCCCGAGGTTCCACTCGCCGGGCTCCCACGAGTCCCCTTGCTTCAGCCGCAGGTAGATCGGGATCGCGTACGCGATGTAGAGGCCGATCACGGCGATCGAGGTGACGGCGACGTAGGCGGTGTAACCACTCGTGCCGAAGTAGGCCGGGAAGGCGCAGAGGAACGCGAGCACCGCGATCGCCATCGCCGCGAAGTACGGCACGCGCTGGGCGTTGAGCCGACGCCAGAGCTGATGCCCCGGCACCGCGCCGTCGCGCGAGAAGGCGTACATCATTCGCGACGCCGACGTGATCGACGACATCCCGCAATAGAACTGTGCGCCAACAGTGATGAAGAGCATCACCTTGGCCGTCGTGTTGCCGAGTGCATCCAGGTAGACCGCCTTGACGGCGAACACCCCCTGTCCAGCAGTGTCGGCGATGCTGCCCTGGATGGCGAAGGTCACGCCGAGGGCGAGGATGTACCCGAATACCGCCGAGACCAAGATCGACATGATCACGCCGCGCGCGGCCGCTCTCGAGGCGTCTTGCGTCTCCTCGCTCATGTGTGCCGACGCGTCGTAGCCGGTGTACGTGTACTGCGCTTGCAAGAGCCCGAGCAGAAGCACGAGCCAGATCCAGCCGTGCCCCCAGCCGCTGTTGTTCAGCGTCGACCCGAAGACGGTGCCGAACGACTGGTGATGGTCAGGCTTGAAGACGAGGAAGCCGACGATGATCAGCACGCCCAGGCAGTGCCACCACACCGAGATGTCGTTCAGCAGCGCCACGAGCTGGACGCTGAAGATGTTCATCAGTGCATGCAGCGCGAGGATCACCGCGTAGACGTAGATGACTTCGTGCGCAGTGCCTTTGAACGTGCCGGGCCACAGCAGCTGCAGCAGCGCATCGGCGAAGATCGCGCCGCCGTAGTCGATCCCGGCCGTGATCGCGATCTGGCCGATCAGGTTGAACCAGCCGGTGAACCAACCCCAGACCGGCCCACCCATTTTCGACGCCCAGTAGTAGAGGCCGCCGGCGGTCGGATACTTCGAGGCGATCTCCGCCATGCCGAGCCCGACGATCAGGACGAAGAAGGAGACGATCGGCCAGCCGTACGCTTCCTGGAACGTGCCGCCGTAGTTGATGCCGGCGTAATAGAGCGTCAGCGTCCCGGACAGGATCGAGATGATCGTGAACGAGATCGCGAAGTTGGAAAACCCGCTCATCCTGCGCGACAGCTCCTGGGCGTAGCCGAGCGCGTGCAGCATGCGCGTGTCCTTGTCGTGCGAGTGGCCTTCCACCTGACCTCCTAGGGGGTTTGTGACGGAGGGTGCAAGCGCCGATTCTGCGCCACCGGGCAGGCGCTGCACAAGGGGTAGGTTCTGACGGTGGCTCGGTACCGGTATGTCATTGCTGACGTCTTCACCGACTCGCCGCTGACCGGCAACCAGCTCGCCGTCTTCACGGACGGGCGCGATTTCGACGATCGGCAGATGCAGGACATCGCCCGGGAGATGAACCTGAGCGAGACCGTGTTCGTCCTGCCGCCGTCCACGGACGAGGCCGACGTGCGGATTCGGATCTTCACGCCCAGCCGCGAGCTGCCGTTCGCCGGCCACCCGACCCTCGGCAGCGCGTTCGTGCTCGGCGGGCCGCTGCAGAAGATCGTGATCAGGCTCGAGACAGCGTCCGGGGTCGTGCCGGTCGAGCTGACGCGCGACGGCGCCGAGATCGTCTTCGGCCGCATGGAGCAGCCGATCCCGTCGTGGGGGCCGGTCGCGAAGGCCGAACAGATTCTCGCGGCCGTCGGCGCGGAGCGCTCGGAGCTCCCGATCGAGCGCTACGAGCTCGGCCCCGGCCACACGTACGTCGCGCTCGAGTCGCCGGAGCAGGTTGCCGCGCTGAAGCCCGACCTGCGAGCGCTCGAGAACGCGACGTCAGACGGCGTCAACTGTTTTGCCCGCGACGGCGAGCGGTGGAAGACGCGTATGTGGGCGCCGAGCCACGGCGTCGCCGAGGATCCCGCGACCGGCTCCGCGGCCGGCCCCCTCGCGATCCACCTCGCGCGCCACGGCTGGATCGCCTTCGGCGATCAGATCGAGATCGTGCAGGGCGTCGAGATCAAGCGGCCGTCGACGCTCTTCGCGCAGGTCGACGGCGAAGGCGACCGCATCGACCGCGTCTACGTCGGCGGCTCGGCCGTGATCGTCGCCCGCGGCGAGTTCAAACTCTGAGCGAGACCGCTTCGATCTCCGGCAGCTCGACCGACAGCGCGTTCCAGAACACGCCGCCGTCGCGCGTGACGAAGAGCCGGTTGCGCGACGCGAACAGGACCACGTCCGGATCCTCGTCGGCGATCGCGACCGCGCGGCCCTCGGGGAGGCCGCGCCCCGACTCGCGCCACGTCGTGCCGGCGTCGTGCGAGACGACCAGCGGCGGCTTCGCGTCCACGACCGCCACGACGGTCGCGCCGCTCGCCACCGCGCCGATCAACCGCGGCAGCCGGACAACGGCTTGCGGCGGCGCGTCGAACGGCTCCTCCCACGGTCCGACCTCCTCGGTCTCGAGGTCGACCGCGAACGTCCCCGCGACGGTCGCAACGACGGCGATCATCGGCCCGCGAGGACGGCGGCCACGACCGCCGTCGCGCGGCGGGCCGCCCCGACCGGCCCGAAGCCCGCGTTCCGGGCGACCACGTACGCGGTTGCGAACGCGTCACCGGCGCCGGTGGGGTCGACGTCCAGCGCGTGCGCACGCACGTGCTCCTTGATGCCGGCTGCGTAGACTGTCGCGCCCCGCGAGCCCTGCGTGACGATGACTTCGCGCACGCCGAGCGACTGCGGGTCGCCGACGACCTCGGCCTCCTCCTCGGCGAGCTTCAAGACCCAGAGATACCGGAGCAGCTCTCGGTCGTAGTCGTCGTCGAGCTTCAACGGCCCGACCTCGGGCACGCGCACGAGCCCCTGGCCGTCGAACGACACGCGGCAGCGGCGCGCGAGGGCGGCGATCGTCTCCGTTGGAAACTCGTGGCGCGAGAGCGGCGCAACGTGCACCCAGCGCGTCGAGGGCAAGACCGTCAGGTCGCGTGGTGCCCATGCGTCGCCGAGAGCCTCGACGAGCATGGTGCGCACGTCGCCGTTGTACGAGATGCCGAACGTCGCCGTGTGCCTGCCGTCGACGTAACGCACCGGCGTGCCGAGCCGGACGAGCGGCGGGAGCAGCGCGGCGGAGTCGTCCACCGCGCAGCGTGTGATGATCCGCGCCGGCACCCGCAGCCGCTGCAGCGCGCGGCCGCCGTGGTACGAGCCGCCGCCGGTGAGCGGCGGCAGTCCAGGCTTGAGGTCGCGAGAGAGGTTGCCCAGAAGCGCGATCACGCGCTCGCGAGAATAGGCCTCCGGGCGACCACGCGGGCCAGTGTTGCCAGCGCGAACGCGGCGGCGAACCTCGGCAGCGAGGCACCGCCCCACGGCAGCGTGTGCGGGTGTGTGTGCGCGACCAGCGTCGTCCACCAGTGCGGGCCCTGCGGCGAGAGCCACTGGTAGAGGCAAAAGCCGGCGAGCCAGGCGACCACCATCTCCGCCCGCAGCGCCGGAACGTCGAACACGTCGCTGCGGTCGTAATGGCGTCCCGAGAGGAGCCAGTCGGCGAGCAGCACGGCGAAGAGCGGCACGAAGAACGAGCCGAGCAGGTAGAGGAACGGCTGGTAGTTGCGCAGGTCGATCACGAGCGCGCCGACGGTGGACACCGCCGCCACGGCCCCGACGAGCAGGCGCTGCGGCACGCGCGGCAGGAGGTTCTGCAGGCTGACCGCGCCCGAGTACACGTTCGCGAACGCCTCGTCGCTCTCGTCGGCGGTGAGCGCCAGGAGCGCGAGCACGCTCGCCGCGCCGCCTGCTGCAATCGCGGTCAGGAGTGCGGGCGCCTCGCTGATCTGCCGCGACATCGCGATCACCGCGCCGAGTGCGAACAGCGGAATCGTCGGCACGAAGTAGCCCACGCCGGCCCCGATGAAGCCCGAGCGCCTCGAGCGGGAGAACCGCGTGTAGTCCGCGACGAGCGGCGTCCAGCTGATGATCGACGCCAGCACGAGATCGAAGCCGGGCCAGAACGCGTGCGTTCCGGAGCGGTGCCAGAGGCGCACGGGGTGTTGTCCGTGCAGCGACCACCACGAGAGGTAGAGCAGCGACGCGATCACGACCCAGACCGCGAACTTGCGCACGTACTTGCGGACGAACCCGACGGGGCCGAGGAACGCGAGCGCGGTCGCGACGCAGCCGAACAGGATCTTCCAGAAGGCCACGCCGCCAAAGCCGAACAGCTGCTCGGAGAGCGCACTCGCGCCGGTGGCGATGATGATCAGCTCGAACACCGACCAGCCCAGGCACTGCAGGACGTTCAGGCCGGTGGGGAGGTACGAGCCGCTCCGCCCGAGCGGCGCCCGGAACAACACCATTGTCGGCACCCGCGCGTCCGCGCCGATCAGCCCGCCGATGCCCAGCAGGACGTTGCCGACGATCGCGGCGGCCACGATCGCCGCGAGCGCTTGCGGCAGCGAGAGCGCGAGCCCGAACTCTGACGCCGGCAGCACCAGGAACGCACCGGCGACGATCACGAGCAGCGAGACCGAGAGGTTCGCCCACAAGAGGAAGCCGTCGAACGCGCCCAGCACGCGCAGGCGCTCCGGAACGGGCTCGATGCCCCAGGACGGTGTGTCGGTGTCGCTCACGTACCTCCCTTCGCCGGCATGACCCGGATCAGGTTCGACGGGTGTGATCTCAGCCCAGAGGGCACCCCGGACCGCCAAGGTTAGCTAGAGAGCAACAAGCCGAGTGGCGGTCGCCTTCCAGGTCGCCACCAGCTGCTCGCCTTCGCGGATGCCGAGCCGGGCCGCCGAGTCGGCTGTCACCTCCGCGGTCACCGGCCCGATCGTCACCCGGATGCGGTTCGCGACCGGGACCGCGCTCGCCACGGCGCCGCGGACGTGGTTCTGCGCCGAGTCTGCTGGGGCGGTACGCGCCAGCGTCACGTCCCATGGGTAGACGACTGCCGCGACGTCGCCCTGCGCCTCGTCGGTCGAGAGGATCACCTCGCCGCCGGCGAGCTCGACGGCCGTCAAGGCGCCTTCGGCGCGGGCGCGACCGTGGAGGACATTGCCGCCCGCGAACCGGGCGACGAAGGGCGACGCGGGTGCGGACAGCAGCTCTTCCGGCGTTCCGAGCTGAGCGAGCTGCCCGTCGACGAGCACGCCGACGCGATCGGCGAGCGCGGCCGCGTCCACGAAGTCGTGCGTCACGACGAGCGTAGGCAGCGCGAGCTCGCGCAGGGTGGTGCGCAGCTCGGCGCGCACCTGGTCGCGCGTGTGCGGGTCGAGCGCGCTCAGCGGTTCATCGAGGAGCAGCACGGCAGGCCGCCGCGCCAGCGCGCGCGCGAGCGCGACGCGCTGCCGCTCGCCGCCGGAGAGGGCGGACGGTCGCGCAGACGCCAGGTGCGCGATCCCGAAGCGCTGCAGCAGGTCGCCGACGGGGCCGCCGAACGCGACGTTGTCACGGACCGTCATGTGCGGGAAGAGCGCGTATTCCTGGAACACCATTCCGACGGGACGGTGCTCCGGCGGCAGCGCCGACCATTCGTGCGCACCGAGGCGCACGCTGCCCTCCGCCTCGACGAGTCCGGCGACCGCGCGCAGCAGCGTCGACTTGCCCGCGCCCGAGGGACCGACGATGCCGATCGTCTCGGCGCCGACCTCGAACGCTACGCGAAGGGCGAAAGCGCGTAGCGGGACGGTGACGTCCAGCCGAAGCGCAGCCATTTGACCGCCAGGAGGAGCGTGAACGAGAACACGACGAGCAGCGCGCCGACCGCCAGCGCGACGTCGAACGAGCGGGCGAACTCGGCGTAGATGGCGAGCGGCAGGGTCTGCGTGACGCGCTGCAGCGACCCGGCGAACATGATCGTCGCGCCGAACTCGCCCAGGCCGCGCGCGAATGACAGCGCAAGGCCCGCGCCGAGGCCGCCGGCCGTGAGCGGGAGCGCGATGCGCGCGAAGACGCGCCACGGGCCGGCGCCGAGCGTGCGCGCGGCGGCTACGAGCGTTGGGTCGACCGTCTCGAAGGCGGCCACCGCCGTGCGCACGTAGAACGGCGCGCTCACGAAGGCAACGGCGAGCACGACGGCCGTCTTCGTGAACGCGACCGACGTGGACAACAGCCCGGTGCGCCCGAACGCGGCGAGCAACCCGATCCCGGCCACGGCCGGCGGGAGGACGAGCGGCAGCTCGACCAGCGTCAGCAGCAACGCGCGGCCGCGGAAGCGCCGCGTCGCGAGCAGGTACGCGGTCGGCGTGCCGAGCGCGACGACGAGCAGCTGCGCAACCGCGCTCGTCTGGAGCGACACGACGAGCGCGTCACGCGCGACCGGGTCGTCGAGCTCGTGGACGAGCGTGCCGGGCGAGACGCGGAGAAAGATCGCCGCGACGGGCAGCGCGAGGAAGGCCAGCGCGCCGGCCGCCAGCATGGCGAAGAGAAACCTCACCGCTCGATCAGCACCGACGTCGACTTGACGAACGCCGTTGCGGGCATGCCGGGCTCCAGCCCGAGCTCCTCGACCGCGTCGCGGGTCACGAGCGCGACGACGCGGGTCGGCTCCGTGACGTCGATCTCGACTTGCGCGACGAGCCCCTCGATCCGCACAGCGGCGACGGTGCCGACGAAGCGGTTGCGAGCGGAGAGCGCCTGCGGCCGCGCCTCGGTGCGGAGCCGCTCGACCTCCTCGCCGGGCACGATGCGCCGGTTGGCCGAGTCGCGTTCGGTGCGGATGCGCCCGGCACGATCCCAGCGTCGGAGCGTGTCGAGGCTGATTCCAAGCCGTTGCGCAGCCTCGCGTGCGCTGTAGTCCCTAGGCATCGCCTAGGAAGGCTACTCGGACCGTCTCTCGCCCGCCACCAGCTCCTCGCACACGCGCTTCGCGATCACGAGCACCGCGAGCGGCACGACCCAGACGATCACGCGGTAGATCCAGATCTGCGTCGCGTAGTCGAGACCGAACATCACGTCGACGCGGTCGGCCGAACCGGCCATGAAGACGAGGAAGACCCAGGTCACGAGCGCGAGTCCGATCGCCGTGCGCCAGGGATTGTCGCGCGGTCGCTCGAGCAGGTTGTGGAACGCGGTGTCGCCCGTGACTCGGCGCTCGGCCGCCGGCCACGCGGCGAGGATCCCGAAGACGACGAGGGGGAACAGCGCGCCGCCCCAGAACGGGTTCGGCACGACCGTGTAGTGCCCGATCGTGAAATCCCACGAAGGGACGAGCCGTAGCGCACCGATCAGCCAGCCGAGGTACCAATCGGGCTGCGCTCCGTTCGTGCCGGCGCCGACGTGGTACGGCCCCCAGAGCCACACGGGGTTGATCTGCACGAGCCCGCCGAGGAGGAAGAGCACGGCGAAGACCGAGAACATGAGGCCGAGCGAGCGGGGCGCCTGGCCCGGGAAGGTCGGCACGCCGACGAGCATCTTCTCGCTCTCGCCGCGCGGCGACCGGAACTGCGTGTGATGCCGCGAGACGACGAGCGCCAGGTGCAGCGTCAGCAGCAGCGCGAGCAGCAGCGGGATCAGCAGCACGTGCGCGATGTACATGCGCGGCCAGAACGATTCCGAGCCCGGGAACGGTCCGTCCCAGATCAGTGTCGCGAGGTTCGCGCCGACGAACGGGATCGACATCGCGACGCTGTAGCCGATTGCGAGTCCCATGCCGGAGAGCAGGTCGTCGGCTAGCGAGTAACCGAGGTAGCCCTCGAGCAGCGCGACCATCAGCATCCCGAGGCCGAGCAGGTACGTCAGGTCGCGTGGCTTGCGGAAGGCGCCCGTGAAGAAGACGCGCAGCAGGTGCAGCACGATCGCGGCGACGAAGACGTTCGCCGCCCAGTGATGCGTCTGCCGCATCAGCAGGCCGGCCTTGACGTCGAACGAGAGGTGCAGCACTGACGCGTAGGCGTGGCTCATCGTCGCGCCGGCGAGCGGCTTGTACGAGCCGTGGTAGACGGTCGGCGAGACCGAGTCGTCGAAGAACAGGGTCAGGTAGATCCCCGTCGCGACGAGCAGGATGAAGCAGTAGAGCGCGACCTCGCCGAGCAGGAACGACCAGTGGTCGGGGAAGAGGTAGCGCAGCGCCTTCTTGACGAACGGCGCAGTGCCCGAGCGCTGGTCGAGGAAGCGGACGACCCGCCGGATCACGTGCGCGCCTTCCCCATGCGGACGCCCCACCAGGACGGGCCAACAGGCCCGGAGAAGTTCCCGGCCGCGCGCAGCGTCCCGTCGCGACCGATGAGCAGCGGCAGTTGTGGCAGCGGCCGGCCTGCCGGCCCGAAGAGCACCTTGCCGCCGTCCGCGGGATCGAACGTCGAGTAATGGCACGGGCAAACGAGCGCCGGACGCGGCTCGACCGGCGCGAACGTCGGCTTCCGGTAGAGCGCGATCGCGCAGCCCGCGTGCGTGCAGATCTTCGAGTACGCGACGATGCCGCGCGGCGCCCACGCGCGGCGGTGGGGCGCGATCTCGCCCTCCGGCAGGCGGACGACCACGACCGGCGATCCGATCAGCTCACGGTCGGCGCCTTCGGGGTACGCGGTGTAGAACGTCGCCTCCTCGATGTCGTCCGCGCGCAGCGGCTTGCCGTCTTCTCCCACGAGCCGCCGGCCGCGCCGCCACGGCGTGCGGTACAGCGGGTCCGTGTCGAGGACCGGGCCCAGCGAGGCCGCCGGCACCAGCGCGGCGAGGCCGAGCGTGCCCAGCGCGCCCGCGCCGGCGAGCTTGACGAGCCGCCCGCGTGTGAAGCGCGAGCCGCTCTCGTCGACGATCTGCTCGATCTCATCCTGCGCCTGCGGCGTCTCGAGCTTCGGGTACGGCTCGGTGAGCTCCTCGGTCACGACCAACCTGTGTGCGATCACGAGGCACGCGAGTGCGAGCAGGCCGAACGCGGAACCGAGCGCGAGGCCGAGCCACTGGGTCTGGTGCGAGAGCCGGTCGAGTGCGTAGACAACGATGAAGGCCGCGGCCGCGACGGTGGCGAGGAAGAGCAGCACGAGGAGCAGGCCCTCGGCACGCGGCTCGGGTTCCCCGGCCGGGACGATCCGCGGCTCGTCGCGCGGCGGCCGCGGCGGCTTGCCGCGACCGAGCACCAGCACGAGCGCCGCGACGAGCCAGTCCTTCAGCCTCGTCACTTCGGGATCCTCCGGCCGAAGAGCGTGCACATGAAGACGAGCGCCGCGGCGGCGACCAGCCAGCTGACGGCGCCTTCGGGCCACGGGCCGAGATGACCGATCGACCAACCGCCGGGATCGCGCGGGTGCTTGGCGTACTGGACGTACGCGATCAGGTCGTTCAGCTGTTGATCGCTGATCGCCTTCGTCGAGAACCGCGGCATCAGGTACGGGCCGATGCGGACGGCCTCTGCCACCTGCGTGGGAGAGGCGCGGTCCAGCGCAGGCACGCGCGCGCCGGTGACGTACCCACCTTCCGCGACCGCCTGGTGGCAGCCGGCGCAGTGCTCGGCGAAGAGCTTCTGGCCGGCGGCGACACTCCCGGTTTCCGGGTGGGGTATCCCCGGACCGGCACCGAGCGAGGCGACGTAGCCGACGAGCGCGCGGAGCTCGCTCTCGCCGAAGAGGACGCGCGTACGTGAGGGCTGGTCGTTGGGACCGCGCAGCGGCATGTAGCCCGTGCGCAGGTAGAAATCCGCCGCCTGTGCGCCGACGCCGCGCAGCGGGGGGCCGTCGTGCGCAGTGCCGCGCCCGTTCGGGCCGTGGCAGCGGCTGCAGTTGGCCGCGAACAGGCCGGCGCCGTCGGCGGCGACCGCGGCCGGCGCGAGCGCCAGCGCGAGGCAGCTGAGGATCAGGAGCCTCGGCACGGGAGTTCGGCGACGGAGCCGACGGCGTCGAGGATCACGATCATCAGGAAGAGTGCGTTGCCGAGCAGCGCGGCGGTGGCGAAGAAGCGGAGGCGGCCGAGCGGCCCCGCGGCGTCGGCGTCGACGCTTCCGGTCGCGCGGTAGACGGCGAACGCCGCGGCCTCAGCCGCCAGCACCGCGGCGCCGGCGCCGAGCGCGAGCGCGATCTGCCAGATCGCGGGGTGGAGGCCTGCGTGCGTACAGCCGGCGTGGCTCGCGAAGTAGCCGACGACGTGCTGCGTCGTCCAGGCGAGCGCGCCGCCGAACAGGCCGTACCACTGCAGGATCTCGAGTCGCCGTCTGCTCATAGGTGCGGTGAGAGCTGCACGAGCAGCAGGACGACAGTGATCACGTTGACGGCGTGCCAGTAGAACGTCGTCGCGCGCAGGCCTCCGATCGCGTAGTCGGTGAGGCCGCGCGCGAAGCGCACGAGTAGCCACGCGTCGAGCAGAAGCCCGACGAGAACGTGCAGGTGGGCGGCGCCGAGCATCGTGACGACGATCGAGGCGTACGCGGAGTGTGAGGGCGGCGTCGAGTGGATCAGGTTGACGAAGTCGTGTGTCTGCCATACGAGGTAGGCGGTCTGCACGGCGGCAGCGAGTGCCAGTGGCGCCGCGACGCGCCTGCGCCATGAGAGCTGAACGAGTGGGCTCGTCAGGACGAGTGCCAGCGTGAGCAGCGCCGGCACGAGCACGTGCGGCTTCGCGATCCCGGCCGGCGGCCAATGCGTGCTGCCGAGCCGGAGGTAGACATAGGTGCCGATCAGCGTCGCGAACAGCGTCGCTTCAGTCGCGACGAACACGGCCATGCCCCACCAGCCGTTCTGGCGGGCGAGCCGCTCGTCGACGACCGTGTGCGGCGACGGCTCCGCATGCCAGGCGGCGAGCGCGAGCCCCGCGAGCCCGAACATGACCCCCGCGAACGCATAGTGCGCGAGCAGGAGGAGGACGAAGCCCAACAACACTGCCAGCGCCAGCACCGGCGGCCACGGCGACTCCGCCGGCATGTCGACCGCCTCGTCCAGCAATGCGTCGTTGACGGTCGAGACCGGCGTCGTGTGCCCCTCGGCCAGCGTCAGCCCGCTGGACGCCGGCGCGTCCCAGTTGGGGTACGCGCTCGCCACGGTCGGGATGACGGCGAAGTTGTAGTGCGGCGGCGGCGACGGCACCGTCCACTCCAGCGTCCCGCCGTGGAACGGGTCCGGCCCGGACGGCTCGTTGCGGCGGTAGCTCCAGACGAGGTTGGCGAGGATCAGCACCAACCCCGCGGCCAAAATGAATCCGCCGACCGTCTCGACGAGGTTGTACGCGTCCCAGCCGAGACCGCCGTCGTACGTGTAGACGCGCCGCGTCATCCCGAGCAGGCCGACGATGTGCATCGGGAAGAACGTCAGCGCAGTGCCGGCGAAGGTCACGAAGAAGCTGAGCTGGGCAAGGCGCTCGTGGTACAGCCGCCCCGTCACCTTCGGGAACCAGTAGTAGATGCCGCCGAGCAGCGGGAAGACCGCGGCACCGAAGATGATGAAGTGGAAGTGCGCGACGACGAAGTACGTGTCGGTCGTCGCCTGGTCGAGCGGGATCGCCGCGAACATGATCCCGGAGAGCCCGCCGAGGACGAAGAAGAGGATGAAGCCGCCGATGAAGAGCAGCGGCGCGCGGAACTGCGGCGTGCCGAGGTTGACGGTGAAGAGCCACGCGAAGACCTGGATCGTCGACGGGATCACGACGAGCATCGACGCGGCGGCGAAGAACACGAGCGTCGTCGTCGCGATCCCGGTCGCGAACATGTGGTGCGCCCAGACGCCGAAACCGATGAACGCGACAAGGAGCTCGGCCATGGCCACGAGCGGGAAGGCGACCATGCGCCGCCGCGCGAACGTCGGGATGATCGACGTCGCGATCCCGAACGCGGGCAGCACGATGATGTAGACCTCGGGATGCCCGAAGAGCCAGAAGAGGTGCTGCCAGAGCAACGGGTCGCCTCCGTGCGCGACGTCGAAGAAGTGGAAGCCGAGCCGGCGCTGCAGCTCCAGGAAGATGCAGTCGGCGGTCAATGCCGGTAGGGCGAAGACCAGCGACAGCGCGGCGGCGAGGATCGCGAAGCAGAAGAGCGGCATGCGGTTCCACGACATGCCCGGCGCGCGCATCTTGAACGTCGTCACGATCAGGTTGAGCGCTCCCGCCGTGGTCGACGCGCCGTTGAGGATCAGGCCGAGCGCGTAGAAGTCGACGTTGTGTCCGGGGTCGTAGTGGCGGAGCGCGAGCGGCACGTAGTCGAACCAGCCGGCGTTGGGCGCCGCGTGCACGAGGAAGCTCGAGTACATGAACAGCCCCGAGCCGAGGAACAGCCAGTAGCTGAGCGCGTTCAGGCGCGGGAACGCCATGTCGCGCGCGCCGATCATGAGCGGGAGCAGGTAGTTCCCGAACGCCCCCGTCGTCATCGGGATGATGAAGAAGAAGATCATCGTCACCCCGTGCATGGTCAGAAGCGAGTCGAAGGTCGCCGGCCCGACGAGCTTCTCGTCCGCCTGCGCGAGCTGCGAGCGCATGAGCAGCGCCTCGGTGCCGCCCGCCGCGAAGAACGCGAGCGTCGTCCAGAAGTAGAGGAGACCGATGCGCTTGTGGTCGACGGTCGTCAGCCAGCCGAGCACGCCGGGACGCGCCTCCCAGATGCGCTCGAGGCGCGCGACGGACTCGCGCGGCGGCGCGGTCACCGCCATCAGCGCAGCGACCTCAGGTAGCCGGTGAGCTCGCGCCATTCGGCGTCGCTCAGGTGCAGATTGGGCATCTTCGCGCCGGGCTTGACGTGCTGCGGTTCGCGGATCCAGCGCGCGAGGTTGTCGGGCGTGTTCGGAATCGTGAGCGCGGCGAGCGTGGTGCGGCTCGCGATGTGGGTCAGGTCCGGGCCGACGTCGCCGTGCGCGCCGGTGCCGCGGACCGCGTGGCAGTCCGCACACGATCCTCGCGCGAACACGTCGGGCGGCTGCTGTGTCGCATCGCGCGCCTCCGCGGCGAGCCAGCGGTCGAATGCGGCGCGCGGCTGAGCGATCACGAGCACGGCCATGTGCGCGTGCTGTAAGCCGCAGAACTCCGAGCACTGGCCACGGAACGTGCCGGCGCGATTCGACGCGAGCAGTACGTGGTTCTCCCGCCCTGGGATGAGGTCGATCTTCCGGTTGAGCTCCGGCACCCAGAAGCTGTGGATAACGTCGTTGGTGGTGCCGATTACATCGACGCGCGTGTGCGTCGGGATGTGGATCTCGTTCGCGGTAACGGCGCGCGAGCCGTCGTAGCGAACCTCCCACCACCAGTCGTGCCCGATCACGCGGATCGTCATCGCGGTCGATCCGCCCGCGGGCGCCGCCGTCGAGCGCATGACGAACAGGTCGGACCAGACGAAGAGTGCCGTCAGCAACGCGATCGGCAGCGCGACGCCGACGGCGATCAGCAGCCTCGTCGCGCCGTGCTCGCCGACGCCGCCCGGCAGGCTCGCCTGCGTGCGCCGCCACCAGCCGAGAAAGAGCAGCCACACGACGACGCCGAACCCGACCACCGACGCGGCGAAGACGACCCAAAAGAGCGTCGAGATCTCGTGCTCGGGATGGCTCGCGGGGTGGAGGGTGTTCTGGTTGCCCCCGCAGCCCGAGAGCGCAGCCGCCAGTAAAAGCGCGGCCTGAACGCGGAGCCACCTCATCCCTGCCAATCGGCTTACCGCGCCGAAGGCGCTGTTACACCAGGTCGTTCAACTTGTGTCTGACACTGGCAAGAGTGTCAGGCACCGTTCCGTGCGTCGTGTCGAGGCGCACGAACGCGCCGTCGACGGGTAGCGGATCCCACTCGCCCGCCTCGGCGCGCTGCGCGATCTCGTCCGCGGCCTCCTGGTCGTAATGCACCGGGTGGCGGTCGTCCCGCTCGAGAAGCCGCGTGCGCAGGACAGCAGGGTCGGCAGTGACGTAGACCTGCACGATTCGACACGGCGGCAGCGAGTCGAAGATCCGCGTCTGCATGGTGAAGTTGCCCTCGACGACGAGGGACACGCCGTGAGCGAGGAGCTCCGGCACGAGCACGCGCATCAGCTCGAATACCGCTGCGCCCAGCCGGTGCGAGTCTTCGCGGTCGGTGACGCCGAGCTCCCCGCCGAGCGTCTCCTTCAACGTGTCCTTGGCGATCAGCGGCAGCTCGAGCTGCAGGCGCAACTCCTCCGCAACGGTCGTCTTTCCCGACGCCGGCGGACCCGAGACTATTACGAGGAGAGGAGGCGCCTCAGGACGTACTGGAGGATCCCGCCGTGGCGTAGGTAGTCGCGCTCGCGCGGCGTGTCGAGACGGACGCGCGCGCGGAACTCCTTGTCGTCGGCGCGCACCGTCACCTCGTGCGCCTCCGCGTTGTCGATGCCGCTGATCGAGTACGTCTCGCGGCCCGTCAGCCCGAGCGAGGCCGGGGTCTCACCGTCCATGAATTGCAACGGCAACACGCCCATCATGAGCAGGTTCGAGCGATGGATGCGCTCGTACGACTCCGCGATCGCCGCCTTCACACCCAGCAGGTTCGGACCCTTTGCCGCCCAGTCGCGCGACGAGCCCGAGCCGTACTCCTTGCCGGCGATGACGATCGTCGGCGTCCCGTCGGCCAGGTAACGCTGGGACGCGTCGAAGATCGTCATCTCCTCGCCCGACGGCACGTGCACCGTCCACGTCCCTTCGGCGTCCGGCACGAGTCTGTTCTTGAGCCGGACGTTCGCGAACGTGCCGCGGATCATCACCTCGTGGTTGCCGCGCCGCGCGCCGTAGGAGTTGAAGTCCTTGCGCTCGACGCCGTGTTCGATCAGATACTTGCCTGCCGGCGAGTCGGGCTTGATCGAGCCGGCCGGCGAGATGTGATCGGTGGTCACCGAGTCGCCGAGCCACACGAGCACGCGCGCGCCCTCGACGTCGCCGACGGTGCCGGGCTCACGCGCCATGCCTTCGAAGTACGGCGGCAGCCGCACGTATGTCGAGTCGGGGTCCCATGCGAAGAGCCCGCCCTCGGGCACCGGGAGCGAGCGCCACGTCTCGTCGCCCGTGAACACGTCGGCGTACGTATCGGCGAAGTGCTCGGCGCGCACCGACGCGGCGATCGTGTCGCTCACCTCGCCCGCGCTCGGCCAGATGTCGCGCAGGAACACTTCGTCTCCCTCCATGCTCTCGCCGAGCGGCTCATGCTCGAAGTCGATGTCCATGCGCCCGGCGAGCGAGTACGCGACGACGAGCGGCGGCGACGCGAGGTAGTTCGCCTTCACCTCGGGATGAATCCGCGCCTCGAAGTTGCGGTTCCCCGAGAGGACGGAGCAGACGACGAGGTCGCCGTCGGCGATCGCGTCTGAGATCTCGTCGGCGAGCGGCCCCGAGTTGCCGATGCAGGTCGTGCAGCCGTAGCCGACGGTGTTGAAGCCGAGCTCGTCAAGCGGCTCCTGCAGCCCGGCCTGCTCGTAGTACTTGGTGACGACCTTCGAGCCGGGCGCGAGCGACGACTTGACCCACGGCTTGCGCTGCAGCCCTCTGGCGAGCGCGTTTCTCGCGAGCAACCCCGCCGCGACCATCACCTGTGGGTTCGACGTATTCGTGCACGACGTGATCGCCGCGATCACGACCGAGCCGTGGTCGAGCTCGTAGTCGGTGCCGCGGACCGCGGTGCGGTGGTGCTCCGGCCGCTCGACGGTCGCGACCGCCGCCGGCTCTGAGACCGGCTCGGGCTCGCCGGCCGGCTGCTGCTCGCTGGTCGGGTCGGAGGCGGGGAAGGTATCCGCCACCGCCTGGTCGTGACCGTTGTTGTACTCGACGCCGAACGAGCCGAGCGTGTCCAGGAAGCTCTGCTTCGCGTGGGAGAGCGACACTCGGTCCTGCGGCCGGCGCGGGCCTGCGAGTGACGGCTCGACGTCGCCGAGGTCGAGCTCGACGACCTGCGAGTAGGAAGCGTGCTCGCTCGGGTCGTGCCAGAGCATGTTCTCCTTGCAGTACGCCTCGACGAGCGCGATGCGCTCGGGGTCGCGACCCGTCAGTTTCAGGTACTCGATCGTCACCGCGTCGACGGGGAAGAACCCGCACGTCGCGCCGTACTCGGGCGACATGTTCCCGATCGTGGCGCGGTCGGCGACGGGCAGCGAGCCGAGCCCCTCGCCGAAGTACTCGACGAACTTCCCGACGACGCC
>JBKPRG010000171.1:0-38898 GCA_046765815.1 Actinomycetota bacterium
GTTGATCACCAGCCCCGGGCGGCAGGCGGCGAACGGGGAGCGGCTCGCCGATGCGATCGAGACCGCCGCCCGGTGTCCCGTGCGGATCCTGAGCGCGGCCGAGGAGGCACGGCTCGGCTTCCTCGGCGCTGTCCAGGCGGCTGCCCCGCCGGGTCGCCGGCTGGTGGCGGTCGTCGACGTCGGCGGCGGGTCGGCGCAGGTCGCGGTCGGCACACGGCGCGACGGGCCGCAGTGGATCCGCTCGATCGACATCGGCTCGCAGCGACTTACCAGCCGCGTGCTCCGCGAGGATCCGCCCGGCAAGGACAGCCTCGAATCCGCCCGCGCCGAGGTGGAGCGGCAGCTCGACGGGTTCGAACCGCCGCAGCCTCGGACGGCGTACGCGATCGGAGGCAGCGCCCGCGCGGTGAAGCGCATCGTCGGTGCGAGCCTCGGCCACGACGACCTCGCGATGGCTCTCACCCTGCTGGCGGCGACGCCTGCGGCCGAGCTTGTGCGGCTGTTCGAGATCGACGAGGAGCGGACGCGGACGGTCGCCGCCGGCGCCGTGATCCTCGGCGCCTTGCAGGAACGGCTCGGAACACCGCTGCGCGTCGTGCGCGGCGGCCTGCGCGACGGCGCGCTGATCGACCTCGCCTCGAGGCGCGCAGCGGCTTAGCCGAGCGCAGCGCGGAGAGCCGCGGGATACGCCGCCCGCTGCGCCGCCCGCCGGGCGCGCTCGCGCTCGATCAGGCGCCCGGAGGCGAGTGCTGTCTCGTCACGCACGACCGCCCGCAGCCGCTCCTCGGCGACAACCGCGTCCTGGTGCTCGCCGATCGCGTCCTGCAGGCGCTTCAGCAGCTCGGCCCGCTGTGACCCGCGCTTGCCGCCCGCGAGCTCGGCCGTGTATCGGGCCCGCTTCGCACGGATGCGCAGCGCGTGCAGCGCCTGGTCGCTCGGCTCGCCGGGCAAGGCATGGGCGGCCTTGCGCAGCCGCCCGAGCTCCTTCTCGGCAAACGGGCGGAGGTCGCCGTCGTGGTCGGGGAGGCCGGCCACGGCCGCGCGGAACGTCGCCAGCAGGACCGTGTAGCGCACCGACCCGAGCGCCTCGCCGAGTGCCGCGCGGTTGGCCTCCCGCTCCGCCTCGAACACGGCGAGGATGGCATCGGCGCCGCTCCCGTCGCCGTCCAGCGAAGCTGCTTCGGCCCGCAGGTGCGCGATCAGCACGTCGAGGTCGCGAACCGGGCCGAGCACCCCGGCGAGCCAGCGGAGCTCGGCCGCGACCTCGTCCAGCCGGTCGCCCCAGATGGGCCGCACCGCCCTGATGATCGCGCGCGAGCGCCGCGTCGCGACGCGCACCTTGTGCAGCTCCTCCGGGTCGTCGGCGAGCGCGTCGCGCGACTCGAGCTCGTCGAGCTGCGCGGCCAGCAGATCACGGATACGCGACACCGATTCAGCGTAGACGTCCGGCCCGGGCGGTCCCACTCCCCCACCCGGGCCGACGCGCCTCCCCAAGGCACCCCCCTCGAAGGCTCACAACGGCAGAGCGTCGAAGCAAGGTGCCCCGGACGCTACGCAGAGGCTTCCCGCCGAAGGGTTACGGAGTCGAAACGATCCGGCATCGGCCTGGCTGACGACCCTGGCGGAATCGGTCCAGCGGCCGCAACATCCCCGCAAATGGGCATCTTCGCCGTTGTCGCCCACCGCGTCTCGCCCACGAACACGCGCCTCGGGGCGGTCCTCAACCCGGCCCAGGCGCTGACGCGGCTGGGCCACGGCGATCTGGTGCTCGGCCGGCTCGACGTGCTGCCCTCGCTCGACGGCGTCGAGCCCGGCCTGTGGGCACTCGACCGCCTCGCGGCGCGCGGGGTCACGGTGCTGAACCCGCGGCGCGCGCTTGTGGCAGCGCACGACAAGCTGGCGACCGCGCACGCGCTCTTCGCCGCCAAGGTGCCACACCCGCGCACGGTGCACATCGCGCCGTGGCTCGACCGCCCGGAGCTCGAGCCGCCGCTCGTGCTGAAGCCGCGCTTCGGGTCCTGGGGCGAGGACGTGATCCGCTGCGACGACGAAGAGATGCTCGCGGCCGGTCTCGGCGAGCTCGAGCAGCGCGCGTGGTACGAAGCGACCGGGGCGATCGCCCAGAAGCTCGTCGCGCCGCGCGGTCACGACCTGCGCCTGATCGTCGCCGGTGGCTCGGTGATCGGCGCCGTGCGCCGCATCGCGGGGCCGGGCGAGTGGCGCACGAACGTCGCGCTCGGGGCGCGGCGCGAGCCGATCGACCCGCCCGCTGAAGCGCGCGCGATGGCGATTGCAGCAGCCGCCGCGATCGGGGGCGACCTCGTCGGCGTCGACCTGCTGCCGGCCGACCTCGGCACGTGGGTCGCGATCGAGGTCAACGGCGCCGTCGACTTCAACGGCACCTACTCGCTCACGGACGACGTCTTTGCCGAAGGTCGGCGCGCGCTGCTGACTCGCTCAACGCTCGTACCTGTAGAAGCCACGGCCTGACTTCTGGCCGAGCCGTCCTGCCTGCACGTACTGGCGCAGCAGCGGGCACGGCGCGTACTTCGGGTCTCCCAGGCCGCGGTGCAGGACCTCCATGATCGCCACGCAGGTGTCGAGCCCAATCAGGTCGGCGAGCGCGAGCGGCCCCATCGGATGCGCGAAGCCGAGGCGCGCGATCGTGTCGATTGCCTCCGGCTCCGCGACGCCTTCCATCAACGCGTAGGCCGCCTCGTTGATGAACGGCATGAGGATCCGGTTGGAGACGAACCCCGGGAAATCACGCGCCTCTGCCGGCTCCTTGCCGAGGTCGCGGGCGAGCTCGACGATCGCGGCGGCGGTCTCGTCGGACGTCTGCACGGCGCGGATCACCTCGACGAGCTTGAGCACGGGCACCGGGTTGAAGAAATGCATGCCGATCACCTGCTCCGGCCTCCCCGTCACGGCGGCGAGCGAGGTGATCGGGATCGAGCTCGTGTTGGAGGCGAGGATCGCGTCGCCCGGCAGCACTTCGTCGGCGCGGCCGAAGAGCTCCTCCTTCGCCCCAGCATCCTCGGTGATCGCCTCGATCATCAGGTCGGCCGCGACCAGCTCGTCGACCGACGTCACCCGTGCCAGCGTCTCGTCAGGATCGGCGCCGCCCTTCGCGGCGAGCCGGGTCAGGCTCTTTCGCATGGTCTCGAGCCCGCGTTCGACGGCGCCCGGGAATGGATCGTGCAGCGACACGCGGCGTCCTGACACGGCGACGACCTGTGCGATCCCGCCGCCCATTTGGCCCGCGCCGACGACGAGTACGTGTTCGAACCTCACGGCGGCGGAGCCTACCCTTGCGCCGTGGAGATCAGGCCCGCCACCCCGCGCGACGCGAAAGGCGTCTCCGGGATCCAGGAGCGCGGCTGGCAGACCGCCTACCGCCACGTGTTCCCGCCCGCCGATCTCGATCGCGGCGGGTTCGTCCACGTGTCGCGCTGGCGCGAGCGGCTGCGCCGCCCGCCCGCCGGCTGGGCGACGTACGTCGCCGTCCGCGAGCGCGCGATCGTCGGCTTCGTCTCGATCGGGCCGAGCCGCGACGTCGAGCACGCGGGAGAGGTGTACGCGATCTACGTCGAGCCTTCGGCCTGGTCGACCGGCGCGGGACGCGCGCTGCTGGAGCGTGCCGAGCAGCACCTGGCGGAGAGGTACGACGAGGCGACGCTGTGGGTGCTCGAGGACAACCCACGGGCACGCCGCTTCTACGAGCTCGCCGGGTGGGAGACCGACGGCGAGCGCAAGGCCGAGGAGCGCTGGGGGGTGCTTGCGCCCGAGGTGCGCTACCGCAAGCGCTTCACCAGCTCGCGGTCGTAGTCGTACGTGAGCAGCCGCTCCGCCTCGTCCAGCGACGCCCAGCGCACCGCGTCGACCTCGTTCTGCGCGCGCGGCTCACCGTCCGCCGCCATCCGGTAGTAGCGGACCTCCTTAGGCTCGCCCCTGACCTCGTAGTGCGTGCGGCCGACCTCCGCTCCCGGCGGGCAGTCGAGCCCGGTCTCCTCCTCGACCTCGCGGCGCGCGGCGTCCTCCCAGCTCTCGCCGGCGTCGAGCTTGCCTTTCGGGAACGTCCAGTCGTCGTAGCGCGGGCGGTGCACGAGCAGCACCGCGCCGTCGCGCACGACGAGACCGCCGGCGGCGCGGATCACACCTCGATCAGCAGCGCGTCGCCCTGGCCGCCGCCGCTGCAGATCGCCGCCAGCCCGAGGCCGCCGCCGTTGCGGCGCAGCTCGTGCACCATCGTCCCGACGATCCGTCCGCCGGACGCGCCGATCGGGTGGCCGAGCGCGATCGCCCCGCCGTTCACGTTCACGTGCTTCTCGTCGGCACCGAGCAGCTTCGTCGAGTTGGCCGCAACCGACGCGAACGCCTCGTTGATCTCCACCCGTTCCACGTCGTCGATCGACTTGCCGGCTCGTTCGAGTGCGATCGCCGCGGCCTTGGCCGGCGTCCGCGCCAGGTAGGCGAAGTCGTCGGCGACGTAACCCTGTGAGAGGATCGTCGCCAGCGGCTCGAGGCCCCGCTTCGCCGCCCAATCCTCCGAGCAGACGACGACGCAGCTCGCGCCGTCGTTGACGCCCGGCGCGTTGCCCGCAGTCGTCGTCCCTTCGGGGTCGAAGACCGGCTTCAGCCCGGCGAGCTTCTCGAGCGTCGTATCGCGACGGATCGCCTCGTCGGCGGTGACGTCGCCGACCGGGACGATCTCGTCGTCGAACCGACCGGCGTCCTGCGCTGCGGCGGCGCGCTCGTGCGAGCGGGCCGCCCACGTGTCCTGCAGCTCCCGCGAGATGCCGAGCTCCCGTGACACGAGCGAGTTCTGCGCGACCATGTGCAGGCCGTCGAACGTCGAGGTCAGCCCGTCGTGAACCATCGAGTCGATGAGATCGCCGTTGCCGAGGCGGTAGCCGAAGCGCGCCTTCTTGAGCACGTACGGCGCGTTCGTCATCGACTCCATTCCGCCGGTGACGACGACCTCGACGTCGCCCGCCCGGATCATCGAGTCCGCGATCTCGATCGCGCGGATCGACGAGGCGCAGACCTTGTTGATCGTGTCCGCCGGCGTCTCCCGCGGCAGCCCCGCACCAACCGCAGCCTGGCGCGCGGGCGCCTGGCCGGCACCGCCCTGCAGCACCTGCCCCATGATCACGTACTGCGGCTCGTGCGGCTCGATGCCGATGCGCTCGAGCGCCGCCTTGATCACGGTCGCGCCCAGCTGCGTCGCCTCGTACGGCGCCAGCCCGCCGCCGAGCCGCCCGAAGGGCGTGCGCACGGCGCTGACGATCACGCTCCGCTCTGCCACGCCGCGGAGCGTAGCGCTCAGCGGGTGAACGACAGCTCGGCGGTGAGACGCTGCGCGAACGCCGCCACGAGGCGGACGGTCGACTCGACGTCCTCGAGCGCGCAGAGCTCGTTCGGCGTGTGCACGTAGCGGGTCGGCACGGAGATCAGACCGGTCGGGATGCCGGCACGCGTCAGGTGCAGCTCGTCGGCGTCGGTCGACGTCGTCCGCGTGTAGACCTCGAACGCGTGCGGGATCTTCTCCGCGTCCGCGGCCTCGGCGAGTAGCTCGACGACCCGCTTGTTCAGCGTCGGGCCGCGCGCGATCATCGCGCCCTTGCCCACATCGATGCGGCCGACGCGCTTGGGGTCGCCCCCCGGGTAGTCCGTGGACGGCGTCACGTCGATCGCGAGCGCGACTTGCGGGTCGAGGCCGAACGCGGCTGCGCGCGCGCCGTAGAGGCCGATCTCCTCCTGCACTGCCGCGACCGCGACGACGTCCACCTGCGCGCCGCCGGACTCCGACACGCGGCGGGCGGCCTCGAGCGCGACGTACGCGCCGAGCCGGTTGTCGAGCGAGCGCGACATGAGCCGGCCGTTCGGGAGCTCGACCGGCGCGCCGTTCCAGACGCCGACGTCGCCGACGCGGACGAGCTTCTCGGCGTCCTCGCGCGAGGTCGCGCCGATGTCGATGTGCAGGTCGGTCAGCTCCGGGCGCGGCCGGTCGCGGATCTGCTCCGGCGGCAGCCGCTTGCGCGAAATCGCACCCGGGAGCCGGCCGTCGCACCCGAGCAGCTCGATGCGCTGGCCGAGCAGCGTCTCGGCGGCGATGCCGCCGACGGTCGTGAACGAGAGGAGCCCGTTCTCCTCGATGTTCGTGATCGTGACGCCGATCTCGTCGATGTGGCCGACGAGCGCGAGCGTCGCCGCGCCGTCGGAGGCGCCGGGCACGCGGGCGAATGTGGTTCCGAGCGTGTCCGCCGTCACGTCGGCGAACGCGCCGGCAGCCTGGCGCCAGATGCGGGCCGGCTCCTCCTCGTGCCCGGACGGTCCAGGGGCACTGAGGAGTGCGTGCAGCAACTCGGGGACCGCCATCGGCTTGCGCATTCAACCAGGAAGCCAGTACCCTGATCCCGATGGCCTCCGCGACCCTGACCTGGTGGACCTGGCGCCACGAGCAGGGCGGGAGCCTGCGCTCGGCCAGCTGACGCCGACCGCATCGACAACCCGCTGCTGCTCGACCCACGACCCGAGAGGGTCGTTTTCGTTTTCGAACCGATGACTGTCACGACCATCGACACCGACCTCGTCACACCGCTCGCGGCGTATCTCCGGCTGCGCGAGTCCGGGCGTGCGTCGTTCCTGCTCGAGTCCGTCGACCAGGGCCGGCTCGGCCGCCACTCGTTCGTCGGCTGCGGCGAGCGCGTCGTCTCGTTCGAGGAGGCGGAGCGCCTCGACGCGCCGGTCGTCGGCTACCTCGGCTACGACCACATCGCGAAGCTCGAGCCGACCGTCCCGCTGCCGAACGACGGGCCTGAAGTTCCCGAGAGCCGCTTTGTAGTCGCCGACGTCTTCCTGCGGTTCGACCACGTCACCGGCACCGCCGACGTGCTGTACGGCGACGCGGACGAGGTCGCGGCCGCGCTCGAGCGGCCGGCGTCGGGCACGACCGGCCCGATCGAGACCGGGCCGACGGCCCGCACGCCCGACCAGGCGGAGCACGAGCGGCGCGTGCGGCGCGCGAAGGAATACATCCGACAGGGCGACGCCTTCCAGATCGTGCTTTCGCAGCGCGCGGTGCGCGAGACAACGGCCTCGCCGCTCTCCGTCTACCGGGCGCTGCGGCGGATCAACCCGTCGCCGTACCTCTTCCTGCTCGAGCTCGGCGACCTGGCGCTCGTCGGCTCCTCGCCCGAGACGCACGTCAAGGTCGAGGGCCGCCGCGCGAGCCTGAACCCGATCGCGGGGACGACCGCGCGCGGCGAGGGCGACGCCGAGCGGCTGCTCTCCTCCGACAAGGACCGCGCGGAGCACGTGATGCTCGTCGACCTCGGCCGCAACGACCTCTCGCGCGTCTGCGTCCCCGGCACCGTGAAGGTCGAGCGGTTCCTCGAGCCGGAGCGGTTCTCGCACGTGACACACCTCGTCTCGGAAGTCGCGGGCGAGCTGCGCGCCGGCGTGACGCCGTTCGACGTCCTGCGCGCGACGTTCCCGGCCGGCACCGTCTCCGGCGCGCCGAAGGTGCGCGCGATGCAGATCATCTCGGAGCTCGAGGGGTACCGCCGCAGCACGTACGCCGGCGTCGTCGGCTACCACGTCCCCGGCCTCGGGCTCGACACGTGCATCGCGATCCGCACCGTACGCCTCCAGGACGGGCGCGCCTACCTGCAGGCGGGCGGCGGCATCGTCGCCGACTCCGACCCGACCGAGGAGCACCAGGAGTGCCTCAACAAGCTCGCCGCGCTCGAGGCGGCGCTGGAGGCCGCGCAGTGATCCTCTTGATCGACAACTACGACTCGTTCACGTACAACCTCGCGCACCTCTTCGGCGAGCTCGGCGCGGAGGTCGTCGTGCGCCGCAACGACAAGATCGACGCCGACGAGGCCGAGCGGCTCGCACCCTCCCACCTCGTCGTCTCCCCCGGCCCCGGTCGGCCCGAGGACGCAGGCGAGACGCCCGCGATCCTCCGCCGGCTGATGTCGCGCGTCCCCACGCTCGGCGTGTGTCTCGGCCACCAGGCGATCGTGCAGACACTCGGCGGCGAAGTCGGCGCTGCGCACGATCTCGTGCACGGCAAGGCGACGATGATCACGCACGACGGCCGCGGCATCTTCGCCGGCCTGCCCGAGGATTTCCTCGCCGGCCGCTACCACTCGCTCGCGGCCACGTCGGTGCCGGACGTCTTCGAGGTCTCGGCGACCGCCCCCGACGGCGAGGTGATGGCCGTCCGCCATCGCGAGCTGCCCGTCGACGGCGTCCAGTTCCATCCCGAATCAGTGCTCACGCCGCACGGGCGCGACATCGCCAGGAACTTTTTGTCGTGATCAAGGATGCGCTTGCCCGGTTGCTGGAGGGCGAAGATCTGACCCGCGCGGAGTCGCGGCTCGTGATGGACTCGATCATGTCCGGCGAGGCGACGCCGGCGCAGATCGGCGGGTTCCTCGTAGCGCTGCGCTTGAAGGGCGAGACCGCCGACGAGATCGCGGGCGCCGCCGAGGCGATGCGCGACCACGTGATCCCGGTCAAGCCGACACGCGACGACCTCGTCGACACGGCCGGGACGGGCGGCGACGGCGGCAAGACGTTCAACATCTCGACAGCGGCCGCGCTGGTCGCCGCAGCGGCGGGCGCAGGCGTTGCCAAGCATGGCAACCGCTCCGTTTCGTCGCTCTCCGGCAGCGCCGATGTGCTGGAGCAGCTCGGCTTCAACCTCGAGCTCGCGCCCGAGCAGATCGCGGCCTCGATCGACACGCTCGGCTTCGGCTTCATGTTCGCGCCGACTCACCACCCGGCGATGAAACACGCAGGTCCTGTCCGGCGCGAGCTCGCGGCCCGCACCGTCTTCAACGTGCTCGGGCCGCTGACGAACCCTGCCGGTGCGCGGGCGCAGGTCGTCGGCGTCTACTCGCCGCTGCTCGTGCCGGTGATCGCCGACGTGCTGGCACGGCTCGGTGCGAGGCGCGCGTTCGTCGTCCACGGCGCCGGCGGGATCGACGAGCTGTCGCCAGCCGGCCCGAACCTCGTCTGCGAGGTGGTCGACGGCGACGTACGGAGCCGCGAGATCGATCCGCTCGAGCTCGGGATCGAACGCTGCGACCCCGACGAGCTGCGCGGCGGCTCTGCCGAGGAGAACGCCGGGTACATCCGCGAGGTGTTCGCGGGCGGAAACGGCGGTCGGCGGTCGGCGATCCTGCTCAACGCGGCCGGAGCGATCGCCGCGGGCGGCCACGCGTCCGACCTGCGCGAGGGGCTCGAGATCGCCCGCAGTGCCGTCGACTCAGGTGCCGCAGGCGAGCGGCTCGACCAGCTGATCGCGTTCTCGAACGAGAGGGTGCCTTGAGGTTCTCCGACGCGTTGGTGAACGGCTTCGGCGCGATCGCCGAGTTCAAGCGCCGCTCGCCCTCGGCCGGCGAACTGCGCCCGGACGGCGACGTCGCCGCCGTCGCGCGTGCCTACGAGGGCGCCGGCGCGCGGGCGATGTCGGTGCTCGTCGACGATCGGTTCGCCGGCTCTGTGGACGACCTGCGCGCGGCGCGCGCGGCGACGTCGCTGCCGCTACTCGCAAAGGGCTTCTTCTCCACGCGCGAGCACCTTGCTGCCGTGCGCGAGGCCGGTGCCGATGCGGCGTTGCTCATCCTGCGCGACCTGGACGACGCGACTGCCGCGGCGCTGCTGCGCGACGCGGACGCCCTCGGGCTCGACACGCTCGTCGAAGCACACGACGCAGCGGAGCTCGACCGCGCCGAGGCGCTCGGGGCGCCGGTGATCGGCATCAACGCGCGCGACCTCGGCACGTTCCGGATCGACCGCCGCGCGCAGCTGCGGCTGCTCGAGCGCGCGCCCCGCAACCGGATCCTCGTCGCCGAGAGCGCGATCGAGTCACGTGCGCAGGCAGCGCAGGCCGAGCTCGCGGGCGCCGACGCCGTGCTGATCGGCTCGACGCTGATGCGCGCGCCGGACCCGGGCATGAAGCTCGCAGAGCTCGTCTCGCGCCCGCTTGTCAAGGTCTGCGGCCTGACCCGCCAGGAGGACGTCGACGTCGCCGTCGAGGCGGGAGCCGATCTCGTCGGCTTCATCCTCGCCGCGGAGAGCCCGCGCCGTACGGATGTGCTGCTCGAGGCGCCGGAGACCGTCCTCCGTGTAGCTGTCTTCGTCGGGGACCGACACGACACCGACGCCGACCTCGTGCAGTACTACGAACGCGAGAACGGGCATCGGGCCCGTGACGCCGCCTTGCTTTACAGCGAGGAGCGTGTCGGCACGGTCGTCGACCTGCCGTGGCTCGAGTCGGACGACGGCCACCTCGAGCGAGCTCTCGCGACCTCCGGCCGCGTCATGCTCGCCGGCGGGCTCGACGCCGAGAACGTCGCCGAGGCCATCGAGGCGGTGCGGCCGTGGGCCGTCGACTCGGCGCGCTCGACCGAGCGCGAGCCCGGCATCAAGGACCACGACAAGGTGCGAGCATGGGTGGAGGCATCACGATGAGCATCACGTTCGGCACGTATGGCGGGCGGTACGTCCCGGAGACGCTGATTCCGGCGCTCGACGAGCTGACGGAGGCCTGGCAGCAGTTGGCCGGGGACGACGGCTTCCGCACCGAGCTGCACGAGCTGCTCACCTCGTACGCGGGGCGGCCGACGCCGCTGACGCGCGCCGCGCGCTTCGCGCCCGGCAAGCGCCTCTATCTGAAGCGCGAAGACCTGCTCCACACCGGCGCGCACAAGATCAACAACGCGCTCGGACAGGCGACGATCGCGCGCCGGCTCGGCAAGCAGCGGATCATCGCCGAGACAGGCGCGGGCCAGCACGGGGTCGCGACGGCGACCGTCTGCGCGCATTTCGGCCTCGAGTGCGTCGTCTACATGGGCAGCGAGGACATGCGCCGCCAGGCGCCCAACGTCGAGCGGATGCGGCTGCTCGGCGCGGAGGTCCGCCCGGTCGAGTTCGGCACGCGGACGCTGAAGGAAGCAACGAGCGAGGCGATCCGCGACTGGATCGCGAACGTCGAGACGACCTACTACCTGATCGGCTCGTGCGTCGGCCCCGCGCCCTATCCGGAGATCGTGCGCGAGCTGCAGCGCGTGATCGGCCGCGAGGCGCGCGAGCAGATGCTCGCCGCCGAAGGGCGCCTTCCCGAAGCCGTGATCGCGTGCGTGGGCGGTGGCTCGAACGCGATCGGCGTCTTTTACGACTTCATCGAGGACGAGGACGTTCGTCTGATCGGGGTCGAGGCCGCGGGTGCCGCGTCGCTGGGCACCGGCCGCCCGGGCGTCCTGCACGGCGCGCGCTCGTCGCTGCTCGCCGACGAGGACGGGCAGATCCTCGACGCCCATTCGATCTCCGCCGGACTCGACTACCCCGGGGTCGGCCCCGAACATGCCCACCTGCGAGACACGGGCCGCGCGCAGTACGTGCCCTGCACCGACGAGGAGGCGCTCGCCGCGTTCCACCGGCTGTGCCGCACCGAGGGCATCGTGCCCGCCCTCGAGTCCTCGCACGCGCTGGCGCGCGCCCTCGACACCGACGCCGAGCTCGTCCTCGTCTGCCTCTCGGGCCGTGGCGACAAGGATCTCGCCGAGGTGCTCGCGCAGTGAAGGCGCTCGTCGTCTACCTGATGGCGATGCCCGACACGCCCGCGCTCGCCGAGGCAGCGGTCGAGGCCGGCGCCGACATCATCGAGCTCGGCTTTCCGTTCTCCGACCCGCTGGCGGACGGGCCGGTGATTCGACGAGCCGGCGAGCGAGCGTTAGCAGCGGGGATGAGAACATCCCGCTGCTTAGATGTACTAGCCGAGACACGGTCACGCGTTTCGACCCCGCTGATTCCGATGACGTACTCGTCGATCCTCGATGCCTACGGGTGGGAGCGGTTTGCCACCGACGCGGAGGAGGCAGGCGCGACGTCGCTGATCATCGCCGACCTGCCGGCCGACGAGCGGCCCGAGACGCGGCGCGTCCAGATGGTCGCGCCGACGTCGACCGACGAGCGGCTCGCGCTTGCGGCCGAGACGACAGACGGCTGGCTGTACCTCGTCACGGTGACCGGCACGACGGGAGCCCGCGACCGCGTCGCGCCCACGCTGGCGCCGCTCGCAGAGCGCACGCGGGCCATCACGGACAAGCCGCTGTACGCCGGCTTTGGAATCGCGACGCCGGAGCACGCACGAGCCGCGGTCGAGCATGTCGACGGGATCGCCGTCGGCACGCGCGCGGTCGAGGCTGCCGAGGAAGGGCCTGCCGCCCTCGCGCGGCTCGTCGGCTCGTTGCGCACAGCGCTCGACAGCGAGGTGACGGCGGCGTGAATTCCAGTGTGCGCGCCGCCTGCGTCCAGGCCGAGCCGGTCGTCTTCGACCGCGCAGGCACCCTCGAGAAGCTGGCCGGCCTGGCCCGCGAGGCCGCCGGCGCAGGCGCGCAGATCGTGCTCTTCCCGGAGACGTTCGTGCCCGTCTATCCGTCCAATCGCTGGGCACGCCACCTCGCGCACGGGTCTGAAGGGACGAAGATCTTCGCCCGCCTGCTCGAGCAGTCGGTCGAGGTGCCCGGCCCCCACGCCGCGACGCTCGCGGGCGTGGCGCGCGAGCATGGCATCTGGCTCGCAGTCGGGGTCAACGAGCGGGAGCGCGGGACGATCTACAACTCGCTGCTCCTCTTCGCGCCGAACGGGCGCCTCGCGCTGCACCACCGCAAGCTCGTGCCGACGAACCACGAGCGCCTCGTCTGGGGCCAGGGCGACGGGCGCGGGCTCGAGACGGTCGACATGGGCGCCGCGCGCGTCGGCGGGCTCATCTGCTGGGAGAACCTGATGCCGCTCGCGCGCTTCGCGCTCTACGAGCGCGGCGTCGAGCTCTACCTCGCTCCCACCGCCGACGACAGCGAGGAGTGGCACTACTCGATCCGGCACATCGCCCGGGAGGCGCGCGCCTTCGTCGTTTCGTCCTGCTCGTTCCAGCGCGCGTCGAGCTATCCGCACGACATCCCACTCGCCGAAGGCGAAGAGCTGCTCGACCGCGGCGGCTCGGCGATCATCGCCCCGGACGGCTCGTACCTGGCGGGACCGCTGTGGGACGAGGAAGGGATCCTGTATGCCGACCTCGAGCCGGCGCTGCTGCACGCGGCCCGGCAGCGCTTCGATCCGGCGGGCCATTACCACCGGCCGGACGTGCTCTCGCTGAAGGTCACGCCGAACCAGTGAGCTCGGCGACTGTTGTCGGCGCGGGCGTGTTCGGCGCGTCGGCGGCGCGCGAGCTGGCAATGCGCGGCTGGGACGTGACGCTCGTCGAGCAGTACACGCCCGGCACGGTGCGCTCCGGCTCGGGCGGCGACACGAGGCTGCTCCGCGCCGCGCACGGATCGGTCGGCTGGTACACGGATCTCGTCTGGCGGGCGCGCTCACAGTGGATCGAGCTGCAGGAGCAGACCGGCACGCGCATCTGGGAGCAGGTCGGGGTCGCGTGGTTCGCCTACCGCGACAACGGCTTCGAGGCGCAGAGCCGCCAGACGCTCGAGGCGGCAGGCATCCCGTGCGAGTGGCTGTCGCCCGAGGAGGCACGGCGGCTCTACCCGTCGCTCGGCGTCGACGACCTGCACGCGGTGCTGTTCGAACCGGAGGCCGGTGTGCTGCACGCGCGACGCGCAACGCAGTTGCTCGTCGACGAGGCCGTGCGACACGGCGCGCAGCTCGAGTCGCGCAGGGCGACGCCCGAGGAGTCGCCTCGCTCCGACGTCGTCGTCTGGGCATGTGGTGCCTGGCTGCCGCAGCTCTTCGGCGACCTCGTCGGCCTGCGCATCGCGCGACGGGACGTCTTCTTCTTCGGCGGCGGCAGCGAATGGAGCAACACGCCGGGCTTCTGCGACTACGACAACCCGTTCTACGGGCACGGCGATGTCGGCGGCCTCGGTGTCAAGATCGCGCCCGACGTCTTCACCACCGAGATCGACCCGGACGAGCTCGAGCGGCTCCCCACGCCGGAGCTCGTTCGTGTCGCGCGCGACTACGCAGCGCTTCGATTCCCGGCGCTGGCCGAGAGGCCGATCATCGGCTCACGCGTGTGCCAGTACGAGCTGACGACTGACACGCACTTCCTGGTCGCCCGCCACCCGGCGCAGGCGTCGTGGTGGCTGATCGGCGGCGGCTCCGGGCACGGCTTCAAGCACGGCCCGGCGCTCGCGGAGTACGTCGCGGACTGCGTCGAGGAGAAGCGCGAGCCCGAGTCCTTCCACGCCCTCGGCGAGCGCGTCGGGACCGCCGGGTTGCGGACAGCCGCGGCCTACTGAGTCTCTGACTCGCGCGACTCGAACGCGAGCATTAGCTTGCGCAGCAGCTTGTTCAGCTGGCGCTGCTCGTTCTTCGTCAGCGCCGACGCGAAGAACGCCTCGCGGCGGCCGGCGATGCCGGCGGTGCGATCCCAGGCGGCCTTTCCCTCGGGCGTGAGCTCGATCACGACGCCGCGGCGGTCTTCCGGGTCGGGAAGCCGCCGCACGTAGCCCTGCCGCTCGAGCCGGTCGAGACGGCTTGTCATCGCGCCGCTCGAGATCTCGAGGTCCTCGGCGAGCTCGCCCGGCGAGCTTCGGTGGTCGGCACTGGAGAGGCGGAGCCTCGACATCACGTGCCACTCGGGCTGGGTCAGGTCGTGCTCGGCGAGGATCGCGTCCATCCCTTTCTTGATGCGCTTGTTGATGCTGGCGATCCGGTCGACGATCCCCTCGACCTCGAGATCGATGTCCGGAACGTCGAGGTCTTCGAGGCGCGCCAGGAAGCGGTCGATGTGATCCCGCTCCTGGGTGGTCGACATGGCGCGCATTTTGACAGCAAATTTCTTGACGTCAAGAGACTCCCGTGCTAATCTCTCGACATCAAGATACTCCAGGCAGAGAGTTACGCCGCAGAGAGAAGGTACAGGGAAGGAGAGGCATGCGGCCGAGCGATCCATACATCACCAAGGTTCTGAGCGACGCGCACGTCGAGTTGCTCCGCGGTGGCTCCCGGAGGCGCGCCTTTACACGGCGCGTCCCGCGCCGGAACTAAGTAGTCGCCGCGCATCCAAGACAGCCTCTTTTGACGAGAAGAGGCTCGCCGCCCGGCTCCGCCGGTCGGCTCGGGGCGCAGAACACGTGCCTGGCACCACTGAGGGGCGGTGCCAGGCACGGCCCTCAACAGGTGTCAGAGACTTTTAGAGGTGTCTGCACCTCGTCACTCGGGCCAGAACTGCTCTAGCTGCTCCGTGTCCCCCGTCGGGTCGTCGATCCGCTTCGACACGATCACGATCTCCGCGTCCTCCGGCTCCTCGTTCCAGATGCCGCGCCAGGTCTGCGGCGGGATCCGGATCGCGTCGTGCTTGCCGAGCTCGACGATCTCGTCGTTGAGCTTGAACTGCAGCTTGCCCGCGAGGACGAAGACGATCTCCTCCTGCGTCTTGTGGCGATGTCCGTACGAGCCCTTGCTGCCGGTGTGCTGCGGCATGCGGCGGTGCGTGATCGCCACCTGCTCGGCACCGATCGCATAGGTGATGCCGCGCATCTCGCCCGGGTAGTCGCCGAGCCAGTCGTCGACGTCCGCCAATTTGACGATCTGGTAATCGCTCAACCGCCAACTCCTCTCGTTTTGCGAGTATCGAACACTTGTCGCCGTCGACTCGCAAGAAGCTCATCCTCGCGGCATGCATCCTCGGCTCGTTCGTCGCCTTCCTCGACTCGACCGTGGTCAATGTCGCCCTCCCCGCGATCCAGCGCGATCTCGGCGGCGGGCTCGCCTTGCAGCAGTGGGTCGTCGACTCCTATCTGCTGACGCTCGGCTCGCTGATCCTCGTCGGCGGCTCGCTCAGCGACCTCTTCGGCGCGCATCGGATCTTCCTGATCGGGATCATCAGCTTCGGCGTGATGTCGATCCTCTGCGCCGCGGCGCCGGACGGCAACACGCTGATCGTCGCGCGCGGTCTGCAGGGCGTGACCGGCGCGCTGTTGACGCCTGCCGGCCTGGCCGTGATCACGGCGACGTTCCAGGGCGAGGAACGCGGCGCGGCGATCGGCACGTGGACGTCGTGGACCGGCATCTCGTTCATCATCGGCCCACTCGTCGGCGGCTGGCTGGTCAGCCATGCGTCGTGGCGGTGGGTGTTCATCATCAACATCCCGTTCGCGATCGCGACCGCAGTTCTCGTCGCGGCAGTCGTGCCCGAGATCCCGCGCGACGGGCCTCGACCCCGCGTCGACTTTGTCGGCGCGGTCCTCTGCACGGTCGGGCTCGGCGGGCCGGTGTTCGCGCTGATCGAAGAGCCGCGGCGTGGCTGGGGCGATGCGCTGATCCTGCTGTCGCTGATCGGCGGGATCGCCTTCTTCGCGGCCTTCCTGGCGTGGGAGCGCTGGACGGCCGATCCGATGCTCCCGCTGCGGCTCTTCAGGCTGCGCAACTTCTCGTTCGCGAACGTCGAGACGCTGACCGTCTACGCGGGCCTGTCGACGCTGACGTTCTTCCTCGTCCTCTTCCTGCAGCAGCTCGCGGGCTACTCGGCGTTGAAGAGCGGATTGGCGCTCGTGCCCACCACGGCGGTTCTGTTCTTCCTCTCGCCGAGGGTGGGCCGGCTCTCGATGCGCTTCGGCCCGCGCCTGTTCATGGGAGCGGGGCCGCTCGTCGCGGCCCTCGGCCTGGTGTTCCTGACGCGCATGGGCAGGCACTTCTCGTACTGGACCGAGCTGCTCCCGATCCTGATCGTCTTCTCCGTGGGCCTGTCGATGATCGTCGCACCGCTCACTGCGACAGTGCTCGCCGACGCGAACGAGCGCGACGCCGGCATCGCGAGCGGCGTCAACAATGCCGTCGCGCGCATTGCCGGGCTGCTCGGCATCGCCGTCGTCGGCGCCGCGATCGCCGGCAGCGACAACCGGCTCGATTTGTCAGGCTACCGCGTCTCGATGGCGATCACGGCCGCCCTCGTCGCCGTCGGCGGCGCAATCGGCTTTGCCGGAATCAGGAACCGAACTCGTGAGTGACGCAGCCGAGATCGTCTTCGACCACGTCACGAAGCGGTATGCCGGGCGAAACGAGGCGGCGCTCGACGACCTGTCGCTCGAGATTCCCGCGGGCACGTTCTGCGTCCTCGTCGGCCCATCGGGCGGCGGCAAGACGACCGCGCTGAAGATGGTCAACCGGCTGATCTCGTTCGACTCCGGCGACATCCGGATCGACGGGCGCTCGGTGAGCGACCTGCCGCTCGTCGAACTGCGGCGCGGCATCGGCTACGTGATCCAGCAGATCGGCCTCTTCCCGCACATGACCGTCGGCGAGAACATCGCCACGGTGCCGCGGCTGCTCGGCTGGGACCGCACGCGGACGCGCAACCGGACGACGGAGCTGCTCGAGCTCGTCGGGCTCGAGGCCGCGGACGCAAAGCGGTACCCGGCGCAGCTTTCCGGCGGCCAGCGTCAGCGGGTCGGACTCGCCCGCGCGCTCGCGGCGGACCCCCCACTCCTTCTGATGGACGAGCCGTTCGGCGCGCTCGACCCGATCACGCGCTTCCGCCTGCAGACGGAGCTGCGGCGGCTGCATCGCGAGGTCGGCAAGACGATCATCTTCGTCACCCACGACGTCGACGAGGCGATCATGATGGGCGACCGCATCGCGATCCTGCGCACCGGCGGCGTGCTCGCGCAGTACGACACACCCGACGCGATCCTCGCCCATCCCGCCGACGACTTCGTCGCGCAGTTCTTGGGCGAGGACCGCGCGCTGCGGCGGCTCGCGCTGCGCACGCTCGCGGACGTGAAGCTGCAGCCGAACGTCCCCGAGCTCGAGCCCGAGCTGAAGGTGCCGCCGACGACGACGCTCCGCAACGCGGTCTCGCTGATGCTCGAGGCCGACACCGACGCCCTGCTGGTCGTCGACGACGACCGGCCACTGGGCGTCTTCCACCTCAGCGACGCCGGGACGCTGCTGTGACGCTCGCCAGCGGTCCCGTCATCCCGAACTTCGGGCAGGGAAGCTCGTGCGTCCGCGGTGACCACCTGTTCTGCTGGGACTGGGTGCAGAACCACTGGGGCGACACGCTCCAGCCGGCGCTGGTGCAGCACATCGAGCTGACGGGGATCGCCGTCGGCATCGGCTTCGTTCTCGCCTTCGCGCTGGCGCTCGCCGCTCATGTCGCGCGACCGATCGAGCAGCCGATCGGCGCGGCCGCCGCTCTCCTCTACACGATCCCGAGCATCGCGCTGTTCCAGCTGCTCGTGCCGCTCACCGGCATCACGTGGACGACGGTCGAGATCGCGCTCGTCGCGTACACGCTCGTGATTCTCTTCCCCAACTTCGTCGCAGGCCTGAGAGGGGTTCCCGACGACGTGCTCGAAGCCGCGCGCGGCATGGGGCTGACGGGCAGGCAGATCCTGCTTCGGGTCGAGCTGCCGCTCGCGGTGCCCGCGATGGTGGCGGGCCTGCGGATCGCCGTGGTCTCGACGATCTCGATCGGCACGATCGCCGCGTTCCTGCTGCCGAAGGGGCTCGGCTACCCGATGTTCGTGGCCCTGGGCAACCCGACGCCGTTCAAGACGGAGATCTACTCGACGGGCGCACTGGCAGTCGGCCTCGCTCTGGTGTGCGACGGCGCGCTCGTGATCGTCAGGCGGGTGCTCGTGCCCTGGACGAGGAAGGCGCACGCATGATCGTCGCGGGAGCCTTCGCAGACGCGTTCCGCTTCATGGTGGACAACCCCGGCTTCCTGTGGAGCAAGGCGCTCGACCAGATCGAGCTCTCCGCTGCCGCCCTTGCCATCGCCCTCGCGGTCGCCCTGCCGCTCGGGATCGTGCTCGGGCATTTCCATCGCGGCGCGACGATCGCGATCGGGGCGTCGATCGTCGGCCGCGCGCTGCCCAGCATCGTGCTGATCGGAGTGTTTCTGACCGTGCTCGGGATCGGCTTCAGGAACAACATGATCGCGCTCGCCGTGCTCGGTACCGGACCGATCCTCACGAACAGCTACGAAGGCGTCGACGGGGTCGATCGAGATGCCGTCGATGCCGCCCGCGGGATGGGCATGACGCACCTGCAGATCCTGCGGCGCATCGAGCTGCCGCTGGCGCTGCCGTTGCTCTTCACCGGTCTCCGGGTCGCGGCCGTCACGGTCGTGGCGACGGCGCCGGTCGCCGCGGTCGCCGGCGGCGGCGGCCTCGGCGACATCATCGTCAACGAGGCGAGCTACCGACTGTCGGGCGTCCTGGCGGCGTCGTTCTGCGTGATGGCGCTCTCGACGACGGTCTTTCTCGCCCTACTCGGGTTGCAGATCGCCGTAACGCCCAGGGGTCTTCGAGGTACTAGGCTCACTGAAACCCTCTCCTCCGGAAAGGAGCAATTGTGATCCGGAAGCACACCCGCCGCGCTGCGAAGGCAGCGTTCGCGGTTTCGCTCGCGGTCGCGATCGTGATCGGCTTGTTCGCGGCCGCGTTCGCGCGGCCGGCGCACGCGCAGAAGACGATGGGGCCGACGATCATCCTCGGCACCAAGAACTTCGGCGAGGAGTACATCCTCGGCCAGCTGTACAAGCAGGCGCTCGAGGCGAAGGGATTCCACGTCTCCTACAAGGAGAACATCGGCGCCACCGAGATCGTCCACGCCGCCCTGACGAGCGGCAAGATCAACATGTATCCGGAGTACACGGGTGTGGTCGTGCAAGTCGTCTACCACCACGCCTCGTCGCCGAGCACCGCTGCGGCGACATACAAGCTCGCGAAGCAGCTGGAGGCGGCGCACGGCATCAGTGCGCTTACTCCGACGCCGTTCTTCGACACGGATGCATTGGCGGTGACGAACGCCAGCGCGAAGAAGTACGGGCTGAAGTCGGTCGGCGACCTGAAGAAGGCTGGGTCGTTCAAGCTCGGCGGCCCGCCGACGTGCAAGACACGCACGACCTGCTTCCTCGGCTACACGAAGCGGTACGGGATCACGAAGGCGACCTTCGTGCCGCTGGGGATCGGGCTGTCGTACACGGCACTCGACAAGGGACAGGTGCTGGCGGCGGACGTCTTCTCCACCGACCCGCCGCTTGCCAAGCCGTCGAAGTACACGTTGCTCGCCGACCCGAAGCACGTCACGGGTTTCCAGAACGTCACGCCGCTCGTGAAGTCGTCCGTCGCGAAGGCGCTCGGGGCGAAGTTCACGAGCACGGTCAATGCCGTCTCCGCGAAGCTGACGCTTCCGGCGATCACGGCGATGAACAAGGCGTTCTATGTCGACAAGCAGTCGGCCAAGTCGATCGCGAAGGCGTTCCTCAAGGCGAACGGGCTGCTCTGACGCACGTCGTCGTTCTAGGCGGAGGGTCGACCGGCGAGCACTTCGTCGGCGCCCTCCGCCGGCTCGACCGCGACTCGCGGTTGACCGTGGTCGAGCGCCGCCTGGTCGGCGGCGAATGCTCGTACTTCGCCTGCATGCCGACGAAGACGATGCTGCGCGCGCCCGAGCTGGTCGCCGCGACCAAGCACACGCTCGGCTCGATCGACGGTGCAACGCTCGACGCGCAGCGCGTGTTCGCCTGGCGCGACGTCGTCGCCGAGCGCGACGACTCGTCGCAGGTCGAATGGCTGTCGTCGATGGATGCGGAGTTCGTCCGCGGCGACGGGGTCGTGACGGAGCCGGGTGTCGTCCGCGTCGACGACGCCGAGCTGCACTACGACAAGCTCGTGATCGCGACAGGCTCGTCGCCGGTCATCCCGCCGATCGACGGGCTCGACGAAATCGACTACTGGACGAACGTCGATGCGACGACGACCCTGGAGGTGCCGGAGCGGCTCGTCGTGCTCGGCGGCGGCCCGGTCGGGTGTGAGCTAGCACAGTTCTTCCAGCGCATCGGCTCGCAGGTGACGATCGTCCAGAGCGATACGCGCATCCTCTCCCGGGTGGATGCGGACGCGGCCGAGCTGGTGGCCGAGGCCCTGCAGGAGGACGGCGTCGAACTGCGGCTCGGCGTTGCCGCCGAGCGGGTAGCTCGTGCCAAGTTGGTACTGAGTGACGGGAGCGAGCTGCCGTTCGACCGGCTGCTCGTCGCCACGGGCCGCAAGCCGAACGTGGACGGGCTCGAGCCGCTGGGGCTGAACATCACGCGCCGCGGGATCGAGGTCGACGAGCGGCTGCGCGCGGCCGACAACATCTGGGCGCTCGGCGACGTGACGGGCCGCGCCCTGTTCACGCACGTCGGCAAGTACCACGCCCGCGTGGCCGCGTACGACATGGCCGGACGCGACGCGCGCGCCGACCACCGAGCGGTGCCGGCGACCATCTTCACCGACCCGCAGGTGGCCACCGTTGGCGACACCGACGGCGGCGTGAGCGCCGTCTGGAGCTTGCAGTCGGTGCCGCGCCTCTCGACCTACGAACGGCCGAAGCGCAGCGGCTTCATCAAGGTCGTCGCCGACGCGGACCGTCGCGTCTTGAAGGGCGCCGTCGCCGTGGGCCCCGAGTCGGGCGAGTGGCTGCAGCAGCTGACGCTGGCGATCCGGGCGGAGACGCCGATCGAGGTGCTGCTCGACGTGATCCCGCCGTACCCCACGTTCAGCGAGGGCGTCTTCCTCGCCCTGCGCGAGCTCAACCTCGATCTCTAGGGCAGCCGCTCGCCGGTGACGCGCGCGAAGCCAAGGGCGCCGAACAGCAGGAGCGCGGCTGCCCCGACGAACCACGACGTGATCTCGTGCGGCTTCGACTTCGTGGCGATGCTGGCTCCGAGCTGCTTGTAGACGCTCTGCACCTTCGACGCGGTCTTCGCCTGGAACGTCTTGCCGCCCGTGAGGTGCGCGATCGCCGCCAGCGTCGCCGGATCCGGCCGCACCGGGAAACGCCCGCCCTGGTTGTTGAAGGGCCCGTTGCCGAAGCCGTAGCCGCCGTAGGGCCCGGCGCCGAAGCCGAGCGTGCCGTTTTTCGTCCCGAGCGCGACCGTGAAGACGCGGATGCCGGCGTCCCTCGCCCGCTGCGCACCCTGCAGCGGCGTCATCACGCCGCGCGTCTGCGCGCCGTCCGAAAGCAGGATGATCGCCGCCGGGATCTTGCCCTCCTTGTTCTTGCGCACTCCGCCGAGCGTCGATCTCGCGACCTGCACGGCGAGACCCAGGCCGTCGCCGATCGCCGTGCCCGCCTCCGGCACCAGCAGGTCGATCCCCTCGTGCAGGATCGAGCGGTCAGTCGTCGGGATGACGAGCAGGTCGGCGCTGGACGAGAACGAGACGAGCCCGATCTTGACCGGCTTGGGCACCTTGTCGACGAAGAGATCCATCGCCGCCTGCGCCGCACCCAACCGGGACGGCTTGACGTCGGCCGCGCGCATCGAGCCCGAGACGTCGATCAGCAGCACGATCGTCGCGCGGTCGGAGGGCACCGCGACGTGCGCGCGCGGGCGGGCGAGGGCGGCCGAGGCCGATGCCAGCGCGAGCAGGAAGAGGAGGAGCGGCAGCCAGCGCAGCGGGCGCCGCCGCGGGGTCGCCACCGACGCGAGCACGTCGAGGTTCGTGAACGCGACTGCGTACTTCGCGCGCCGGCGTTCGATCCAGAGTCCGAATGCGAGCATCGCAGGGACGACCAGCAGGACGAGCAGCAGCCAGGGTGAGGCAAACGTCACGGCGCGCACTCCGCTCCGACCTGAACGATTGCATTCACGCTCACCGAGAGTCCGTCGGTAGCCGTCGCGGTCGCCACCACCTGTTTGCCCACCGACGTGTGGGTCACGCTCACGAGTGTGCCTGCGCCGAGCGTTGGCGGTTTCTTCAGCCTGAACGCGACCGCGTGCCAGCCACCCACGAGCTGCTCGTTCTTGAGGCACGACACCTTCGCGAAGCGAACCTCCCCCGGGCCGATGATCGCGATGCGCGAGCGCAGCTCGAGCGACGGCCCTGCCGGCGTGATGCGCGCCGACACGGTCGACCTCCCGCCGCCGCCCGCGAGCGGGATGCATCCGAGCCGCGGCTGGAACGTCTGCGCGCGACCGGATGTAGACACGGCGCGGAAGAGGGCGTAGCGGGTCGTCGTGACGCCGGGTGACACCGGCGCGCCGATCCTTCCGTCGAAGCTGACCCGTACGTCGCGGGAGCTCGACTGCGCGTCCAACCCGCCGACGACGCTGCGGCCGCGCGGGCACGAGAGCAGGTACTCCGCCCGCCCGTGCGCGGGCACGAGCACCCACGGCCCAGGCACGCGGATGCAGGTCTGGAGCCCGCGGCACTCGTTCGTCGCGGCATGTGCCGGCGAGGCCGACCCTGCGACCACGGCGATCGCGCTCAGGAGGACGGTCAGTGCCTGCCTCATACCAGCCTCCTGAACCAGACGCCGGACGTGAATGCACCGGCGAGCATCAGCGCGAGCCCGCCGGCGGCGGCGACAGCCGTCACCTCGACCGTTTTGCGAGTGTGCCCCACTCTCGAGCCGAGCTCGTCGTACGTCTCCTTCGTGTCGACGGCGGCGGCGCCGTAGACGAGCCTGCCGCCGCTCGACCGTGCAAGGAGCTGCAGCGTCGCCGGCTGCACGGGCACCTGGATGCGCTCCGTGAACCCTCCGCGGAGCTGCTGCCGGACGATGCCGTCCCGCGTGCCCACGAGGACGGCGGTGATCGGAATGCCGGCCGTCCGCGCCCGCTGTGCCGCCTGCTGGGGCGTGATGCGACCGGCCGTCTGGCCGCCGTCGGAGAAGAGGACGATCGATGCCGGCGGCCGGCGGACGCCCGGCGGGCCGGCGATCGTCTTCGCGACGCCGACGGCGCGCGCGACCGCGTCCGCGAGCGCGGTGCCCTGCGGGCCCGTATGAGCGCGGTCGAGCGCCGCGAGCACGCTGTCCAGGTCGTGGGTCGCCGGCGAAAGCAACGTCGTGTGATCGGAGAACGTGACCAGCGCCATGCGATAACCCTTCGGCAGATTCTCGACGTACCGCTTCGCCGCCGCGCGCGCGGCACCGAGCCTCGTCGGCTGCGAGTCCTGCGCAGCCATGGAGCCGGAGACGTCGAGGACGAGGATCACCGTCGCGTTCTGTCGCTTCACCGTCAGCTTCGCCTTCGGCCGGGCAAAGCCGACGAGCAAGAGGACCGCGCCGAGGAGAAGCAGCGCCGTCGGTAGGTGGCGGCGCCACGACGGCGGTTGTCCGACCATGTTCGGGAGCAGTTCCGCGGGGGCCCAGGAGGCGGCGCGTGCGGCGCGCCTGCGCTCGAACCAAAGATGCGCGGCGACGGCGACCGGAATCGCGATCAGGAACGCGAGCATCGACGGGTGAGCGAAGCTCATCGCACCCGCTTCCCCCTGCGCAGGAACGCGGCCAGCGGCCGCAGCCAGTCGCCGTCGGTCGAGAGCGCGACGTGGCCCACGCCGGCGGTCGCGAGGCTCGCCTGCAGCGCCCGCCGTTCCTCCGCGGCGGCGACCGAGAACCGCTCGCGCAGGCGGCGATCGCTGGTGTCGACGCGAAGCTGCTTGCCTGTCTCCGGATCGACGAGCCGCAACTCGCCGACGTCGGCCAACTCCTGCTCGCGCGGGTCGCGTACCTCGACCGCGAGCACCGTGTGCCGGCCGGCGAGCCGGAGCAGCGGCGCCCGCCACTCGATCGGCCCGCGGAAGTCCGAGACGACGATGACAAGCGACCGCTGCGTCGCCACGCGGTCGGTCAGCTCGAGCGCGTCGCTGAGCGAACCGCTGCCGCTCGGCGGCAGCTCTCGCAACAGCCGCAGAGTCTCCAGCAGCGCGCGCCGTCCCTGGCGCGGACGCTCCACCTGCGGCTCGGAGCCGAACGCGATCGTGCCGAGACGGTTCCCACGCCGCGTCGCTGCGTAACCGACGGCGACCGCGACACCCTCGGCAACGTCGGCCTTGCGCCGGTCGCCGGTGCCGAACGCCATCGACGCGGACGCGTCGAGCACGAGCCACGTGACGAGCACGCGCTCGGCGAGCTCGACGCGCACGTGTGGAATCGACGTGCGCGCGGTCACGTTCCACTCGATCCGGCGCACGTCGTCGCCGGGCTCGTACGGCCGCACCTGCCAGAGCTCGGTGCCGACGCCCGCGAACGCGGAGCGGTAGTCACCTGCTAGCAGCCCGTCGACACGGCGCCCGACAGCGAGCTCGAGCGCGCGCAGCGACGCCGCCGACAGCGGCCCCGGACCCGGCCGCGCCGGCGTCCGGATCGGGGCGAGCGGGTCGGTGGCTGTCGCCGTCACGCTGCCGTCACGCGCCGTCCCAGGTCGATCTGCGGCATCGGCACCGCGTTCAGTACGGCCTCGAGGATCGCGTCCGGCGCGACCTCTTCCGCGAGCGCGCGATACGACAGCACAAGGCGGTGGCGGAAGGCATCCCGCACGAGTGCCTGCAGATCGGCGGGGACGACGTAGTCGCGGCCGCGGATCAGCGCAAGCGCCCGGCCGGCAGCGACGAGGCTGATCGGCCCGCGCGGGCTGGCGCCGAACGCGACGTAGTCCGCGACGTTCGTGAGCCCGTGCTCGCGCGGCCGCCGGGTGGCGGTGGCGACGTCGACCGTCCAGCTGATCAGCGCCGGGTCGACATACACCTCGGCGGTCTGCCGCTGGAGCTCCTGCAGATCCTCGAGCGAGAGCGCCTGCTGCAGGTCGGGCGGCGGCTCGAGCGAGCGCGCGACGACGGTGAGCTCCTCGTCGTGCGCCGGATAGTCGACGAGCACCTTGAGCATGAAGCGGTCGACCTGCGCCTCCGGGAGCGGATACGTACCTTCGGACTCGATCGGGTTCTGCGTCGCGAGGACGAGGAACGGGCTCGGGACGGCGAAGGTCGTGTGCCCGATCGTGACCTGGTGCTCCTGCATCACCTCGAGCAGCGCCGACTGCACCTTGGCCGGCGCGCGGTTGATCTCGTCGGCGAGCAGGAAGTTGCAGAAGACAGGCCCGAGCTCGGTGTCGAACTCGGTCTTGTCCGGTCGGTAGACGCGCGTGCCGACGAGGTCGGAGGGCACGAGGTCAGGCGTGAACTGCACGCGCTGGAACGAGCCGCCGAGCACCGCGGCGGTCGTCTTGATCGTCAGGGTCTTCGCCAGGCCCGGCACGCCCTCGATCAGCACGTGCCCGCCGGAGAGCAGGCACACGAGCACCCGCTCCAGCATCTCCTCCTGGCCGGCAATGACTCGCCTGATCTCGAACAACGCCTGCTCGAGCTTGCCTCCGGATGCCTCCACGCCTACCTCCCTGGGCTCGATGGGAAGCTTAAGGATGCCTCGTCAACCTAAGAACTTCCGGTTAAGCGCGAGTTCGGTTCACAGCATCTATCCACAGGGCGCGCAGGCTCGCCGCCTCGTCGCGTGACATCGCGGGCTCGTACGTGCGCCCCACCCGGGCCCGCGACGGTCGCCGCGCCGCGAGCGCGGCAGCGCCGAGGGCCGTCGTCTCCTGCTCCGCCGCGACCTCGAGCGGCAGATCGAGGAGGTCGGCCTGCAGCTGCATCAGGAAGGCGTTGCCCGTCGCCCCGCCGTCGGCGCGCAGCACCGTCGGGCGCTCGGGCAGGGCGTCGACGACATCAGCCACTTGGTGCGCGATCGCCTCGAGCGCCGCCCGGACGAGGTGCGCGCGTGTGGTACCGCGCGTGATGCCGGACACGAGGCCGCGCGCGTCCGGTTCCCACCACGGCGAGCCGAGACCGGCCAGGGCGGGCACGAACGCGACACCGCCGGTCGAGTCGACGCTGCGCGCGAGCGCCTCGCTCTCGGCCGCGTCCGCGAGCAGTCCCAGGCCGTCGCGCAGCCACTGCACGGCGGCGCCGCTGGCCAGCACGGCACCCTCGAGCGCGTAGCCGTCGGCGGCCGCCGTCGCGAGCAGCCCGTGCGGCGGGTCCGGCGCCTCTGAGCCCGTGTGGACGAGCACGAAGCTGCCGGTGCCGTACGTGACCTTCCCCTCGCCGGCCGCGTGGCAGCCCTGGCCGAAGAGCGCCGCCTGCTGGTCGCCGGCCAGGCCGCGGATCGGCAGGCGGACGCCCGCGAGCTCCGCCTCGCCCACCTCTGCCTCGGACTGCACGATTCGCGGCAGCAGCTCGGCGTCGACGCCGAACAGCGCGAGCAGCTCGTCGTCCCAGTCGAGCGTGGCGAGGGAGCAGAGCATCGTGCGCGAGGCGTTCGTTGCGTCGGTCGCGTGAACGGCGCCGCCCGTCAGCCGCCAGACGAGCCACGAGTCGACCGTGCCGAACGCGAGCCCACCCGCGGATCGCTCCCGCAGCAGCCACTCCAGCTTCGTCGCCGAGAAGTACGGGTCAGGGACGAGCCCGGTGCGCTCCCGGATGAGCCCGGCGTCGAGCCCGCGGCAGCGGTCGGCGGTGCGACGGTCCTGCCAGACGATCGCGGGAGCCACCGGCCGCCCGGTCGCGCGCTCCCAGAGCACCGTCGTCTCGCGCTGATTGGTGATGCCGATGGCCTCGACGCCGTCGAGGCCGACCTGCTCGACCGCCGCCAGTACGCTGGCCCAGATCTCGTCCGGATCGTGCTCCACCCAGCCGGGCCGCGGATAGTGCTGCGGCAGCTCGGCGTAGCCGCGCCGGTGGACGGCCAGCTCCTCGTCCACGACCAGGCACGTGGTGCCCGTCGTGCCCTGGTCGATCGCCAGGATCACACGTGCGCGTCGACGAACGCGAGCGTCCGGCGCCACGCGTCGGACGATGCCTCTTGGAACTCGGACTGCTTGCGATCGAAGAAGCTGTGCGGCGCGCCGTCGTACGTCACGATCTCGTGCTCGATCCCAGCCTCGGTAAGTGCGCGCTCGAAGGCGGCGTTGTCCTCGGCGGTGATGTTCCGGTCCGCGCCCGCCTGCAGGGCCAGGATCGGACACTCGATCTCCCCGACGTGGTCGATCGGGCCCGCCGAGCCGTCGCGGCCCGTACCGGGACGTCCGTAGAAGCCGACCGCCCCGGCGAGCCTGTGGCCGGAGGCGGCCGCGAGCCACGACTGCCGGCCGCCCATGCAGAAGCCGACGGTCAGGATCGACGTGCAGCCGAGCGCGCGCAGGCGCTCGACGGCGGCGCGCGTGTCGAGCTGGATCTGCTCGGGGGTGACGGCGTCGACGTGCGGCGGGTAGTCGAAGTCGTCGTCGCGCTTCGCGGTGCCGGCCGTGCGTCCGAAGTAGTCGAAGGCGAGCGCCGCGTAGCCGCGCTCGGCGAAGCGCAGCGCGAGCTCTTCGTAGAAGTGGTACAGCCCGCGGACGTCCGGCAGGATCACGACGCCGGTCGCGGCCGCGTCCTCAGGCGTCGCGAGGAACGCCGCGAACCGGTTGCCGTCGGCCGCCTCGAGCTCGAGATCGTGATGCGAGACCGCCGCACCTGCGATCACCGGGATCGGCGGCGCCGAGTCGGTGTCGAAGCACATGGCGCGATGCTATTCGAGAGGTAGCTCGGCCCGGATGCGGGTACCGGCGCCTGCCGGGCTCTCGACCGAGAATGCCCCGTCGAGCGCGGCGACGCGGTCGCCGAGCCCGGGCAGGCCCGAGCCGTTGAACGGGTCGGCGCCGCCCTTCCCGTCGTCCTCGACCACGACCACCAGCCGGTCACCGGTCTCGCGAACGCGCACCGCCGCGCGCGTCGCCTCGGCGTACTTCGCGACGTTGGTCAGCGCCTCCGAGACGATGTAGTACGCGGCCGCGGCGAGCGGCGGGTCGAGCCAGACGTCGGTCACGTCCAGCTCGACGGGCACCGGGCACCGTGCGGCGACGATGCGCAGCGCCGCTTGCAGCCCCCGGTCGCTCAGCGCCGATGGATGGATGCCCTGCGCCAGCTCGCGCAGTTCCTTCACCGCGGCCGCGAGCTCGTCGACGGCCGCCTCGAGCGTCTCGGCGGGATCCGTGAGACCGCGCTGCGCCGCCCGGAGCTGCAGCAGCAGGCTGACGAGCCGCTGTTGCGCTCCGTCGTGCAAGTTCCGTTCGAGCCGCCGGCGCGCATTGTCGGCGGCGGCGACAATGCGGGTCCGGGACTGGCGTACCTCCGCCTCGTGCCGCTTGCGGTCGGTGATGTCGGTGCCGCTGATCAGGTAGACGGGGCCGCTGGCGATCTTCGGCAGCGGCGTGCACGTCCACGACACCTCGAACTCGGTCCCGTCGCGCTGCAGCCACCTGCCCTCGTGCGAGGCCGCGGCCTGTGTACGGACGGCGGTGAGGACGCAGTCGCGTGCCGTGGCGCGCTCCCCGTCCGGGATGTAGCGCTCCCAGAAATAGACGCCGCCGGTCTCCTCGGGCTCGTAGCCGAGCGTGCGCTCGAAGGCTCTGTTCGTGGCGTACGGCCGCACGGTCCCGTCGGGGTCGATCAGGCAGAGGAGGCTCGGTGCGTAGTTCGCGATCGCGTTCAGGAGCGCGCGCTCGCGCTCGAGCTCGGCGACGCGCTCGCGGAGCGACGTCTGCGACTTCGTCGAGCGCCGTGACTTGGTTCTCGCGCGGGGCATCAGCTCGCGGTGCGCCCCTCCTCGTAGCGCGGCAGGCCGTCGTCCGGGATCGGCTCCCAAGGGGCGGCGTACGCAACGTACTGGCGGTACTCCGGCCGCACGCCGGGATCGCCGTCGAACGTGCCGAGGCGCACGCTGAAGACGTCAGGGTCGCTCGGACTGTGGCTCCACAGCGCACCCCCGCATGCCGAGCAGAACGCCTTGGGCCAGCCGTCGCCGGGCGCCCACTCGCGGACGAGGTCCTCGCCTTGCACGATGTGCAGCGAACCGGGGACGACACGCGCCTGCGCGGACGCCGCGGCGCCCGTCCGCCGCTGGCAGCGCGTGCAGTGGCAGTACGAGGCCGAGACCAGCGGCTCGGTCACCTCGTAGCGCACGGCGCCACAGAGGCAGCCGCCGGTCAGGGGGAGATCGGGCACGTGACGAGCCTAGCCGCCGCTAGAGTCATGCGCCGGTGTCCGACTACGAGTATGAGCTGCGGCGGGACGACGAGATCGTCGCCACCGGCCGCATCCAACTGGACGAGGCGCCGGCGGCCGGCGACACGTTGCGGCTTGGCTCGCGCAAGGTCTGGATCGCCGAGGTCCTGCAGCTCGGCCGCGGCGCGCGGCTCATCCTCAGTACGGCAGATCGATACCGCTGACGTCGATCCCGAGCGACTTCGCGAGCCGCACGCCGTTCTCGAGGTCTTCCTTCAGCATGCGCATGTCGGTCTCGCGCATCAGCGCGCCGATGAACTCGCGCGCCTTCGGCCGCCAGAGCGCGTGTTGCGCGAACAGCGGCAGCAAGCGGTTCGCCGCGGCGATGAGCTTCTCGTTCACCTTCCGGCCCGCACCCTCCAGCAGGACGCGCTCGTACGCCATTCCCGCGCCGTGGTGGATCCCGTCGTCGATCGTGAGCCGGTTGCAGAGGTCCTCGAGCACGGTGCCGCGTGACGAGCGCGCGATCATCCGGAACCGCGGAATGATCAGCCGCTCGTAGAAGACCTGCATCAGGAAGACCTTCTCCTCGATCGTGTCCGCGTCGAGCGTCATGCGCGCGAGCTGGTCGAGGTACGGATCGCGCTCGGCCATCCCCCCGGCCTCGTGGATCAGCTTGAGCCACGCCTCGGTGTGGCGGGACTCGTCCTGCACCATCGTCGTGTAGTAGAGCTTCGCCTCGCGGTCGGGAGCGATCGCGAACAGCTGCGTCGCCATCTCCACCGCCAGCTCGTCGGCCTGCAGCTGCTGCGTGACGACGGAGCGCCAGAGGTCGCGGCGGCGCTCGAGCTTCTGCGGCGAGCCTTTGTATTCCGGAATCGGCGGGAGCTCGTTCCACGGCAGGTCGCGCACCTGCCACTCGGCGCGCTTCGCCAGCTCGTAGTACCGGTAGACGCCGGCGAGATCGCGCGTCGAATCGCCCTCGGGCGCCTGGACGTGTTCGGCCGCTTCCACGGCCGGAAGCCTAACGGCCCACGGCCGCCGGCAGCCTTTCTGCACGCTGCGCGGCGTACTTGACGCCTTCGCCGAAGATCGGGAAGACGTTGTGCGCAACCGCGATCTCGTCGACCGTCACGCCGTGCTTGAGCGCCAGCGTGTACCCCTGGACGATCTCGCCGGCGGAGCGGCTGACCACGTGGAGACCGACGACGCGCCTCGACTCCCGCTCGTAGACGAGCTTGAACAGGCCGTGAGTCGCGTCCACGTAGAAGGCCCGCTGCACGATGCCGAGCGGATACGACGTCGCCTCGACGTCGAGGCCCTGAGAGGTCGCCTCGGTCTCCGTCAGCCCGACGCCGGCCAGCTCGGGGTCCGTGAAGATCGCGGTCGGGATCAGCGAGAAGTCCGCCGGGTCGGCGACGCCGAACATGTCGTCGGCGGCGAGACGGCCCATGAAGTCGGCGAGCGGAGAGAGTTGCGCGCGCCCCGTCACGTCGCCGGCCGCCCAGATGCCGTCGACGCTCGTTCGCATCCGCTCGTCGACGACGATCCCGCCTCGCGTCGTCTCGACGCCAATCGTGTCGAGGCCGAGCGGCTCGATGTTGGGCAGCCGGCCCGCGGCGAGGAAGACCTTCTCGAAGCGGCGCTCGGCCCCGTCGATCGTCGCCACGACGCCGTCGCGGTCGTGCGTGACCTGCTCGATCGACGCGCCGAGCAGGAACTCGAGCCCTTCTTCGCGCAGCGCCTCCGACAGCACCGCCGACGCCTCCTCGTCGGCGCGGATCGCAATCCGGTCGACGACGTCGGCGACGGCGACACGCGTGCCGAAACGCGCGAATGCTTGGCCCAGCTCGAGCCCGACCGGCCCGCCGCCGACGACCAGCATCGATTGCGGCAGCTTCTCGAGCTCGAGGATCGACACGTGATCGAGCCAGTCGACATCCGCGAGACCCGGGATCGGCGGGACGGCCGTCCGGGAGCCGGTGGCGATCAGGATCCGCTCCGCCTCGAGTTGCTTCCGGCCGACGCGGACGACGCCCGGCGAGAGGAGGGTCGCTTCGCCCTCGTACGTCGCGATGCCCTGCTCGTGCAGCGCCTCGAGCCAGCGCTCCTGCGTGCGCGTGAGGAAGTCCTTGCGTGCCTTCACACGCGCGAGGTCGGCGGTCGCCGGCTCTGCGTCGAGCCCCATGCTCACGGCCAGGCCGTTGATGTCGTGCAGGAGCTCGGCGGCCGCGACATACGCCTTCGTCGGCGAGCAGGCGACGTTGGGACAACCGCCGCCCCACAGGTTGCGCTCGACCAGCGCGACGCTCGCACCGTAGGCTCGCGCCCGCGCTGCCGCCTCGCGGGCAGCCGAGCCTGCTCCGATCACGATCAGGTCGTAAGTCATGAGCTCTCCTTTCGTCCGAATCAGCGGACGAGCGTTCCGTCCGGCTTGATCACGAGCCACAGTCCGCCGTACTCCGAGACGTTCTGGCAGAGGATCTGGCCGGGCTTGCGGTCGCCGACGTAGTAGTAGAGCGGCCGGCCGGCGTAGGTCAGCTGCAGCGCACCGCTACGACGACGGACGACGCCGAGGTGCACGCCCCGAGGAAGCGCCTTGACGACGTACGGCGGCCATGCCTTTGCGCAGGCGCCGTAGCACCTGCTCGGCCCGTGCCCGTCGCGGGTGAAGGCGTACAGCACGTAGCCCCGCCCATCGAAGACGATGCGGCCGTACTGCGAGCCGCGCACGGTGACGGCCGGTGTCGCCACGAGCGCCGCCGCCAGAACAGCAATCAGCTTGCCCATGCGGCTTCTGTCTCCCGAGGCGCGGGGACGTTACGCAACAGCGCCAGCGCGATGACGGGGAAGACGACGACGGAGATCAGGCCTGCCGCGACGAGCGCCACGTAGTTCGTCGGCCGGATCAGCCCGAGGCTGACGCCGATCTGGCCGGCGACGACCGGGATGCTCAGCGACGTCGCCTGGAGCAGGCCGCCGGCCGCGAGTTGGCTTCTTCGCTCGGCGAGCGGCCGGTAGAGCAGCGCCGGCAGCGCCCGCACGACGAGCAGCGCGCCGAGGAAGATCGGGACGCGCGCCAGCACCGACGGGCTCCGGAACAGCGCGCCGACGTCGAGGCCGAGACCGGTCGCAACGAAGAAGAACGGCACGAACACGCCGAAGCCGACCGCTTCGAGCTTCCGGTGGAAGAACGCGTGCGTCATGCCCTCGTCCCGATCGACCAGCCTCAGCGTCGCTCCGGCGAGGAAGGCGCCGAGGATCGCTTCGAGACCGAACCTCGACGCCAGCACGACGAAGAGCGCCAGCAGCAGGAACGCGCCGCGCACCCGTATCTCCGCGGTCGTGTCCTGCAGCCTGACGAGCGCCTCCGAGATGCGCATGGAGCGCTGCAGGCCGAGAATCGTCGCGCCGACCGCGGCGACGAAGACGAGGAAGGCGACCAGCAGTGCGAGCTTCGCGCCGACGCCGCCTGATTCGCCGGAGAAGAAGAGCGACAGCATGAGAATCGGCGTCACCTCGGCGATCGACGCTCCGGCGACGATCACCTGCCCGAACGCGGTGTCGGTCTCGCCCGCGTCCTTGAGGATCGGGAGGATGACCCCGAGCCCGGTGGCGGAGAGGATGATCGCGATCAGCAGCGGCGACTTGACGAGGTCGCCGAGGCGCAACCCGTAGCCGACGACCAGCGCGAGCGCGAACGAGACGGCGAAGCCCATGGACGTCAGGCGGAGAAGGCGGCCGCGCAGCCGCGCGAAGTCGATCTCGAGGCCTGCCAGTAGCAGCAGGAACGCGAGCCCGAGTCGGCTGAGCACGGTCACCGGCTCGTCGGCGGTCGCCCAACCGAGCACGTGGGGCCCGATCACGATTCCGAGGACGATCTCGAGCACGATCGCGGGCAGCCGGATCGAGGTCAGCGTCAGCGCCAGGGGCGCGACCACGGCGACCGCGGCGACGAGCGCGACGGAGTCGAACGAGACGTCCATGCCTCCGCTCACACCATCCCGCGCGCCTTGTCGATCTCGTAGGCCGCTGTGATCAGCCCGATGTGGCTGAAGGCCTGCGGGAAGTTCCCGAGCTGCTCGCCCGTCGCGGTATCGATCTCCTCGGCGAGCAGGCCGAGATCGTTGGCGTAGCCGGCGAGCCGGTCGAACAGCTGCACTGCTCGGTCGACCTCGCCGGCCTGTGCGAGCGCCGACACGAGCCAGAACGAGCAGATCACGAACGTGCCTTCCTCGCCCGTCAGCCCGTCGGCATTCAGCCCTTCCTCGTTGCGATAACGGAGCACCAGCCCGTCCTCGGTGAGGTCCCGCGCGATCGCTTCGATCGTGGAGCGCATGCGCTCGTCGGACGCGGGCAGGAAGCCGAGGATCGCCATCAAGAGCTGCGCCGCATCGAGCTCGTCGGAGCCGAACGATTGCGCATACGCCCCGCGGCTCTCGCTCCAGCCACGCTCGAGAATTGCCTCGCGAATGCGATCGCGCTCGACCGTCCAATCCTCGACCTTGGCGAACGAGCCGAGTGCCGGCGCGAGCTTGACGGCACGGTCGAGGGCCACCCAGCAGAGCACCTTGGAGGAGAGATGGTGACGCGGCTCGCCCCGCATCTCCCACATTCCCGCATCGGTCTCAGACCAGCGGGCCGCAGCCATATCGGCGAGGTACGCGGCGAACTCCTGGATCTCGGGGTGCAGGTCGCCGAGCTGCTCGCGGTAGATGTAGAGCGCGTTCAGCAGCTCGCCGTAGACGTCGAGCTGCGTCTGGCCCCAGGCGCCGTTGCCGACCCGCACGGGCTGCGAGTCGCGCCAGCCCGAGAGGTGCGGGAGCTCACGCTCGGTCAGGTCGTGCTCGCCGCCGATGCCGTACATGATCTGCAGCGACGCGCCGTCTCCTGCAGCGCTGGTCATGAAGGAGACGAACTCCTCGGCCTCGTCGCTGCAGCTCCCGATGTAAAGCGCTTCGAGCGTCAGGCTCGAGTCGCGGATCCAGGAGTAGCGGTAGTCCCAGTTGCGCTCGCCGCCGACCGTCTCTGGGAGCGACGTCGTCGGCGCGGCGACGATCGCGCCGGTCGGCCGGTACGTCAGGCCCTTGAGCACGCGCGAGCTCAGCCGCACCAGCTCGCGGTGCGGCCCCTCGTAGATGTCGTGGTCTGCCTCCCACGAGCGCCATCCCTCGACCGTGTCGGCGATCCGTGCCGCGACGGCGTCCGGCGCGGTTGCCGGCGCGGGCTCCTTCGCCTCGGTCGGCATCCAACGCACTGCGAAGCCGACGCTGTCTCCGGCGGTGACCGTGAAGTCGCCGCGCATGATCACGTCTTCGATACGGACGGGGCTACCCGCGCGGACGCGGATCCTGTTCGGCCCGCCGAAGGTGCGGCCGCCGTCGCCCTCCATGCGGAAGAGCGGTCGCACGAGTCCGTACTCGGTGCGCGGGGCGAGCTCGAAGCGCAGGTCGACGCTGCCGGAGACGCCCTCGACGTGGCGCAGCAGCTCGTGCGGCGCGTCAAACCCGAGGTCGTGCCCGCGCTGACCCTCCGCGAAGACGAGCGCGTCGGTGATTCTGGCGACGCCGGTCTCGGTCGTGAACGTCGTCTCGACGACGAGCGTGCCCGGCAGGTAACGCCGGTCGCTCGTGAACGCCGCGGTGGGCGTGATCGACCAGTGGCCGGCGGCGGGATCGAGGATGCGCCCGAACACCGACGGGCTGTCGTAGCGAGGCAGGCAGAGCCAGTCGATCGACCCGTCGCGCGCCACGAGCGCGGCGGAGTTGCAGTCCGCGAGCAGCCCGTAGTCGGCGATCGGCTGCGCGCCGCGCTCCTGCGAGCTCGCGGCGGGAACGCGTACGTCAGCTGTTGCGGCCATTGGTTGCCACCTCCACGTAGACCTTGATCGCCTCCCGGTCCTCGGTCAGGCGACGGATCATCTCGTCGTAGTTCTCGAGCCCCTGCACCGGCGTCGTCAAGAGCTTCGACAGCCAGCCCGGGTAAAGGGCCTCCGCCTTGATCAGATCGTCGACGCCGCTCGTGAAGTCCGCGGGCGCAGCATTCACGGTGCCGACCATCACCTTGTTGCCGAGCACGAAGCCCTGGTTGATGCGGTCGGAGTTGATCTCCGCTTTGCGGTCGCCGCCGGTGATCGACGCGAGCACCAGCACGCCGTTCTTGCCCAGCACTTCGGCGGCCTCCCAGACGATCGGGCTGAAGCCCGTCGCGTCGACCATCAGGTCGAACGGGCCGCGCTCGGCGCTCACTTCAGCGAGTGTCGCGTCCTGCGATGAGGAGTACTCGCCGCCGAGCTCCTCGATCAGGTCGGCGTTGCGGTACGGACGCTGCGGCAGCGAATAGACGGTTAGCTCGAGCCCGCGCAGGCGGGCGACGAGCGCGGTGAGCAGGCCGACCGTGCCCGAGCCGAGCACGCACGCGCGCGTCGGCTGCCAGACCTTGAGCCGGCGCTGGATCTCGTAGGCGTGGTTGATGCCCTTCTCGGCGACGGTCGTCGGCTCGAGCAGCACGCCCACCTCGGCCAATGTCGCCGGCAGTGGGAAGACGTACTGGTGGTCCTCGACGTAGTACTCGGTCAGATACCCGTGCAGCAAGTTGATGCCGCGCTCGTAGTACACGTCGTCGGTGGTGAAGTCCTGCAGGCCGATCTTCCCGTAGATCGAGGTGCCCGGCCGCCGGACGCTTGCGACGACATACGTGCCGGGACGGATCGTTGTCGGCACGTTCGGCCCGACCTCGACGACCTGCCCGAAGCTCTCGTGTCCCGTGACGAGGTAGTCGTCGCCGGGCGGGGCGGCGCCGTACTCGGCCGCGTTGATCTCCTTGTCCGTGCCGTCGACTCCGACCCGAAGCACCTTCACCTTCACGCCGCGCCCGTCGTGGACGTCCATTACCTCCGGCTCCGGGATGTCGCGGAGGTGGATCGAGTTCGGCTGACCTGGATGTACCGCAATAGCTCTCATGCGGCGTCTGTCACCGAACGCGGGGATTCGTTACAACCCTTGAGCGCTTGCAGCGGCCGCGGCGTTACGGTTGACTCGTCGCGTACCCGACGAGTGGAGGTGGCGAAGGTGTTTGCGCGCGTGGCGTCGTTCGAGGGTGGCGACAACGCACGGCTCCGTCAGTGGAGCGAGGAGGCGATGTCGTCCGGCGAGATGAATGTTCCCGAGGGGATGCAACGGGTCTTGATGCTCGACGACGACGGGTCGAACAAGCGCTTGTTCATCTCGTTCTTCGACTCGCGCGAGGCGATCGAGGCGGCGGAGGCGGGGTTCGACGCGATGGGCGACACGATCCCGGAGGATGTCCGCGGCCGCCGCACGTCGGTCAGCGTCTACGAGGTCTCGATCGACCAGGGCGTCTAGAACAACTCGCCTCTGACCAGCCGGTCGAGCGGCGCATGCCGCACCAGCTCGCGGAGCACCAAGGCGAGCGGGCCGGGGATCTCGCCCCGGTCACGTGACGCGTCGACCGCGTTCTCGAGCCCGGTGCGCAGCGCACGCTCGACCTGCTGCGGCGAGCGGTGCAGGTGCGTGCCGGTTTGCGGCGCCAGTGAGAGGACGAGCTCCTCGCGCGTCACGTCCAGGCGGCAGGCGGCTCGTCCGAGGCCGTCGAGCACGACGCGCTGCGTCGCGGCGTCGATTCCGTGCCCCGGGAACAGCGTGCGCGTCGCGCACGGCCGATCGACGTGCACCGGCGTATGAACTGCGGCCAGAATCAGCTCGACGGAGATCAGGACGGCGGCGACTGCGAACAGCGCTCTGATCACGCCCTCCTCCTCGCGATCAGCGCCGCCGCGGCGGCGAAGGCGGCGCAGAGCGCGAACGAGGTCCGGAACGCGCCTGCGATCGTCCGGTCGACGGCGCCCGAGAGCTCGTCGCGCGTGCGTGCAAGCTCGGGGTCGTCACCTGCGCCGTGCGCGTCGAACGGAGCCTGCAAGTCGGGGACCTCGCCGGTCTTCGCGCGCTGGAACGCGCTACCGAGATCGAACGCGACCGGCACCTTGGTCGTCAGCCCCACGGGCGCATCGAGGATCAGCTTGGTCGCCTGCAGCTCGGCGTGACGGCCGGCCGGCGGCAGGTCGTGCGCCAGAATCGGCGCGACGAGCGCAAGCGAGGCGACGAGCCCGACGTGGCGCGCGGCTACGGTCAGCAGGGCGCCGCCGGCGAGCGCGCGCTCCGAGAGCACCGGCAGCGCAAGCCCGAGCCCCACGCCGCAGAGGGCGAGCGCACAGAGCGGAAGGAGCACGTTCGCGCTCGGCAAGGCCGCGAGGGCGGTCAGCCCGAGCGCGAGCAGCGCCGCGCCGGCAGCCGCGTGACGGCGTCTCGTGACAAGCGCCGCCAGGGGGAGAACGCTGACGACGAGCGCGCCGTGGATCGGCGAATAGCGCCAACCGGCGACAATCAGCAGCACCGCGAGGAAGAGCGCGCCGACGAGGGCACCGAACAGGAGCGCGATTGCCAGCTCCGTCAGCGGCGCGGGCCGACGATCCTCCGGCTCGCTGCCTGACATTCGCAGTGCGAGGAAGCCGAGCGCCGCCACGGGCACCTGGAGGACGAAGATCGCGCGCCAGTCGAATGCCTGCGTGAGCACGCCGCCGATCGCCGGTCCCGCGGCGACCCCGACGGCCGCCGCCGTCGACCAGGCGCGCACGCCGATCACGCGGAACGAGGCGGCGAGCAGCAGCGCCGCCCCGGCGCCCTGCACGCAGCGGGCCGTGATCAGCACCCCCAGATTCGGTGCGACCGCGCAGCCGGCCGACGCAAGCAGGAAGAGCGTTAAGCCCACCGGGTAGGACCGCGCGCGTCGCACGGCCACGAGGACGATGGCGGTCGCCGCGACCGCGGCGTTGTACGAGGTCAGCACCCAGCTGACGCCGACGAGCGTCGTCTTGAACTCGCCGTAGAGCTGCGGCAGGGCGAGCGCGACGACGGACGAGTCGGCGGACGCGGCGGCTACGGCAACCGCGACGCACGCAAGCGCGAGCGATTTCCGGCTCAGGCGCTCACCAGGCGCGCCAGGACCGGCGCGAGATGAAGAGCCCGTGCCCGTGGCCGTTCCGGCAGGTGATCCCCGTCACCCGCGACACGCACGTGAAGCCGGC
>JBKPRG010000172.1:0-8682 GCA_046765815.1 Actinomycetota bacterium
GGAGCTACAGGAGATCAAGGAGTTCCTCGAGAATCCGAAGAAGTTCCAGGCGCTCGGCGCGTCGATCCCGAAGGGCGTGCTTCTCTACGGGCCTCCCGGCACCGGTAAGACGCTGCTCGCCCGCGCGGTCGCCGGCGAGGCGGGCGTGCCGTTCTTCTCGATCTCGGGGTCCGACTTCGTCGAGATGTTCGTCGGCGTCGGCGCCTCCCGCGTGCGCGACCTGTTCGAGCAGGCGAAGCAGGCCTCGCCGTGCATCGTCTTCATGGACGAGATCGACGCGGTCGGCCGACACCGCGGCGCCGGCCTCGGCGGCGGCCACGACGAGCGCGAGCAGACGCTGAACCAGCTGCTCGTCGAGATGGACGGCTTCGAGATGAAGGACAACATCATCCTGATCGCCGCCACCAACCGCCCCGACATCCTCGACCCGGCGCTGCTCCGCCCGGGCCGCTTCGACCGGCAGATCGTCGTCGACCGGCCTGACCGGAACGGCCGCCGCAAGATCCTCGAGGTGCACTCGAAGGGCAAGCCGCTGGCGTCCGCGATCGATCTCGACTCGCTCGCGGCCGGCACGCCGGGCTTCACCGGCGCAGACCTGCGCAACCTCGTCAACGAGGCCGCGCTGCTCGCCGCCCGGCGAGGCAAGAACGTGATCGAGCAGGAGGAGCTCGAGGAAGGGATCATGCGCGTGATCGCCGGCCCGGAGAAGAAGGCGCGCCTCCTCTCCGAGAAGGAGCAGCGGATCACGGCGTACCACGAGATGGGCCACGCGCTCGTCGGCAACTTCCTCGAGAACACCGACCCGGTGCACAAGATCACCATCGTCTCCCGCGGCCAGGCGCTCGGCCTGACGATCTCGCTGCCGACCGAGGATCGCTACCTGACGACGCGCAAGGCGCTGCTCGAGCAGATCGCGATGACGATGGGCGGCCGCGCCGCCGAGGAGCTCGTCTTCAACGAGGTGACCACCGGCGCCGCCAACGACATCGAGCGGGTGACGTCGACGGCCAAGCAGATGGTCATGCGCTTCGGCATGTCCGAGAAGCTCGGCCCGCGCGTGCTCGGCCGGAACCACGACATGCCGTTCCTGGGCCGCGAGATGGGTGCTGAGCCCGACTACTCCGACGAGGTCGCCCGCGAGATCGACGACGAGATTCGCCGGATCATCGAGGAGGGGCACGACGTCGCGACGCGCGTCCTGCGCGAGCACATCGACGATCTCCACCGGATCTCTCAGATCCTGATCGAGCGCGAGACGATCGACAAAGAGCAGTTCGAGCGCTTGCTCGCCGGCGAGTCCGAGGACGCTGTCTTCCCGCCCGAGCCGAGCGAGCCGCCGACGGCACCCTCTACCGAGCCCGAGCGCCGCCCGCAGCCCAAGCCGCGGCCGTTCCCGCTCCCCGGCGGCGCCGCGATGCAGCCTCCGGAACCCGAAGCCTCGTAGCGCGCGGCCGATGTTCAGGTCGGTGCGGCGGCCGCTGGTGTTTCCCCAGGCCGACCACGCCCGCTTCGCAGCGACGATCGCGCTCCACTGGCGGCAGCGCCCGCCGCTCCCGTTCGACGCATTCGTTCGCGGTGTTGCCGACCATGACCGCGGCTACGGCGAGCACGACGACGCCGAGATCGGCGCCGTCGACAACGCGAGCTGGGTCGAGATCCAGCGCGCCGGTTTCAAGCCGCGTGGGGAGGACGCGGTCGTCGACCTCGTCGTCGCGCTGCACATTCGCCGGTTGTTGACGCCGCCGGACGACGAGCTCGAGACGGCCGCGCGCGAGGAGCTCGACGAGCTGCTGCCGGGGCTGCTCAAGGCCGCGGCCGTCAGCGCGGAGGACGCCGAGGCGGCCGACGCCGTCACGAACGTCTGCGACCGGCTCGCGTTCCTCTTCCCGTTCGAGGAGCCCGCGAGTGGCGAGGTACGCGGCATCTCGTACCGGCTCGACGGGCTCGGCACCGTGATGCTCGAGCCGTGGCCGCTGGCCGTGCCGTGGCTGCGCGGGCTCGTGCCGGCGTTCGAGGCGGACGGCTACCCCGAGCGGCTAGTGCCGATCGTCGTGCCGTTCGATGTCAGGCCCGCGGCTTAGGCGGCGAGGGCCGCCACGACGGACTGGACGTCGCCGACGCCGGCCGGGTCGAGCGAGTAGTAGATCTGCGTCCCCTCGCGGCGCGTCCGCACCAGCCCGGCCTCGCGCAGCACCTTGAGGTGCTGGCTGACCGTCGGCTGGCTGACGCCGAAGATGTCGGCGAAGTCGCACGCGCAGGTGCCGCCCTCGCTGGCAAGCCGCAACGCGATGCCGAGCCGCACGGGGTGGCCGAGGGCTTTCAGCTTGGTCGACGGTTCCACTTGTTTAACCATATCGTCAAAGTCTAATATAAGAAAATGACGATGAAGGTGGCAACCCCAATCGAAGAGGTGCTCGATCTGGTCGCGCTCGCGACCGGCGACGAGAAGCACGAGGCGAGCGCGCTTTCAACGCTCGACGTGCTCTTCGTCCTCTACGAGCACGTCCTCCGCATCGACCCGCTCAACCCGGGCTGGGAAGGACGCGACCGCTTCGTGCTCTCGAAGGGCCATGGGCCGCTCGCCTACTACGCCGTCCTCGCGCGGAAGGGCTTCTTCTCGTCGCACGAGCTGACGAGGTTCCTCCGCTCCGACGGGATCCTCGGCTCGCATCCAGACCGGACGCAGGTGCCCGGCGTCGAGGTCTCGACCGGCTCGCTCGGTCACGGCCTGCCGATGGCGGTCGGCGTCGCCTACGCCCTCCGCGCGCGCGGGCTCGACGACCAGCGGGTGTTCGTCCTCACCGGCGACGCAGAGCTCAACGAGGGCTCGAACTGGGAGGCGATCCTGCACGCCGGTGCGCGCGGCCTCGGCAACCTCACCCTGATCGTCGTCGACAACCGCTCCAGCGAGATCGAGCTGGGCGAGATCGCCGCCAAGCTGCGCGCGTTCGGCTGGGATGCGGTCACGGAGGACGGCCGCGACCATGACGCGCTGCGAGCGGCGTTCGAGCGCCGCGGCGACGCGCCGACCGCTGTGGTGGCGTCCGTATGACGATGCGCGAGGCCGCCACGTCGACGATCGTCGACCTGTTTCGCCGCGACGAGCGGGTCGCAGTCGTGATGGCCGACATCAGCCTCGACCAGCTGCGGCCCGCCGTCGAGCACGACCCGCGGCGCGCGATCAACGTCGGGATCATGGAGCAGTCGGCGATCGGGGTTGCGGCCGGGTTCGCGCTCGAAGGCTTCCATCCGATCGTCCACACGATCGCGCCGTTCCTGACGGAGCGCCCGCTCGAGCAGATCAAGCTCGACTTCGGCTACCAGGGCCTCGGCGGCCTCTTCGTCTCCGTCGGCGCGTCGTACGACTACGGCGAGTCCGGCGCGACGCACCATGCCCCGGGCGGCGTGCAAGTCCTCGGCAGCATCCCCGGGATGGAGGTGCTCGTGCCCGGAACGCCGCAAGAGACGGGCCGGCTGGTGCGGGGCGCCTATGCAAACGGGCACCCGACCTACGTGCGCACCAGCACGTTCGAGAACGACGACTCAGTCGAGCTCGCGCCCGGCGGCCTCACGCTGGTCAGGCGCGGCAGCGGCCTCACCGTCGTCGTCGCCGGGCCGTTCCTGAGCCGGACGTTGGCGGCGCTGCACGGGATCGACGCGACCGTGCTGTATGCGACCACGCTCGTGCCGCTCGACCGGGCGACGCTCGCGAGGGAGGCCGCGCCCGCGGCCGAGGTCGTGCTCGTCGAGCCGCTCTACGAGGGGACGACGGCGGCGCAGGTCGCCTCGGCGCTGGCGCACCGGCCGACGCGGCTGTTGTCGATCGGCGTGCCGCGTGAGTTCATCCACGGCTACGGGAAGCCCGATGAGCACGACCGCGCGCTCGGGCTCGACATCACGTCGATCCGAGAGCGGATTCGCGCCTTCCTTTAGATTGGGTCATCGCGACCCGCCCGCCGATCGAGCAGCGCTTTCCGGCCCCGTCCGTGATGGGCGTCCTCAACGTGACGCCGGACTCGTTCTCGGACGGCGGCGTGTACATGCGCGTCGAGCCTGCGGTAACGGCGGCATGGGGGATGTTCGACGAGGGCGCAGCGATCGTCGACGTCGGCGGCGAGTCGACGAGGCCCGGCTCCGACGGCGTCAGCGCCGAGGAGGAGCTGCGCCGCATCGAGCCGGTGATCGCCGATCTCACCGGCGCACCGGTCTCGGTCGACACGTCGAAGGCGGCCGTCGCGCGGCGCGCGCTCGAGCTCGGCGCCGAGCTCGTCAACGACGTCACAGCGCTGCGCGCCGACCCAGAGCTGCCGGGCGTCGTCGCCGACGCGGGCTGTTATCTCTGCCTGATGCACATGCAGGGGGAGCCCCGCACGATGCAGGTCGACCCGACCTACGACGACGTCGTCGCGGACGTGAAGCGCTTCCTCGAGGAGCGGCTCGCATTCGCAGTCGACGCCGGCGTTCGCGAGGAGCTCGTCTGCCTCGACCCCGGCATCGGCTTTGGCAAGACGGCGGAGCACAACTTCGAGCTCGTGCGCCGGCTCGACGAGCTGGCGACGCTGGGGCGGCCGATCCTGATCGGCTTCTCGCGCAAGAGCACGCTCGGCAAGCTCATCGGCGCGGAGAGGGGCAGCGCGGCTGCCTCGGTGGGCGTCGCCGTTGCGGCGTACGAGCGCGGCGCGTCGATCATCCGCGCACACGACGTGCGCGAGCACGTCGAGGCGCTCGCCGCGGCGCGCGCGGTGGTGGGCGCGTGAAGGTCGAGCTGCGCGGGCTGCAGCTCTTCGGCTACCACGGCGCCGAGGACGACGAGCAGCGACTTGGTCAGCTGTTTCTCTACGACGTCGAGCTCGAGGTCGGCGATCGCGGTGCGGACGACAGGCTCGAGCATGCCGTCGACTACACGCATGTCGCAGCTGCGGTTCAGGAGGTGAACGAACGCCGGTTCGACCTGCTGGAGGCGCTTGCGACGGCGGTCGCCGACGCCCTCGTCGAGCGGTTCTCGCCGGAGTCCGTGGTCGTGCGCGTGCGCAAGCCGTACGTGCGGCCGGCGGGGCTCGAGGTCGAGTTCAGCGCCGTCACCGTCGCGCGGCCGTGATACCGGCGTACGTCGGGCTCGGCTCCAACCTCGGCGACCGCGAGGCGCTCATCCGTCGCGCGGCAGAGGCGATCGGCGCTGTGCGGCTCTCGACGATCCGCGAGACGGAGCCGTGGGGACTCGCAGACCAGCCGTCGTACCTGAACGCGGTGGCGGAGCTCGAGACTGCGCTCTCCGCCCGCGAGCTGCTCGACCGGCTGCTCGACGTGGAGCGGGAGCTGGGGCGCGAGCGGGCCGGCCCGCGTTGGGGGCCGCGGACGATCGATCTCGACCTGCTTCTCTACGGCGATCAGGTGATCGACGAGCCAGGGTTGCGGGTTCCGCACCCCTACCTCCTGGAGCGGCGCTTCGTCCTGGAGCCGCTGGCCGAGTTGATTCCGGCACAGAGAATCCCCGGAAACGGCACGGTCTCAGAAGCCCTGGCGGGGCTACAATCCGCCGGGTGAGCCACCTCGACGAGCTCGACGAGTTCGAGGCCGAAGCCGAGCTTCGCCTGAAGAAGGAATACAGCGCCGTCTTCAGCTTGTTCCGGTACTGCGTCCTCACGCAGGACGCGACGTATCTCTGCAACAAGCTCGACTTCCAGTACGTGCCGCAGCCGAGCTACCCGTTCTTCAACCTGAAGATGGAGGACGTGTGGGTCTGGGACAAGAACCGGCCGACGCGGATGATCCCGCGGGCCGAGGTCTACACGTCGAGCGACGTCACGATCGAGGAGCTCCGCGGTGAGGGCGACGAGCCGGTGCTGACTGCCGAGGCCCTGGCCAAGCGGATCGGCGAAGGCCGCAGCGAGATCGAAGACCTTTAGAACTTGCTCCTCGCGATCGACTGCGGTAACACGCAGACCGTCTTCGGCCTGTTCGACGGCGCCGAGCTGACGGAGCAGTTCCGGGTCGGCACCGACCGCAACCACACCGGCGACGAAATCGCGGTCATGCTGCGCGCGTTCGTCGACCTGAGCACGCTCGACGGCATCGTCCTCTGCTCGTCGGTTCCGCAGCTCGTGCGCGAGTACGAGTCGTTTGCAGAGCGCTGGGCGGGGACGGAGCTGCTCGTGCTCGGCCCGGGTGTGTCGACCGGCGTCCCGGTCCGCTACGACGACCCGCGCGAGGTGGGGCCGGACCGCATCGCGAACGCGGTCGCGGCGCGGGAACGGCACGGCACGCCGGCTGTCGTCGTCGACTTCGGCACCTCGACGAACTTCGACGTCGTCAACGCCGCCGGCGAGTTCGCGGGGGGCGTGCTTGCGCCCGGGATCGAGATCTCGATGGACGCGCTGTTCGCGCGCGCGGCGCGTCTGCCCAAGGTGCCGTTCGTCGCGCCGGAACGGGTGATCAGCCAGACGACGGTCGCCGCGCTGCAGTCAGGGCTGGTCTACGGCTTCGCCGGCCAGGTGGACGCCATCGTCGACCGGATCCGGGAGGAGCTCGGCGCGCCCGATGCGATCGTGGTCGCCACCGGCGGTCTCGCGGATCTCATCGCGCCGCACACGAGAACGATCTCGGCGGTTGATCCCGAGCTCACCTTGCACGGACTGCGCCTCGTTTGGGAGCGCAACGCAGACCGCCAAAAAGTGTCAGGCACATAAAGGTGCCTGACACCTGTTGCTAGCCCCCGCCGTAGATGGAGATTGGCAGCGAGTCGAGGAGCACCTCGTCGGCCGGATCCGGCAGCTCGTCGAGCAGCCTCTCCAGCACGAAGCGCGCACCGGGCGCGACCTCGAACAGTCGTCGCTCGACGTCGGCCGGCGACGGCAGCGTGACCAGCTCCTGCTTGAACGAGCGCGGGAACCGGCCGCGCCCCAGGTACCAGCCGTAGAACTTCTTCAGGAAGCCGAACGCGCGGTGCTCGCCCAGCTCCCGCACCGTCTCGCGCAAGAAGAGCACGAGCTCGGCGACCACCTCCTCGCGCGACGGCTCGCGCGGGTCGCCCATGATCTCGCGCAGCGCCCACGGGTTGCCCTGCGCGGCACGCCCGACCATTACGGCTGCGGCGCCCGTCGTCGCCAGCACCGACTGCGCCCGTGCGCGCGACGTGATGTCGCCGGAGGCGATCACCGGGACGTCGACCAGCGAGACCAGCTCGGCCGTCAGAGAGTGGTCGGCCGAGCCCGTGTACATCTGTTTCGCTGACCGCGGGTGCAGCGTCAGCGAGGCGGCGCCCACCTCGACGAGCCGCGGGCCGACCTCGAGACATGTCCGCGAGCCATCCGCTACGCCGCGCCGCATCTTCACGCTCACGGGCAGCTCGACCGCCTCTGCGACCGCGGCCACCAGCCGGCACGCGTGGTCGGGGTCGTCCAGCACCGATGCGCCCGCGCCGGTCTTCGTCACCTTCTTGACCGGGCAGCCGAAGTTGATGTCGACGATGTCGGCGCCGGCGGCGGCGACCATCCGGGCCGCCTCGGCCATCGCCCCGGGCTCCGAGCCGAAGATCTGGATCGCCAGCGGGTGCTCGTCCGCGCCCACGCGCAGATAGCCCAGCGTCCGCTCGTTCCGGTGCTGGATCCCGGCCACGGAGACCATCTCCGAGCAGACCAGGCCGGCCCCGTAGCGGCGGCCCTGGCGGCGAAATGCCTGCACACTGACCCCTGCCATCGGGGCCAGCACGAGCCGGCCCGGGATCTCCACAGACCCCAGAAACCAGCGCTCTTTGAGGTCGATGTTCACGGCCCGTGAAGAGTAGCCGCGGCGCTTGCGCCTCCCTTGACAACCCAGCTACCATTCCCGCCCGTTTCTGCCGGGGTCAGGAGGCCTCTTGTTGAAGGAAGTGATTCTCACACCCGAGGGCTTCAAGAAGCTCCAGGAGGAGATCGACCACCTCCGGGGCGAGAAGCGCCGCGAAGTTGCGGAGCGGATCAGGGTCGCTCGGGAATTCGGCGACATCGCCGAGAACGCAGAGTACGACGACGCCAAGAACGAGCAGGCAATGCTCGAGCACAAGATCGCGCAGCTCGAGGAGCGGCTGCTCTCGGCGCGCGTGATCACGAAGAAGGAGATCTCGAAGGACCAGGTCTCGGTGGGCTCCCGCGTGGTGCTGCGCGACGTGAAGGCCCGCAAGGAGGTCGAGTACCACATCGTCGGGTCGGCCGAGGCCAATCCAGCCCAGAACAAGCTCTCGAACGAGTCACCGGTCGGCAAGGCGATCATGGGCCACAAGAAGGGGGACGTGGTCGAGGTCAGCGCCCCGCGCGGCGCCATCAAGTTCAAGATCATGGAGATCAAAGCCGCCTGAATTACGCTCCGCACGGCATGGAGGTCGTGCGGATCGGCAAAGAGCGGTACGGCGAGGCGAGCGACGTGCTCGCGCGCGCCTTCTTCGACGACCCGGCATGGGTCTGGCTCCTGCCCGACGCGCAGCGGCGGGCCAGGCTCCTGCCGTGGCTGTTCCGGATCGGTTTCGACGTGACCGCCGCCGACGTCTACGTGACTGTCGGCCCGCTTCTCGGCGCGGCGCGCTGGCTGCCCCCCGGCCGGCCGTCGATGCGCGTCGCCGCGACGCTGCGCGCGCTCGTGGCCACGCCGCTGCGCCTCGGCGTCGCGACGGCGCCGTTCCTCGCGTACGGGCGTGCGGTCGAGCAGATG
>JBKPRG010000173.1:0-9371 GCA_046765815.1 Actinomycetota bacterium
ACCGGCTGCGGTGGAGGTGCGTGACGCGCCGGCCGACGGCCTCGAGCATGCGTCTGACCTGCCGGTTGCGGCCCTCGTGGATGGTCAGCTCGATCGCGACGCCCGCGAGGCGGCCGACGCGAGCCGGTGCGGTGACCCCATCCTCGAGCTCGACTCCCTCCGCAAGACGCGTGAGCTGAGCGTTGGTCGGGGACGCGTCGAGCTCGACTTCGTACACCTTGTCGACCTCGTAGCGCGGATGGGCGAGCCGGTGCGCGAGCTCGCCGTCGTTCGTCAGCAGGAGCGCACCTGTCGTCTCGGCGTCGAGCCGCCCGACCGGGACGACGCGCGATGGGTGAGCGATGAGGTCGACGACGATCGGGCGCCCCTGCGGGTCGCTGGCGGTCGTGACGACGCCGGCCGGCTTGTTGAGCAGCACGTAGGCGAGCCGCTGCTTGACGAGCGGCCGCCCGTCGAGGCGTACGTCGTCGTCCGCGGCGACGAACGTGTTGAGCTGGCCCGGCGCGCCGTTGACGGTCACCCGCCCGGCCTTGATCAGCTCGTCGGACTTGCGGCGGGACGCAACCCCCGCGCGCGCGAGCCAAGCGTTCAGCCGCACCTAGTACAGCGCCGACGCGAGGCGTCGCCGGTACGACGCCGCCAGCGGGTGCTCCTGGCCGAGCTCGAGGAAGATCCGCACCATCAGGTCGCGGATCTCCTCGCGCGCGCCGGCGTCGGCGGCCGCCTCGAGGCGCGCGAGCAGCGTCTGCAGCGCCCGCTCGTAGTCGCCCGCGGCGAGCGCGTCGGCAACCTCGGGGTCGTCCGCGAGCGTCTCTGCGACCGGCGGCTTCGTCAGCTCGTCGAGGAACGCCGCGACCCGGGTCGGCGGCTGTGCGCCGACGAACTCCGAGACGACGTGGCCGTTGCGGAACGCCTTCACCGCCGGGATGCCGCGGATGTCGTACTCGAGCGCGATCTGCTGGTTCGCGTCGACGTCGAGCTTGGCGAGCGTGACGCTGCGGTCGGCACACGCCTGTTCGAGCACCGGCGCGAGCGACTTGCACGGCCCGCACCAGTCCGCCCAGAAGTCGACGACGACCGGCTCGTCGTGCGAGCGCATGAGCACGTCGTTGTAGAAGGTCGCGTCGGTGACGTCCATGCGTCACATGATGGCTGACGCGTCTTAGGCGGGGCGCTTTTCGGCGACGGCTTCGAGCCGCTCGCGGATCTGCGCCACGTCGTCGCCGAGGTCGTCGACGCGCGGCAGCGCGGCGAGCGACTCGAGCCCGAAGATGCGTTCGAAGAGCGGCGTCGTCCGGTAGCGGATGGCGCCGAACTCGTTCTCGCGCCCGCCCTCGGTGACCAGGCCCCGCTCGACGAGGCCGGCCATCACGCCGTCGACGTTGACGCCGCGGATCCGGGCGATCTCCGGCCGGCTGATCGGCCCGAGGTAGGCGACGATCGCGAGCGTCTCGAGCGCTGCCTGCGAGAGCCCCTTTTCGACGGGCTTCTCGAATAGGCGGGAGCAGGCGTCGGACGCCTCGGCGGCGGCCCGGTACGCCCAGCCGCCGGCGACTTGCTCCAGCACGATCCCGCTGCGACCCTCGCAGTAGCGCTCAGCGAGCAGCTCCAGCGCTTCTTCGACGTCGGCGGCCTCCGCTTCGGCCGCTTCGCGCAGGTCTGCGAGCGAGAGCGGCTGCGACGCGACCACGAGCAGCGCCTCGATCGTCCGCGCCAGCTCGGCGGCGGGCGTGACCTCGGTCGGGATCAGGCGGAGCGGACGGTCCAAGAGAGACTCCTTTCGGCGTCGGCGCGGGAAATCCTTATCGGGGCGAACGGGGAAGCCTGGGCGATTGCGATCTCGTTCTGCTTGCGCAGCTCGAGCAGCGCGAGGAAGGCGACAGCGACCTCGACGCGGGAGAGGCCTTCCACTTCCTGGTCGAAGTCGAACCGGGCGCGGCGGCCGAGCAGCGCACGCCAGCGGTCGAGGAACTGCGAGACAGGCGGAAAGCGGAGTGCCATGTGCGCGGTCGACGGCTGCGGCGGCTCGACCGCGAGCGCACGCAAGGCCGAGGCGAGTTTCTCCGGCTCCTGCTGCGCGAGCCGGCGCTCCGGCTTGGGCGCGAATGGGGACGGGCCGATGCGGAAGAAGAAGTCGCGCCGCTCGTCCAGCCGCTCGCGAAGCAGCCGCGCCGCCTCCTTCGCGCGCCGGTAGGCGGCGAGCCGGCGGGCCAGCTCCTCGGCGGCCTCCTCGGGCTCCAGCTCCGACAGCTCGGCGTCCTCCTCCGGGAACATCGCCCGCGCCTTCAGCTCGAGCAGTGCCGAGATGAGGATCAGGAACTCGCCACAGGCGTCGAGGTCGAGCTCGCCGCGGTCGGCCAGCTGCTCGACGAAAGCGACCACGATCTCGGCGAGATCGACCTCCCTCAGCGGCAGCTCGTCGCGCAGGACGAGCGAGAGCAGGAGGTCGAACGGCCCTTCGAATGCGTCGAGGTCCAGCTCAAGCTCGCGGACGGGCGTGGCCACCCGGGGAGGGTACTCGGGCTACCGGACGCGGCGGCCCTTGGGGATGGCCATCGCCGGCCCCTTGGGCGGCTGCCGTCGCGGCTCACGCACGCCGGTGCCGGTCTTGCCGAAGAACTGGTGGCGGATGAAGTACGCGAGGGCGGCGACGAAGACGATGATCGAGACCCACGCGTTCAGGCGCAGGCCTGCGATGTGGTGCGACGGGTCGATGCGCAGCAGCTCCTCGAAGAAGCGGCCGAACGTGTACCAGACGATGTACAGCGCGAAGAGCGACGGCGGCCGCAGCTTGAAGCGCTTCCCGACGTAGATCAGCACGGCCACGCCGACGAGGTCCCAGATCAGCTCGTAGAGGAACGTCGGGTGGTAGGTCGCCCGGTCGAAGTACTGGAACGGCCGGTGCGCGGCGTCGATCTTGAGCGCCCACGGCAGGTCGGTCGGCTTGCCGAAGAGCTCCTGGTTCCACCAGTTGCCGATGCGGCCGATGCCTTGCGCGAGGAGCAGGCCCGGCGCGGCGGCGTCCAGGAAGAGGGCGACGCTCTGGCCCGAGCGGCGCACGACCCAGGCGCCGACGAGCGTGCCCAGGAGGATCCCGCCCCAGACACCGAGGCCGCCTTTCCAGACCTCGAAGATGCCCTCCCATTTCGGGCTCGGCACCTCGTTCCAGGACGTGATGTCGTGGTAGAGGCGGGCGCCGACGACGCCGAACCCGACGCCCCAGACCGCGACGCGGGTGACGAGCTCCCAGTCGCCGCCCTTCGCGACCCAGCGCTTCCCCGTCAGCCAGACGCAGGCCAGAATCGCAACGAGCAGCGTCAGCCCGTACATGTGCAGGGTGAGCGGGCCGAGGTGGACGACGCCGGTGTGCGGGCTCGGTATGGATGCGAGCATCGCGCGCAAGTAGATCAGGTCCGCCAGACGGGTCGAACCTGGCCCGCCGTCGCCGGTTGGCCAGGTTCGTCTGTTGCTCTAGCGCAAGATGTTGTAGGCGAGATCCGGGGAGCAGCCCTTTTGGAGCAGCTCGACCGCGAGATGGAGGTCGACGTCGCCGCGGCTCGCGAGCTCTGCGGCGGCCGCCGGCGCGTACCCGGCCCGCTCGAGCTCCGACGCGCGCCACGCTTCGACCAGCTCCTGCTCGGTGGGGCGGATGTTGGTCTCAGCGGTTGGCATCTAACTGCTCATCTCCTTCGACATCTGTTCGGTACAACGCGCGAGATGGTTCTCCCCATACCGGGTGATCTTCTGATTTAACGGACCTCTAACGTCGTTACTACTAGCCGTTCGTCTGGTTGCGGCAACTGCCACGATCGGGTTTCTAACCCGCGGGTGTTCAGACCTCGTTGCCAGGCCGTTCGGATTGCGCGCAGTTCTGTAAAAGGAACGTCTAGGCCACTGACGACTCGCCGAGCAGCATCTTCACCTCGGCGTAGAAGTCGGGCGCCGGCTTGACTCGATACTGGGGCCCGAAGGCGTACGTCTTCAGGCCCTGGGACGTGATCAAGTCGGCGTAGACCGGCGATTCGCCCGGGAAGTCCTTGATCAGCGCCGCAAGCTCGCGAATCGTCCCTGCCGCGGCCTTCGTGGCGTCGATCTTGAGGCGGACCTCGCGCTTCTCCGGCACCGCCTCGAAGGCCTCGACCTCGAGCGCGACGAGCTTCGTCTCGCCCTCCTTGCGGTCGACGCGGCCCTTGACGATCAGGATGCGGTCAGTGGTGCACAGCTCGCGCGCCTTCTCGTAGGTCGAGTTGAAGACGACGGTCTCGACGCCGCCGGTCACGTCCTCGAGGCGCAGGAACACCATTGCGTCGCCGCGCTTCGTGGTCATGTGGCGCAGGCTCGACACAATGCCGCCGACCGTGATCGTCTCGCCGTCGCGCCGGCGGTCGAGCTCGGCGATCGTCGCGTCGGTTTTGCGCCGCAGCTGGTCGCGGATGCCGGAGAGCGGATGCTCGGACACGTAGAGGCCGAGCACCTCCTTCTCGAGCCGCAGCAGCTCGTTCTTCTCGAACTCGCCGGCGGGCACTTGCGGATGATGCCGCGCCTTCTCCACTGCGCTGTCTTCAACCCCCGACGGCGGGCCGAGGTCGAAGATCGAGCCCTGGCCGGCGAGGCGGTCGGCCTGCTGCTTCTGCCCCCACGCGACAGCCTGCTCCAGCACCTCGAGCATCCCCTTGCGCGACCCCGGCAGAGCGCCGCACTTGACGAGCGCCTCCAGCACGCGCTTGTTCGAGACGGACGGGTCGACGCGCTCCGTGAAGTCCCAGATCGACTGGAACGGCCCGCCTTCCGCACGCGCAGCGATCAGCGCCCGGGCCGCGCCCTCCCCGACGCCCTTGACGGCGTTGAGGCCGAATCGGATCTTGCCCTCGACGACGGCGAAGTCGACCTGTGACTCGTTGACGTCAGGCGGGAGCACCTCGATCCCGAGCTCGTGGCACGCGTTCACGTAGAACGGCACGCGGTCCTTCGTGTTCATGACCGAGCTGATCAGCGCCGCCATGTACTCGCACGGGTGGTTGGCGCGCAGCCAGGCGGTTTGGTACGCGATCAGCCCGTAGCAGGCCGCGTGGGACTTGCCGAACGAGTAGTCCTGCGACTTCTCGATGTCGTCCCAGAGCTGCTTGGCGACCTGCTCAGAGGTGCTGTTCGCGATGCAGCCCTCGATGAACTTGTTCTTCAGCGAGGCCATCAGCGAGTGGATCTTCTTGCCGATCGCCTTGCGCAGGTCGTCCGCCTCGGCAGGGCTGAAGCCCGCGATCTCCTTGGCGATCTGCATCGACTGCTCCTGGTAGATGGAGATCGCGTAGGTGTGTCCGAGGATCGGCTTCAGCCGCGGGTCGAGGAACGTCACCGCCTCCTGGCTCGCCTTTCGGCGCGCGTAGTTCGGGATGTACTGCATCGGGCCCGGCCGGTAGAGCGCGACCAGCGCGATCAGGTCCTCGAACTCGGTCGGCTTCACCTGGCGGAGCGCCTCGCGCATGCCTGACGACTCGAACTGGAAGACGCCGGCGGCGTCGCCCTTCGCGAGCATCGCGTACGTCTTCTTGTCGTCCATCGGGATCTTCTCGATGTCGAGCCCGCCGACGAGCTCGCACGCCTTGTCGATCACGTCGAGGTTGCGCAGGCCGAGGAAGTCCATCTTCAGCAGGCCGAGCGCCTCGATGTCGCCCATGTTGAACTGCGTCACGACCTCCTGGTCGGTGCCCTTCTGCTGCAGCGGGACGACGTTGATCAACGACTCGGCGCCGATCACGACCCCGGCGGCATGGATCGAGTCCGCCCGCGTGAGCCCCTCGAGCGGCTGCGCGAGCTCGAGGATCTCCTTGGCGACCGGATCGGAGTCCATTGCCCGACGCAGCTCCGCGCCCGGCTTGAGGCATTCGTCGAGCGTCTGACCCGGGCCTTCGGGAATCAGCTTGGCGATCTTGTCGACGACGCCGTAGGGGACCTCGAGCACCCGGCCCGCGTCACGCACCGCCGCGCGGGCGGCCATCGTCGAGAACGTGATGATCTGCGCGACGCGGTCGGAACCGTACTTCTCGCGCACGTAGTTGATCACGCGCTCGCGGCCCTCGACGGCGAAGTCGATGTCGATGTCCGGCATCGACTTGCGGCCCGGGTTGAGGAAGCGCTCGAACAGCAGGTCGTAGCGGATCGGGTCGATGTTCGTGATCTCGAGGCAGTACGCGACGAGCGAGCCCGCCGCCGAGCCGCGTCCCGGGCCGACCCCGATCCCGTTGCGGCGCGCGAAGGCGATGAAGTCCCAGACGATCAGGAAATAGTCGGCGAAGCCCATCTCCTTGATCGTCTTGAGCTCGAATCTGAGCCGTTCGGTGAGCTCCGGCGTCACCTTGTCGTAGCGGCGCGCCAGCCCCTTCTCGCACTGCTCGACGAGGTAGTCGAACGAGTCGCGGCCTTCCGGCACCTCGAACTTCGGCAGCAGGATCCGGCCCAGCTCGATCTCGACGTTGCAGCGGTCGGCGACCTCGAGGGTGCGCCGCAGAGCGTCGTCGTGGCCGGGGAAGTCGCCCCGCATCTCCTCGGGCGTCTTGAAGTAGAAGTGGTCGGTCTCGAACTTCCAGTGGTCCGGGTTCTTCAGTGAGTCGCCGGACTGGATGCAGAGCAGCGCCTCGTGGGCGCGCGCGTCGGTGTCGCGCAGGTAGTGCACGTCGCCGGTCGCCACAGTGGGCAGGCCACGCGCCGCTGCGAGCGACGCGAGCTGCGGCAGGATCCGCGCCTGCACCTCGAGGTGAGCGTTCTGGAGCTCGACGTAGACGTTGTCCTTGCCGAACGTCTGCACGAGCCGGTCGAGCTCGGCCTCCGCGTCGGCGGGCCGGCTCTCCTCCAGTGCCTTGCAGACGCGGCCGGAGAGGCAGCCGGAGAGCGCGATCAGCCCGCTCGAGTGCGCCGAGAGCAGCTCCCAGTCGACGCGCGGCTTGTAGTAGTAGCCCTCGAGGTAGCCGAGTGACGAGAGCTTGATCAGGTTCGAGTAGCCGGTGTTGTCGGCGGCCAAGAGGGTGAGGTGGGCGTTGCCCTTCTCGTGCGCCTTGCGGTTCGCCGAGACGTAGACCTCGCAGCCGATCACCGGCTTCACGCCCGTGCCGCGCGTGGTCTTCCAGAGCTGCACCGCGCCCGCCATCGAGCCGTGGTCGGTCAGGCTGACCGACGGCATCTCGAGCTCCGCGGCGCGCGTCACGAGGTCGGGAACCCGGCACGCCCCGTCGAGGATCGAGTACTCGGAGTGGACGTGCAGATGGACGAAATCGGCCATGGGGGAGGTCATCCTACGTCCGCCCCAGGACGGCCCCGCAATCCGGCTTGTCGGCGGGCCTGACGGCCGATGTCAGGGCCTCCTGCACGTTGCGTTGTGCCTTCGGTTCGAGTATAACGTGCGCTTCGATGTAACCAACGTTTCACCGAAGGGAGCATTGCTTGGGCTCGAGTGCGACCTGGGGGCTGTTGACCGCGACCTTCACCGCGTCGTTCGTGGAGTGCGTCGAGGCGCTCACGATCGTGCTTGCGATGGGGATCACGCGCAGCTGGCGTTCAGCGCTTACCGGCACCGCCTTGGCGCTCGTCGCGCTCGCCGCCTTCACCGCGATCGCAGGCTACGCCTTGGTCAACTGGCTCCCCCGGTCCGCCCTCCAGCTCGGGATCGGCACCCTCCTGCTGATCTTCGGTCTGCAGTGGCTGCGCAAGGCGATCCTCCGCTCGTCAGGGCTGAAAGCGATGAGCGACGAGCATGCGAAGTTCCGCAAGCAGACCGAGGCTGCACGGTCGGCCGGCGACGAGGAGCGGTACGGGCTCGACTGGTTCTCGTTCGTCGTCTCCTTCAAAGGGGTCTTCCTCGAGGGCGCCGAGGTCGTGTTCATCGTGATCACGTTCGGGCTCAACGCGCACAACGTCCCGGCCGCATCAGGCGCTGCCGCCGCGGCGGTCGCGGCCGTGGTCGCGCTGGGCTTGGTCGCGCACAGGCCGCTCGCACGCGTGCCGGAGAACACGCTCAAGTACGTCGTCGGCCTGATGCTCGCGAGCTTCGGCACGTTCTGGGCGGTCGAAGGCCTGGGCGTCTTCCAGAGCGGCGGGGGCAGCCTGAGCTGGCCGGGGGATAACTGGTCGCTGCTCGCCGTGCTCGCCGCCTGGGTCGTTCTCTCGCGGATCCTGATCAGGGTCGCGCCGACAATTCAGTCGGCCGGGCGGTTGCCCGCGCTGGCGGAAGGCGGTGCCTCGTGAGGTTCGTCAGGGGCTTCGGCCAGTTCTGGTGGGACTTCATCGTCGGTGACGACTGGAAGATCGCGGCCACGATCGCGGCGGTGCTCGGAATCGGAGCGATCGTGGCCGCGGCAGCCCCGACCGACGCGTCGTGGCTCGCCCCGGTGTGTGGCGTGGCGCTGCTGCTCGCGTTCGTGATCAGCTTCGTCGCCGACGTCCGCAGGGGCTCGTGAGCGCGCCGAAGCGCCCGACGAAGTTCGTCGTCCTCGTCTACCGCATGCCCGCCAAGCCGACGGCGGGGCGCGTCGCCGTGTGGCGCCTGCTCAAGAAGGCCGGAGCGGTCTACCTCCAGGACTCCGTCTGCGTGTTCCCCGACCAGCCGCGCATCCGGCGCGAGCTGCAGCCCGTCCTCGAGCGCATCGACGAGAAGCAGGGCAGCTACCACCTGCTGCCGCTCCGCAGCCTCACCGCCGAGGAGGAGGACAAGATCGTCGCGCTCTTCCGCGAACAGACCTCGAAGCACTACCTCGAGATCGTCGAGGACTGCGAGGTGAACTTCACCAAGGAGATCGAGTTCGAGCACTTCCGCGCCAACTACACGTACGAGGAAGCGGAGGAGATCAGGATGGAGTTCGAGAAGCTCGGCACGTGGTTCGAGCGCGTCCACGAGCGCGATTGGTTCGACGCACCGCACCGGCGCGACGCAGAGCGGTGGCTCGCCAAGTGCGAGCGGCTGCTCGAGGACTTCGAGGCGAAGGTCTTCGAGGTGCTCGGCGCGGGTGAAGGGGCGACCGCGCCGACGCTGCGCGTCGTCAGAGAGTCGCGCTGAGCCTCGTCGTGCCGGCGCGCCGCCCTACCGCCTGCTCAGCCAGCCGTTCCTGGGCATCACGACCGCGACGCTGGAGCCGCAAGAGGCGCGGGCGCTCGCAGCGGACGTCGCAGCGGTGCTACGACCCGCCCGCCGCACGAAGCTCGCCTGACGCGCGGCGCGTGCAACGCGGCAGCGACCGGGTCTAAGTTGTCTTGGTCGGTCCGTCGATCAGCTCCGGTCGATCCCCCCGATCAGTTCAACTCCGGTCGCGCCGCGTCCGCGAGCAGCGCCTCACAGACGACCGCCCAGACGTCGTCGTCAGCGGCCCGCGCCGAGAGCTCTTCGT
>JBKPRG010000174.1:0-8300 GCA_046765815.1 Actinomycetota bacterium
GGATGCGCGCCGCCGTCTCGTCGAACGCGTTGCCGCCGGCGCCGTCGGGACGCGCGAGCAGGAGGAGGTCGGCGGTCGTCTGCAGGTCGTTCTTGATGCGGTGGCTCGCCTCCTGCGCCAGCGCCCGCTCGAGCTCGGCACGCGCGGCGGCACGACGATGCGCAGCGGCCTCGACGCGAAGGGCGCGTGCGAGCAGGAGCGCCAGGACGACCGCAACGCCGACGAGCATGAGCCGAATCGCGGTCGCTCCGGCTGACAGCGGAACAAGGGCCGCGACTACGGTGCAGGTCCCGGCGCTGACCGCGAGCCAGAAGCCGCGCCGCCAGCCGGCTTGCACGACCGCGATGAACGGGACAACGAGAAAGAGCAGGAGCGTGAAGCTCGAGCCGGCGCCTGCGACGAGCAGCGCCACAAACGCGATCAGGCCGCCGCTCCAGAGATCGAGGAGTAGCCGACCTCTGCCCGTCGACAGCCAGTCGCGCCACGGGATCAGCATGGCGGCGGTGTTGCCGGCGGCCGCGGCCAGCGTCGAGCCGACCAGCAGCCAGCGATGCCGAGCGCCGAGGTCGAACGCCAGGCCGGCGAGCACGACGACGATCGACGCCCAGCCGAGCCAGTAGCCGACCTGGACGGCGGCGTAGCGGAAACTGAGTTCGACGTTCGCGTCACTCGCCACAGCGCTGCGACGCGGAGCCCGCGCGAGCGGGAACGACAACGCGGCGGATGGGACCCGGTCGGTGGAGACGCTCGACACGAACGATCAGTCAAACGCCGGCCGCGTCGTTCTTAATCCCGGTCAGGACGTTCGGTTTTGCTAGCTTCGTCCCCAGGCGTTCTCGACGACGCCGCTCGAGGCCACGGTCGCCTCTCCCCGCTAGGCGCGGGAGAGACGCCGACCGTCCCGACTTCTCTCCGTACCACGGCGGGGCTCGACACCTCGAACGAACAGGAGAGCAGCGCAATGAAGAGGTTCTCGCCACGGACGTTCGCCTTCGGACTCGTCATCGGCGCACTCGTCGTCGTTGCCATCTTCGTCGCCCGCGCCTCCGCGGGCGACCCCCGCGCCACGGGGCAGTCCGGCCAACCGGTGATCGCCTGGAACCAGCTCCTCCTCTCGATCGTGAACACGCCGGGAACACAGCCCGCGAACATCCAGCCGACGCGTAATTTCGCGATCGTCCACGCCGCGATCTACGACGCCGTCGATGCGATCGACCGGACGCACGAGCCCTACGTCGTCTTTGTCCGCGCGCCGCGCGCCGCTTCCGAGACTGCGGCAGCAGACGCGGCCGCCCGCACGGCCCTCATCGGCCTCTACCCGGCGCAGCAGAGCACGATCGACGCCGCGTACACAGCCGAGCTCGCGAAGGTCGTCGATGGGCCTGCGAAGGATCAGGGAATCCGCGTCGGCGAGAAGGTCGCCACGGATCTATTCGCAACCCGGGCCGGCGACGGCTCGAACGTCGCGCCGCCGCCGTTCGTCGCCGGAACGATGCCGGGTGGGTATCAGCCCACACCGCCGAACTTCGCTGCTCCGGCCTTCACCACCTGGGGGGAGGTGACACCGTTCGTTCTCGACCGGGGCGACCAGTTCCGCCCCGGGGCGCCCCCCACCCTGGGGAGTGACGCCTACGGAACCGCGCTCAACGAAGTGCAGAGCCTCGGTTCGGCGACCAGCACGACGCGCACCGCTGAGCAGACCGAGATCGGCAAGTTCTGGAACCCGCCGATCCAGAACTTCTGGAACCAGATCGCAGAGACCGTCGCGCTCGCGCGTCACAGCGACCTGGCAACGACAGCTCGGCTGTTCGCGGCGCTGAACCTGAGCCTCGCCGACTCGGCGATCGCCTTCTACGACGCCAAGTACACGTACCGGCTCTGGCGTCCCGTGACGGCGATCCGCCTTGCCGACACCGACGGCAATGCGAACACGATCGCGGACGCCAACTGGCTCCCGCTGAGCGGCAACACCGCGCCCGATCCGTCGTACCCGGGGGCACACAGCACGATCAGCGCCGCCGGCGCCGAGGTGCTCGCGAGCTTCTACGGCGACGACCAGCACTTCTCGGTCACGTCACCTGCCCTGCCGGCCGTGATCCGCTCCTTTGCCAGCTTCAGCGGCGCAGCTGAAGAGGCCGGCCTCAGTCGCATCTACGCGGGCCAGCACACCCGGCTCGACCATACGGCCGGCGTCACGCTCGGCTACGAGGTCGCCGGCTTCGTTCTGCGCAACGCGCTCCTGCCCGCTAGAGACCGCGCAGCTTCGCCGGGTCGGCAATCAGGTCGATCTCGGCGATCCGCCCGTTCGACACGGTGAAGCCGACGACCGCGAACGGCCGGCCGTCCACCATGACGATCGCGCCGGCCCCGCCGTTGACAATCGCGGGCCGTGCGAGCGGCGCGAGCCGCGTCCCGCGGGCCAGCACCTGACGCGCGACCGCCTCGGCTCCGACCACCGGCGGCCGTGCCCGCGGCGCGACACCGCCGGCGTCGATGCGGAAGACGACATCCGGGTCGAGCACTTCGAGCAGCGCGTCGAAATCGCCCGCGCGCGAGGCGGCGAGGAACGCATCGACGACGCGGCGCTGCTGCTCGAGATCGGGATCGGGGACGGGGGCCGCGCCGCGCACGCGCCGGCGCGCGCGGCTTGCGAGCTGGCGCGCCGCCGTCGGCGTCCGCTCGACGAGCGGCGCGATCTCGTCGAACGCCATGCCGAACATGTCGTGCAGCACGAACGCGAGCCGTTCGGCCGGCGTCAGCGTGTCGAGCACGACGAGCAGCGCCAGGCCGACGGAGTCGGCGAGGACCGCTTCGTGCTCGGGATCCTCGGCTGTCTCGTCCACGAGCGGCTCGGGCAACCAGCTGCCGATGTAGTCCTCGTGGCGCACCTTGCGCGCGCGCAGCAGGTCGAGCGAGACGCGCGCGACGACGGTCGTCAACCAACCGCCGAGGTTCTCGACCGCTGACGTGTCGCTGCGGCTGAGCCGCAGCCATGACTCCTGCACCGCGTCCTCTGCCTCGGTGACCGAGCCCAGCATGCGGTAGGCGACTGCGCGCAGATGCGCTCGGTGGTGTTCGAACTGCTCAGCCAGAAGGTCGCGGTCGCTCACGGTCACATCCTCTCGTTCGCATTCGTCATCTCGTTGACGGACGCACGACACAACGTGTGACACGAAGGAGACACAAAGATGAACACTGCACTGAAGCGGCTGCTGGTCTGGAGCCCTGCCATCGCGCTCGTCCTGAGCGCGGCGGCCGTGCCCGGCGGCATCGCGCTGTTCTTCGCGCCGCTGCTCGGCGTCGGCTACCTGATCTTTGCGATTGTCGCGAGTCTCGGCGGGGAGCCTGACCGATGATCGAGGTACGCCAGCTGACCAAGACGTACCCCGGCGGGGTCGAGGCCGTGAAGTCGGTCGACTTCGACGTCGCCGCCGGCGAGGTGTTCGGGCTGCTCGGCCCGAACGGCGCCGGCAAGTCGACCACGATCGGGATCCTGACGACGACGATCCGGCCGACCGGCGGCACCGCATTGCTCGCCGGCCACGACGTGACGAGGGAGCCGCTCGCCGCGCGCGGCGTCTCGAGCGTCGTCTTCCAGGAGCCCGTCGTGGACCGCTCGTTCACCGGCCGGCGCAACCTCGAGCTGCACGCGCGCCTCTGGCGCGTGCCTTCCCGCGAGGCCGCCGCGCGAATCGACGAGCTCGCGGGCGTGCTCGCGCTCGACGAGCTCCTCGACCGCGCCGTCGCCGGTTACAGCGGCGGTGAACGCCGCCGTCTCGAGATCGCCCGCGCACTCGTCTCGGAACCGCGCGTCCTGTTCCTCGACGAGCCGACGGTCGGGCTCGACCCTCTGATCAGAGCGGAGCTGCTCGACGTGATCGCTCGTATCCGCCGGCGCAGCGAGATGACGATCCTGCTCACGACGCACTACCTCGACGAGGCGGAGAAACTGTGCGACCGCGTCGCCGTCATCCACTCGGGGCGGATCGTCGCGCTCGACACGCCGGCCTCGCTTCTCGCCTCGCTCGGCCGCGAGATCGTGGAGCTGCGCGTCGAAGGTGATGCGCAGACGGCACTCGAGTCGTTGCGCAGGCGCGGGATCGTCGACGGCGACGGCTTCGCCGTCGGCTCGACGCTGACGCTTCCGCTCCACGACCGCACGCCGGCCGAGGCGATCGCCGCGATCGACGGCATCGGCCTCGTCGCCAGCTCGATCAACACGCGGCAGCCGACCCTCGACGACGTCTACCTCCGCCTGACCGGCGGCCGACTGGCCGACGCGGCCTGAAAGGAAAGCTCAGATGACTGCCATTGCGTATCCACTCGCGACGCTCGCGGAGCGGCGGTTCCGGCTCACGGTACGGACGCCGCGCGAGCTGCTCGTCCCGCTGGTCACACCAATCCTGTTCGCGCTCGTGATCGCCCCCGCACTCAAGCAGGCGCTGCACACGGGGAGCACCTACGAGTCGTTCGTCGCAACCGGAACGATCGGGCTGCTGATCCCGCTGAACACGATGTTCTCCGGGCTGAGCGTGATCGTCGACCGCGAGGCCGGCGCGCAGCGAGAGCTGCTCGCCGCGCCGGTGCCGCGGCCGTTGCTGGTGCTTGGCAACCTGGCGGTGGCGCTCGCCGTCACCGCCTTCCAGGTCGCCGCTCTCCTGCTCGCAGCCGACGCGCGCGGGATCAACTTCGACGTCAGCGCGTCGGGCGCGCTGTGGTTCGTCGCCGCGGCGACGCTGTTCACTGTCGGCATGTACGGCATGGCAGAGACACTGGCCGCGCGCGTGCCGAAGGCCGAGGAGTACATCGCCCGCGTGCCGGCGATCGCGATCGTGCCGTGGTTCCTCGCCGGCTCGCTGTTCCCGATCGACGCGCTGCCGGGCTTCCTGACGTGGTTCGCGCGCTTCCTGCCGCTGACGCACGGACTCGCGCTGATCCGCTACGGGCTCCTCGGCGACAGCAACGGGCTGCACAACATCTGGCAGATGAGCGACCCGACCGCGATGGCACTGCTGAGCCTGCTCGTCGTGGCTGCGTTCGCGCTGCTGCTGACGGTCGTCTCGGTCCGGGTGTTCACGAAAGCCGCGGTGAAGTGAGCGGCGGGAGCCGGTCGTCCTCGAAGAGCGGGCAGTCGTCCAGCGTCGGGCAGTCGCACCGGGCGGCGGCCTCTAGCCACCCCCGCACCAGCTCGGTGCGCTCGATCAGCGCCGCGAGCTCGGGCAGCTTGCGCTCGGCCACCTCGCGCAGGCGCTCGATCGCGGCGCCGTCGCCCGGCGACGACTCGAGCAGGAGGCGCACCTCCGGCAGGTTGAGCCCCGCGCGCTGCGCGGTCTCGATCACGGCGAGCGTGCGGACGACCTCCGACGGGTAGCGCCTCCGCCCGCTCACGCGCGCGGGCTCTGGCAGGAGGCCGATCTCCTCGTAGTAGCGGATCGCCGACGCGGCCTTGCCGGTCGCGCGCGAGACCTCGCCGATGGTCAACAGATTCGCGCTTGACATCAAGTTGGCTTGAAGAAGCACGATAGCGGCCATGGCCACCGCAAAGAAATCACCCGACGTCGCCTGCATGCTCAGCGCGGGCGACCTCGCCGCTCAGGCGGCGCGCTGGCTCGAGCTGCGATCGGCAGCCGAGGTCAGCCGAGTCGAGACCGAGGACGGTCTCTCGCTCGTCTTCCAGGACACACTCGCCGTCGAGACCGAGCTGCGAGAGCTCGTCGCGGTCGAGAACGACTGCTGCTCGTGGGCGAGCTGGAACATTCTCCGCGCGGACGGTGCCCTCGTCATGCACGCCGGCTCCACGGAGCACGGCGTCGAGGCGCTCCACGGAATGTTCCGCTAGCCCGCTAGCCCATCTTCATGTGCGAGCCGGACCCGGAGTCCGGTTGCGTCAGCCCCGGCACCGAGCTGGGGCTGACCGCGATCCAGATGCCGAAGGCCACGAAGGCAAGCGCCAACGGCCGCACCAGCCGGAAGCCGAACGGCAGCACCTTCTGCGCGAAGATCAGCGCGCCGATCACTGCCATCCAGAACAGGCTCATCACGCCCAGCGCGAACAGAATCACCATCAGCCCCCAGCAGCAGCCGACGCAATAGGCGCCGTGCTCGGCACCCATGCGCAGCGCGCCCGTCCAGCCGTCGCGCCAACCGTGCAGGACGAAGTGGAGCGGCGTGCGGCAGTGCCGCAGGCACGTCTCCTTGAGTGGCGTGAGCTCGTACAGGCCGGCGGCCGCGACGACGGCGCCTGCGACGAGCGGCCCCTGCCGGTGCCAGGCGAGGAAGTCGAGGTCGAGCGAGCGCACGAACCGGTAGAGGCCGTACGCGACCAGCCCGTACGCCGTCCAGACGGCGAGGTAGCCGGCGACGAAGACGGGCGCCGGGGCTCTCCCCCGGTCGCGCGAGACGCGCGCGAACAACTGCACCATCGGCATGACCGACGGCAGCATCATCGCGGCCATCATCGTCACCCAGATCCCGACGTACCAGCCGAGGCCGCCGAGGTCCGTTCCCGGCCCGGCGTCCATGCCGCGCATGCGCTCGATCGTCACGAGCCACGCGACGAGGGCGGCCGCCAGCAGGAACGGCGCGACGGGGATGCGGCGCGCGGTGAGTACGGTCACGCCCCGAGCCTACCCACCGAACATCGCTGCAGCGGCGGCATTGATCTCGTCAGCAGATACGTCACGAAGATGCTGCGCAATTCCCCAGCGATGGCCGAAGGGATCGAGAATCTGGCCGTGCCGCTCGCCCCAGAACGCGTCTTGGATCGGCGTCGAGACCTCGGCGCCGGCTTCGAGCGCGCGTGCCCACAGCGCGTCGGCATCGTCGGTCTCGATCGTGAGCGCGCCGTACGTTCCGCCGAGGGTGAGCGGTGAGACAACGCCGAGCTCGGGAAACTCGTCCGCCAGCATCACCGCCGACTCGCCGAAGCGCAGCTCGATCTGCATGAACCTGCCGCCGGGCACGGGCACCCGGCCGCGCTCCTCCGCGCCGAGCGCGCGCTGATACCAGTCCGACGCCTCCGCCGCGCCGCGCACGACGATGTGCGGCGTGATCCCCTTCAGCTGAGCCATAGTCCCTCCTGTCTCGTGTCGGAAGCCGTGAGGGATACCAGGCCGGACGCGGGCCGCGTCACGACGCTCGAGCTGTTCTTCGACCTCGTCTTCGTGTTCACGATCACGCAGCTGACGACCGTGCTCGCCGAGGCCGCGACGTGGCGTCACCTCGTCCAGGTCGTACTGATGCTCGGCGTGATCTGGTGGATGTACGGCGGCTACGCCTGGATGACGAACGCCGTGTCGGCGCACACGACGAACCGGCGGCTGCTTCTGCTCGGCGGCATGGCCGGCTACTTCGTGCTCGCGCTGGCGGTGCCGCATGCGTTCTCGTCGAGCGGGCTCGCCTTCGGGCTCGCGTACCTGCTCATCGTCTCGGTGCACACCACCCTCTTCACGCGTGCGACGTCGGCGAGCGCGGCGCGCGCGATCTTCACGCTTGCGCCCTTCAATCTGGCGTCGGCACTGGTGCTCGTGATCGGCGGCGCGCTCGGCGGCGGCGCGCAGTACGTCCTCTGGGCCGGCGCCTTCGCCTTCGAGTGGCTGACGCCGATCATCCGCGGTATCCGCGGCTTCGAGATCGCGTCGGCGCACTTCGTCGAGCGGCACGGGCTCGTCGTGCTGATCGCGATCGGCGAGTCGGTCGTCGCCGTGGGTGCCGGCGCCTCGCACTTGGCGGTCGACGGCAGCCTCGTCATCGCCGCGGCGCTGGGTCTCGCGCTCAGCGCGACCCTCTGGTGGCTCTACTTCGGCGGCACGGAGGCGGCGGCGGAGCGTGCACTCGAGGGGATGGCGACGCTCCGCCGGGCGCACGCAGCGCTGTTCGGCTACGGCTACTGGCACCTGCCGCTGCTGCTCGGAGTCGTGGCCGCCGCGGCGGCCGAGCGTCACGCGTTTGCCGACCCGTTCGCAGCTCTGAGCTGGTCGCGCGCGACGATCCTCGCCGGCGGTGTGACGCTCTTTCTGCTGGGCGACGTCCTCTATCGGCGCGAGTTGGAGCTCGGGCGACTCGCGCCGAGGGCCGCCGCGGCTGCGGCGGCCCTGCTCACCATCCCCCTCGGCGCCGGCATCTCCTCCGTCGCGCAGATCGCGGCGCTGGTCGTGCTCCTCGCCGGCACGGTCGCGTCAGAGGTGTCAGACACCCTGTAGGTGTCCGACACCGGTGGCGCGGCGGAGCACCCCGATCCCCGCGAGTGTGAGTGCAGCCAGGATCAGGAGCGCGATGAGGAGCTTCACGCGCATGCTCAC
>JBKPRG010000175.1:0-7381 GCA_046765815.1 Actinomycetota bacterium
CGCCACCGACGTCGCCTCCGGCTTCCTGCGCGAGGCGGCCGAGGGCGCCGGGATCAACCTGCATGTGCGCGTGCTCGAGGGAACCGACCCCCAGCACGTGCTGACCGCCATCTACAAGGCCGTGGGCGCCGCGCTCGGCCACGCCTGCAGGGAGGAACCGTGAGCAAGGAAGTCGTCCGCACCGAGGCTGCACCGGCGCCGTTCCAGGGCGCTCCGTATTCGCAGGCGATCAAGGCGAATGGATTCGTGTTCGTCTCGGGCCAGCTCGCCGTGCGTCCCGACCACGCCGAGATGGGTTCCGACGAGATCGGCGGTCAGACCGAGCAGGTCTTCGCGAACCTGCGGGCGATCCTCGAGGCGGCGGGCAGCTCGCTGGACCGGCTCGTCAAGACGACCGTCTTCCTGCAGAGCCTGGACGACTTCCCGGGCATGAACGAGGTGTACGTCAAGCACGTCGGCGACTCGCCGCCGGCCCGCTCCACCGTCGAGGTGGCGAAGCTGCCGTCCGGCGCGCTCGTCGAGATCGAGGCGATCGCACTCGTCTAAGCGCGTCGAGGAATACGTCGAGTCGCTCGGCCTCGACGCGTATGTGGTCGGCGGCGCCGTGCGCGACGAGTTCCTGGGCGTCGACGCGAAGGACGCCGACTTCCTCGTCCCGGGTCTCGACATCGCGCAATTGCGCAAGGCGCTCGCGCCGCATGGCCACACCGAGGAGCTCGTCGTCGCAGGCCGGCCTGTGGGTGTCCGGCACTACCCACGTGACAAGCAGCTTCGCCGGCTCGTCCCGGCCGGGATCGAACTGGCGCCGCCGCGCCGCGAGGTCTCGACCGGGCCGGGGCGTCACGACTTCGAGATCGTGGTCGACCCCGCCGCGCCGGTCGAGGAGGATCTGAGCCGACGGGACTTCACGATCAACGCCATGGCGCGCCGTCTCGCCGACGGTACGGTCGTCGACCCACACGGCGGCCGGACCGATCTCGAGGCCCGCCGGCTGCGAACCGTCTCGCCGAACAGCTTCGCCGAGGATCCGCTGCGGCTCGTGCGAGGCTTGCGCTTCGTCTCGCAGCTAGATCTCGACCCGGTGGACGAGACGCTCGAGCAGATGCGGGACGAGGCAGAGGGCGTGCGGCTCGTTTCCGGCGAGCGGATCGGCGGCGGTTTGCACGCCGACGGGATGGGCGAGCTGTCAAAGCTGCTGCTGGGCCGGAACCCGGCCAAGGCGCTGCGGATCGCGCGCGACACGGGCGTGCTCGTCAACGTCCTGCCGGAGTTCGACCAGGCGATTGGCTTCGACCAGGAGAGCCGCCACCACGACCTGACCGTCGACGAGCACACCTTCTTCGTCGTGCAGGCCGCGGCGGACGCGGGCGCGTCGCTCGCCGTTCGGCTCGCCGCGCTCTTCCATGACCTCGGCAAGCCGCACGTTGCCTGGCGGGGCACCGACGGGCGGCTGCACTACTACGCGAAGCCCGGCTACTCGGCGCGGTCGCACGAGCAGGTGAGCGCCGAGCTTGCCGCACAGGCGCTCTCTCGACTGCGGTATCCCAACGACCTGCGCGCGCGCGTCCTCCGCCTCATTCGCGGCCACATGATCGATCCCGGGAAGGCCGACCCGGTGCGCGCGCGACGGGTGCTCGCGCGGTACGGGCGGCGGCTCGCGCTCGAGCTGCTCGATCACAAGGAGGCCGATCTGCGCGGCAAGGGGGAGGAGCCGCCGGCGGCCGAGCTCGAACGTCTCGCGCGTTTCCGGCGCACCGTCGAGCAGGAGACCGCCAGCCCGCACCGTCTCCGCGACCTCGCCGTGGACGGCGACGACCTGATCGCAATCGGCTATGAGCCGGGCCCGCGGATCGGGCGCGCGCTGCAGGCGCTGCTGGACGACGTGATCCGGGATCCGTCCAGGAACACGCGCAAGCAGCTGCTCGAGCGCGCCGAGGAGCTCCTCGCATGATCTGGTGGGACGAACCGGGGTACGTCGTGGCGTTCACGACGCGTGTCGGCGGGGTCAGCGAGGCGCCGTACGACTCGCTCAACCTGACGCGGGGCACCGGCGACGAGGAGGCGCACGTGGAAGAGAACCGCCGCCGCGCGTGCGAGATGCTCGGCCTCCCGTACGAGCGGCTCGCGTTCAACCGGCAGGTGCATTCGCCGACGGTTCACCGCGCGAGCCCTGGCCGACGCGGCGCCCCGGGCGACGGGCTGTGGACGGACGAGCCCGACGTCCCGCTGCTCGCGATGTCGGCCGACTGCCTGCCGATCGCCGTCGCGACCACGGCTGGGCCGCGGCGACTCGCCGTGCTCCACGCCGGGTGGCGGGGCCTGGCGGAGGGTGTCGTCGAGGCAGGCGTGTCGCCGCTCGGCGACGCCCCGACGGCGGCGATCATCGGCCCTGCGATCGGCCCCTGTTGCTACGAGGTCGGCTCCGAGGTCGCGCGCCTCTACGAGCCCGACCTGTTGTCGGACGGCCGCCTTGATCTCTGGCGCGCGGCCGAGCGCGCGCTCCGCCGGGCCGGCGTCGAGCGTGTGGAGCGGGTCGATCTCTGCACGCGTGACCATCCGGAGCTCTTCTTCTCGCATCGCCGCGACGGCCTCGCCCGCGGCGTGCAGGGCGTGATCGGTGCCGTCGCCGGCTGAGATCCGCGAGCGCTTCGAGCGCATCCAGACCGAGGTCGGGCCCGGGGTGACGATCGTCGCCGCGACGAAGTACGTGCCGCTCAAGGAAATGGCTGCCCTGGTCGACGCGGGGGTGACCGTGGTCGGCGAGAACCGCGCGCAGGACCTGGAGGCGAAGCACGCCGAGTACGGCGACGCGTTCCGCTGGCACTTCATCGGCCACCTGCAGTCGAACAAGGTCAAGGTCGTGAACCGGATCTGCGAGCTCGTCCACTCGTTGGATTCCGACTCCGCCGCGAGCCGGCTCGAGGTGCCCGCGCTGCTGCAGGTCAATCTGGCCGCGGAGGGGTCGAAGTCGGGCGTCAGCCCCGAGGCGATCCCCGACTTCCTCACCTACGACGTGCGCGGGCTGTCGGCGATGCCGCCGGCGACCGCCTCGCCCGAGGAGTCCCGTGAGTGGTTCGCCAAGCTCCGACGCCTCGCGGAATTGCACGGGCTGGAGAAGCTGTCGATGGGGACGACGCAGGACTACGCGGTGGCGGTCGAGGAAGGCGCGACGCACATCCGTGTCGGATCCGTGTTGTTCCGGGACTAAACTGCGGCCACCCTATGGCGCTCGGCGATCTCTGGAACCGCACACTGGTCTACTTCGGGATCGCCGAAGAGGACGACGAGTGGGACGACGAGGACGGGTACATCGCTGAGGAGAGCCTCGAGCAGAGCTACCGCGAGCGGCCGAACGTTCGCCGTCTGACACCGCGGCGGCGCGGCCAAGACTTCGACGACTGGACCGAGTCCGAGGACGAGCCGGACAGGACGCCGGCGCGCAGGGACCGCGAGCAGCGCACGCGCGCTGCGCTCTCCCGCGTCCCGCGGATCGAGGCGGTGCCGACTCCGTCGAACGTCCGGGTGCACCTCGTGCTGCCGCGCAGCTTCAACGACGCGCAGCAGATCGCCGACCGCTTCAAGCAGGGAATTCCGGTCATCCTCAACCTGCAGAGCGCCGACGCCGAGCTGTCCAAGCGCCTGATCGACTTCACGAGCGGCCTCACGTACGCGTTGAACGGCGGGATGCAACGCGTTGCAGACAAGGTTTTCCTGCTCACGCCGCGTAACGTCGAGGTCTCCGCCGAGCAAAGAGCACAGCTTTTAGAGCGCGGCGGGTTCTTCAATCAGGCCTGACAACAGGTGTCAGACACCTCTCAAAGTGTCTGACACCTTGTAGGACTCAGCAGAATTGGCGCGAAGGGAGCGCCATGGTGCTCGACGCACTGACGCAAGTCGAGCTATTCGTCGACGTCTTCGTGACCGTCTATATCCTCGCGATCCTGGCGTACATCCTGACGTCCTGGATCCAGCTGCCTTACTCGCTCCGTGGAGCGCAGAGATTTCTCTATGACGTCTGCGAGCCGTATCTTCGGTTATGGCGCCGGTTGCCGCTGGCCGCCGGCCCAATCGATTTCACCCCGATGGTCGCCGTCATCGCCCTCATCGTCTTCGACCGAGTTGTGATCGGCGTGCTCGAGCGACTGCACTGAGAGGAGATCCGATGCGTTACACACCGGTCGAGCTGAGGCACGTGAGGATGGGCCGAGCCCTCTTCGGCTATCACCGCGACGAGACGAACCGGATGCTCGAGGACGTCGCGGACAGCTTCGAGGAGGTTTGGTGCGAGCGCGGGGAGCTCGCCGACAAGCTCGAGCACGTCGAGACCGAGCTCGCTGAGTTCAAGCAGCGCGAGGTGCTGCTCGCAAACACGCTGCTCGCCGCCGAGAAGGCTGCGACGGAGGCGAAGGAGTTGGCGCGCCGCGAGGCCGAGCTCATCATCTCCGAGGCGCACCAGGAGGCGCGTTCGATCACGCGCACGGCGCTGACCGAGCGCGAACGCCTCTTCGCCGAGGCGCGCCGCATCGAGACGCTGCTCAGGGCCGCGCTCGGGATGGTCGAGGAGACGAGCGCTGAGCCCGATGCGGAAGAGCCCGCGACGCACGAACCGGCCGCCGACAAGGAGCACTGGCCCAAGCGCGAAGACACGCGCGAGTTCCAGCCAATCGCGCTCTCGGCACCGCCGACCGGGGACGAGGAGGACGAGTCCGAGGCGCCGCCGCTCCCGCCCGCCGCCGAGGAGGAGGCCGAGATCGAGATCCCCTGGGAAGGTCGAGACTTCGCCTGGGGCTGATCCCCGCGTGATTGTCTAGCCTTCCGCGTGTGACGACGCGGCTGACGTTGCGAGTCTCGCCCGGCGCGACCCGTCCAGGCATCGTGGGACGGCATGGCGCAGGCTGGAAGGTGCGTGTCGCCGCGGCGCCCGAGGACGGCAAGGCCAACGCCGCCCTCGTCCGCCTGCTCGCGGAGACGGTCGGCGTCCCGGCGCGCGACGTGTCGATCCTCGCGGGACACGCGTCCCGGGACAAGACTGTCGAGCTGACCGGGATCGACGAGCGTGAGACAGAGCGGAGGCTCACGGAGGCGAGCGGCGCATGAGCACGATCGAGCTGAACGAGTTCCGGATGTTGCTCGAGACGGAGCGGGCGCGGCTCGTCAAGACCGTGCACTTCCTGCACGACGAGAGCCCGGGCAGCCTCGAGGACGAGCTCGGCGAGATCGGGCTCGGACGGGACGACAACCACCTGGGCGACACCGCGAGCGAGACCTACGAGCGCGAGCTCGACCAGGGCCTCGAAGAGGGCGTCCAGCAGACGTTGGGCGAGATCGAGGCAGCGCTCCGCCGTATCGACGACCGGACGTACGGCAACTGCCTGGTGTGCGGGAAGCCGATCGCCGAGCAGCGGCTCCGGGCGATTCCCTGGGCGAGGCTCTGCATCGACGACCAGCGGCGCCTCGGTTGAGCGACCCGCAGACGCGTGAGGTGCGGGTCGGCTCCTCGACGGACGGCTTGACACCCGTCTCCGTGGCCGAGCGGTCGCTCGCCGCCGGGCCGTGGCAATGGGCCGGGCTCGTCGCCGTCGCCGTGGCCGCGGTCGTGGCCGACCAGGTGACGAAGCACATCGTGACGAGCACGCTCGCGCTCGACGAGTCCGTTCCGGTGGCGGGTCCGCTCTCGATCCACCACGTGCAGAACTCGGGAATCGCGTTCGGGCTGTTTTCGAGCGCGACCGCGGTTGTGACCGTTCTGACCGGAGTCGCCGTCGTCTGGATGGTTGTCTTCTTTGCCCGCTCCGGTGCCAGGCACCCCGTCCTGCCGGCTGCGCTGGGCCTCCTGATCGGCGGCAGCCTCTCGAATCTCGTCGATCGCATCCGCCTGCACCACGTGACGGACTTCATCGACTTGCGCTGGTGGCCGGCGTTCAACCTCGCCGACAGCTTCATCGTGATCGGCGTCGCGATCCTGCTCGGCGCACTCGTCGTCGCGGATCGCGCGCCGCGCCCGCCGCGGCGCACGCTCGACGTCGCCGCCCGGTGAAGGTTCCGGCAGAGGCGGCCGGGGAGCGTCTCGACCGCTGGCTCGCGTCGCAGCTCGGCTCGCGCGCGGCGGCGGAACGCGCGGTGGAGGCGGGAGCACTCGTCGACGGTGTCACGCGGGCGAAGAGCTACCGCCTGCGAGGCGGGGAGGAGCTCGACCTACCGGAGCAGGAGGCACGTCCGGTCGTCGTGCCGCCGGTTCCCCCGATCGTCTACGAGGACGAGCACGTGTTGGTCGTCGACAAGCCGGCGGGCCTCGTCGTCCATCCGGGAGCCGGTCACGAGAGCGGCACGCTCGTCGACGCGCTGGCCGGCCGGATCGCAGGCGGCGACCCCGAGCGACCCGGCATCGTGCACCGGCTCGACCGCGACACCTCCGGCCTGATCGCCCTCGCCCGCTCGGAGGAGGCCCACGGGCGACTGTCGGAGCTCGTCCGCGAGCGCGCGTTCGAGAGGACATATCTCGCACTCATCCGCGGACGGCCTCGCTCGCGCAGCGGCCGCATCGAGGCGGCGATCGGCCGCGACCGCGACGATCCGACCCGCATCTCGCTCGACACCGACAACCCTCGGGAAAGCGTGACGCTGTTCGAGGTCGAGGAGCTCTGGCCGGAGTACGCGCTTCTCCGGGTGCGCCTCGAGACCGGGCGGATGCATCAGATTCGCGTCCACCTCGCCGCCGTCGAGCTGCCCGTCGCCGGCGATCCCGTGTACGGCGTGCCCGCGCCGCCGCTCGCGCGGCAGTTTCTGCACGCGACCGAGCTTGCGTTCCCGCATCCCGTCACCGGCGAGCGGATCGAGACCCGTTCCGAGCTGCCGGACGACCTCGCAGACTTCATGGGGTCGCTACCATTGGCGCGTTCGTAGTCCCCTCGACCCGTCGGGAACCCGAGGTGGCGGTGGCCGGCTGAGCCGGTTTCCACCGAGGCCCCGGCGGAGAACCGCAAATCGAAACCAGAAAGGGGCAGCCATGCCCGTCGTCTCCATGAAGGAACTCCTGGAGGCCGGAGTCCACTTCGGCCATCAGACGCGCCGCTGGAACCCGAAGATGAAGCGTTTCATCTTCACCGAGCGCGGCGGCATCTACATCATTGACCTCACCCAGACGCAAGAGCTGCTGGACGAGGCCTACAACTTCGCCAAGGCGGTCTCCGAACGCGGCGGCTCGATCCTGTTCGTCGGCACGAAGAAGCAGGCGCAGGACTCCGTCCGCGACGAGGCGAGCCGCGTCGGCATGCCGTTCGTCAACCACCGCTGGCTCGGCGGCCTGCTCACCAACTGGCGCACGATCTCGGACCGTATCCAGCGGCTGCACGAGCTGCGGGCGCTGAAGCAGGAGTCGCAG
>JBKPRG010000176.1:0-8631 GCA_046765815.1 Actinomycetota bacterium
CTGACCGGTCCGATTACGCTGCGGACTCGCGCCGTCATCAACACGACCGACAACGTCGGCGTGGTCGAGGGCGGTCTCCGGATCGACGTCGCCTCCGGACGCGACACCCACGCGGCCTTCTTGACGGTCTACGACCACGGCAACGTGGCGGGTCTTGCCGTCGGCCGCGCTCATGATCCGTCCGTACGGCTCGTCGCCAACGTGTCCGCCGGCTTCAGCGCCAACGGCGGCTTCACGGGCGGCAAGTTCGGCGGCGGCACGTCGGCCGGCTCGGCGGTCGAGCTCGGACCCGGCAAGTGCGGTGCGAACCCGGCGTCGGAGAAGAGCCAGGCGCGCGGGACGATCTCAGCACTGACGGCAGGCTCGATCACGGTCGCCGGCCTGACCTGTGCGATTCCGGCCGACAAGTCGGCTGACGTGAACTCGCACTTCAAGGTCAACGACCGCGCCGAGATCCACTGCGCGCTCCTGAACGGCACGAACACGCTGACGAGAATCGAGCGGCGCTGACACAGAGAGAGGAGGCGCCGCCGGGGAGAGCGGCGCCTCCTCTTAGTTCTTCGAGGCCGCGTTACGCGGCGCGGGAGAGGCGCTCTTCCTGACGCGCCCTCTGGATGATCAAGTCGCGGTCGCCGAAGCGAAGTCTGGCGCGCACGGTGCGCTGCTCCTCCCAAAGCTGCGCGATCAGCTCTTCGAGGTGCTTGTGCTCCTCGGCCAGCGTCTCGTCGTAGCCCTCGGAGAGCGCCCGCATCACCCCGACGCGGCGCTCCGACAGCTCGTCGATCTCCTCTCTGATCTCGTTCAGGGTTCGCATATCCGATCCAACGTCGAGGAACCGATTCCTATTCCGGCTACCCATAACCCAGCTCGTCAATCCGGTCCTCGTCGATTCCGAAGTAGTGCGCCAGCTCGTGCAGCACGGTGATCCGGATCTCCTCCTCGAGGCGCTTCGGGTCCCGGAACTCGCGGACGAGCGGCCGCCGGAAGATCGTGATCTTGTCCGGCATGTACTCGTGCGCCTCCCAGAGCCCGAAGAGCTCGGGATCGTCGGCATCCTCCTCCTCGACGATCACGGCGACGTTCTCGAGCGCCGCCGCAATCTTGGGCGGCAGCGAGTCCAGAACCGCCCGGACGTGATCCTCGAACGTCACCAGCGCGGTCTCAGCGGCGCCCGCACCTGGAACAGCTTGACCGCGAGCACGCCGAAGACGAAGCCGCCGACGTGCGCAGCGAAGGCGACGCCGCCGCCCTGATCGGGATGGGTGACCGAGAAACCGCCCTGCCAGAGCTGAAACAGGAACCAGAAGCCGAGGAAGAACATCGCCGAGACGGGGACGGGGATGAAGCCGAACACGAGCGTCACCACCCGTGCGTGGGGGAGCAGCACGATGTAGGCGCCGAGCACGCCTGCGATCGCGCCGCTCGCGCCGACGTTGGGGACGCTGGCGGCCACCGAGCCCGAGTAGTGGATCGTCACCCACGTCTGCGTGAGGGCGGCCGCGTAGCCGGCCGCGATGTAGAAGACGAGGAAGCGCAGCCGCCCCATCGCGTCCTCGACGTTGTTGCCGAAGATCCAGAGGAAGAGCATGTTGCCGAGCACGTGCAGCCAGCTCGCGTGCAGGAACATGCTGGTGAGCACGCCCTCCGGCCACGCGAGGTGCCCGTGCGCCGCGCCGACGCAGGGCCCGCTGACCGCGCAGGGGTAGAAGGCGTAGTCGTCGATCCGCGCGCCCCGCGCGTTCAGCTCCCAGAACCAGACGGCGAGGTTCGCCGCGATCAGGGCGTATGTGACGACCGGTACACGGCGCGTCGGCACGTTGTCGTAGAGCGGAAAGATGGCTAGGCCGCCTCTTCGAGCAGCTCGCGGAGCTTTGCCAGGGCCGCGAACATGCGGCTCTTGACGGTGCCGAGCGGGACGCCGAGGCGCTCGGCGAGCTCGGACTGCGTCAGCCCACCGTAGTAGGCGAGCTCGAGCGCCTGGCGCTGCTCGGGCGGTAGCTCGGCAAGGGCGGACTGGACCACGCGGCGCCGCTCGCGCACCTCGGCGGTCTCGTCGGTGGCATCGCCGGCCGGCACCGGCAAGTCGTCGATCGACACGCCGCGCCGCCGGTCTTCGCGCCGCACGAGGTCGACGGCGCGCCGGTGGACGAGCGTCAGCAGCCAGGTCGACGCGCTCCCGCGCGCCGGATCGAACGAGACGGCGGTGCGCCAGGCGGCGAGGAACGCCTCCTGAACCGCGTCCTGCGCCAGCACCGCGTCGCGGACGATGCGGTACGCGAGCCCGTAGGCGACGCGGCCGAAACGGTCGTACAGCTCGGCCAGCGCCGAATCGTCGCCGCGCGCCACCAGCGCCAGCAGCGCCTCGTCCGGGACCTGTGCGAGCGGGGGCGGCATCGGCGGCTGGGGGAAGCCTATTGACCGATGAGATCCTGCGTCCAGGTAGGTCCAAGCGACGACAACCTCAGATGTGAGAGGAGGGCTCATGCCCGGAAAGATCGTGCACCTCGAGATCCCGGCAGACGACACCGGCCGGTCCCGCGAGTTTTGGGGCTCGCTCTTCGGGTGGCAGTTCGAGTCGTTTCCCGGCCCGAGCGAGTACCACATCGCCCGTGTCGACGAGCAGTCGGGGGTTGCGGTGACGAACATGGAGCCGGAGAAGCGGGGCACGCGGCCGTATTTCGCCGTCGAGGACGTCAACGCCGGTGCCGCGCGTGTCAAAGAGCTCGGCGGTGAGGCCGGCGATTCGATGCCGGTGCCGAACATGGGCTGGTTCGTCACGTGTACGGATCCGCACGGGAACGAATTCGGCCTCTGGCAGACCGACGAGGCCGCGCCGGCGCCGACCGTCTAGATCTTCGGTACCGCCCGCACGACCATCGCAGCGCCGGCGAGCACGATCACGCCGGCGCTGACGGCGGGCAGGACGCTCAGCAGCCGTCCTCGACCGTCGAAGCGCGCGAACGCGTTCTTTGCGAGCACGGCGACGAGCCCGACGCCGGTGATCGCCGCCGCCAGCCCGACGCTGAACGCAAGAACGAGCAGCAGCCCGAAGCCGATGCGGTGCAGCGAGATCGCCGCGAGCAGCACGACGAGCGCGGAGGGGCAGGGGAGCAGTCCCCCTGACACGCCGACCGCCAGCAGGCTCCGCAGGTCGTGCCCGCTGTGGTGATGGTGGTGATGCCCGTGGCCGTGCCGGTGTGCGCGGGCGTGCCGCGCGCGCCCGACGAGCACCGCGGCGCCGACGCCGACAACGAGCAAACCCGCGCTCAGGTCGAGCCACGGGTACAGCTGGTCGGGGACGATCCAGTTCGAGAGCAGGAGCGTGATTCCGCCGAGGGCGAACACGCCTGCCGTGTGGGTCACGGTGGTGATCAGCCCGAGCAGGGCGGCATGCCACGGCGTGCCGCGTGACCCGACGAGGTACGCGGTCACGATCGTCTTTCCGTGTCCCGGCGACAGCGCGTGCGCGGCACCCCAGAACACCGCGAGCGCCAGCGAGCCGAGCAGCACGGCGAGGCTGAGATGCCGGCGGCCGACGAGCGAGGCGAAGCCGGTGTCGGCCACTCGGTCCGGGGCGGCGAGCGCGCGGCCGCTGAGGAGGTCAGGCGGCGCGGCCGAGCCCGTGTGCACCGTCGCCGTCGCTTCGGTCTGCGACAGCGGGCTCCGCAGCATGTCCTTCGGGTAGGCGCGCAGCTCGTCGGAGACCGACTTCGTCGAGGCGCCGAACACGATCTCCTTCCAGCCGATGCGGTCGGCGTAGTTGCGGTCGTCGACGGCGATCTGCGCCGCCGCGCCCACACGCGGGCCGGCGAGGATCGCCTGGAAGCGCGTCGTGCGCAGTCCCGCGGCGCCGCGCGGATGCGCCAGCGCCGTCTTCGTCATGCGCAGCGCCACCGGCCGCCCGTCGACGCGGACGTGCAGGCCCGAGATGCGGATCGGGACGCGCTGCAGCGTGGGGATCTCGGCCTCGTCGACGACGTAGCGAACGTAGAGCCGCTCGTTGGCGATCTCCACCCGCGCGAAGCGGTTGACCGTGAAATTGCCGAGCGGGTGGGCCGACGCGACTGCCGGCAGCGCCAACAGACCGAGCAGGGCGATCAGCAGTATGCGCTTCATCGAGCGAGCCTCCTCAGAGCTGGTGTCCAGAGCAGGGAAAAGTTCGGATTGAGGGCGAGTGCGCGGCGCGCCCAGGGCCGCGGATCGCGGCCGAGGCAGCGCTCGATCTCGGCGCGGTGAAACAGCTTCGCGCTGTCCCGCGTGCCGAGACGAAGTGCCAGGCGCGAGTAGTGCAGCGCCTCTCCGCAGCGCCCGTTGCGGGCGAGCGCCCAGGCGAGGACGTCGTCGCCGTCGATCGACGGGCGTTCGCGCTGGGCCTTGCGCGCGAGCGCTACCGACTCCCCAAGGCGAATGCCGTGGTCGATGTCGAAGAGCGCCGTCTCGAGGTCGGTGCGGACACCGTTCGCGGCGAGCAGCCGCCGGATCCCGTCCTCCGTCTCGTACTGGATCCGGGCCGCACGCGGATGCCCGGTGACGCGGAGCAGGTCGCCGAGCAAGCCGACGAACTGCGGTAGTGGGATCGTCTCGACCGCGCGGCGCTCGAGCGCGCCGGCGCGGGCGAGGTTTCCCCTCGCCGCCTCGACCTGCGCCAGCGCGTCGAGCGCGTAGACGTAGCCGGGGAAGGTTCGCAGCGCCGACCGCAGATGAACGTTCGCCGCCGCGAGCCGGCCACGCGACAGCTCGAGCTTGCCGAGCTGTGTCTCTGTCCAGGCGTAGGGCTCGCGCTCGTCGGCCGCAGCGTCGCGCGCGAGCAGCAGCGCCGCGCGCGCGCCGTCGAGATGGCCGAGCAGCTCGCGCGCGTAGGCGATTCGGGCGTACGAGGAGACGCCCGGCTTGAGGCGCGCCATCGTGTCGAACGAGACGAAAGCTTCGTGGTAGCGGCCGAGCTCGAGGAGCGCGTCGCCGACGATGCCGTAGTTACGCGCCGTCGTGGGGGAGATCGCGAGTGCCTCGCGGCCGAGCCGCAGGGCGAGACCGAAGCGGTGGCGCGAGAGCGCGAGCGACGCGAGCCCGCTCGACGCGTCCAGGTCGCGCGGCGCCAGCGCGCGCGCGTGGCGGAGCACCGCCTCCGAGCGGACGTAGTACGACGGATCGCCGGTCTCGCGTGCGCGCTGCTGGTACGCGAGGCCGAGCAGGTCGAGCCCGCGCACATTGTCGGGTCGCGTACGCAGCCCGTCCTGCAGGGCGAGCACGAGCGACTGCGTGTCGCCGGCCGCGAAACCGGCGGCGAGCTTCGTCGTCTGCTGGTCCGCCTTCGGGCGCGGGGCGGGGGCGGAGCCCCGCGCCGTCAGGCCGCCGAGGAGCAGGGCGGCGGCGGTGACCGCCGCCGCCGCTCCTGCGGCGATGAGCCGCATCCGCCTCACGGCTTCTGCTGGCCCTTCGTGTTCTCCGCCCCGCTGAACGGGTCGGCCACGTAGGGGAACGTGCTCATCGTGCTGGTGTCGCCGTTGTTGACGCCGTCCCCGAGCGGCACTTTGTTGCCCTGGAGGAAGCCCGCCACCGCCTGTTCTGCGATGTCGATGACGTCGTCGTTCAGGCGCCGGCCGTTCGGCCAGCCCTGCAGGTCGCCGCCGAGGACGCCGAGCCGAGAGACCTTGTCGGCCGGCGTGACCGGAGTCGACAGGTTGATCCGGAGCTCGTCCGCGGGCGTCGAGCCCGTGAACGTGACGTTGGGGATCCCCGTGAGCAGCACCTGTACGAGGTCGTCACGGTTCGTCTCGGGCGCCTTGACGCTCGGGTAGAGCTTGTTGATCACGGCCGCCAGGATCGGCGACTTGTAGTACTTGGCGAACTGCGAGTCCTGGGACGGGATCGTCGCGTTCCAGTGATCCTTGAGACCCGTCGGGATCACGACCTCGTTGATCAGCGGCTCGCCGAGGCGCGAGACCTGCTTCCACTGACCGCGGCCGCCCTTGCCCTTCGAGTTGACACTCGCCTGCTGACGGTCGGTCGCCGACCAGATGCCGATCGTGTGCGACTTCGTGTCGAGCTGCAAGATCGGGATCTGCAGGGCGATCGTGTGCACGGCGTAGCCGGCGAGGAAGTCCTTGCCGCCGCCCTGATTGCCGATGCCCTTGCGGATCGCGAGGAGGTCGAAGATGTCGCCGATGTCCGCGAAGAACGGATCGTCACGCTGACCGGCGAACACCTGGCCGCCGCCCTTGAGCGACGTGACCGCGCCCGTGGCGAGGGTGTGGTAGTTCGGCGTGGAGCGGGGGCCGATGTTGTCGGGCGGCGTCTTGCCCGTCGCGACAACACTCTCCTTGCCATGGCCGACGACACGCGTGACCGTGTACGGCTGCACCGTGTCGCCGAGGAAGAACGGGCCGTTGTTCCGCTTGAAGCGGAAGTAGTACGAGACGTCCGCCTTCCCGTCACCGTTGCGGTCGACGTAGACGTCGTACCGCGCGGTGGGCGAGAAGGTGTAGTAGTTCGGCCCCGCTGCCGGATCCTCACCCGGGATGAAGTTGCTGACGATCGTCAGCGTGTCGGGCTTGTCCGGCGAGCGGAACGCGTAGAGGTCGGTGTTGTCCGCCGACGGGTCCTCCGAGATCAGCGGTGCCTCCCGGTGGCTCGACGCGTTGGCCGCACTCGGCCCCGGACCGCGGAGAAGCGCGGCTACGAGGGCGAGCGTTACCAGCGCCGCCGCCGCAAGGGCGACTGCGAGCTTGCGCATGAGGTTCTCCTTCTGACGTGTCTCCGGCGGCAACGCCGCCGGCCGATGAACACGCGTCATTCGCGCAGGGCGCGCGATCGGTTCGGCGTTACTGCGACAGGCCTTCGCGGATGCGCTCGGCGACGGCCGCCATCTCGAGCGCCGCGCCGCTCACGTCCTTCAGCAGCTCGTCGGCCGTCGGCCCCTGGCCGACCGACCACAGCTCCTGCAGTAGGTCGCCCGCGTCGCGCTTCGCGAACCACTCGTTGCCGAACTCGGAGCGCAGGAACTCGCGCAGCTGCGCCTCGAACGCCCACGAGCGGAGGTAGCCGGTGACGTAGAAGCTGCCGTCGATGTCGTCGAGGTAGCTCTCCGCGTTGACCGGGAGCTTCAGCGCGTCGCTCAGGATCTCGTAGTAGCGCGGCCGCATCGACGGCAGGTCGCCCGCCTGGAAGAACTCGAGCTCGTACAGCAGCTTCGCGCAGTAGCGGCGGGCGATGTAGAGCAGCGACCGCGCGCCGTCGGCTGCGAGATCGCCGGGGCGCGGCACGTCGAGGCGGCGGTTGAGCCACGCCGGGTCGGTGACGAGGTGCTCGAACAGCGCCGCCCAGCCCTCGGTGACCGCCATGTCGCCGAAGCGGCGGTCCTCGGTCGGCAGGTCGCCGCGCGTGTGCGCGTAGTGCTCGGTGTGGCCCGCCTCGTGGAACAGCGCCTCCCAGTCGTCCTTGCCGCCGATCGGCTGGATCACGAGCATCACACGCTCGGGGATCTCGATCGGCGCACAGAACGCGCGCGGCGATTTCGACGGACGCGGCTCGAGGTCGAGGTGCACGTTCTCCTGCGCGCGCAGGTCGACGCCCAGGTCGCCGAGCGTCGATTCGAGCGCCGGCAGCATGCGGTCCTGCGGATAGAGCTCGTCGAGCTCGGGCGCGCGGAAGAGCCGCGGCACGTCCCACGGCCGCGCCTCGTCGAGGCCGATCCCGAGCCGCGAGCGAAATAGCCGGTCGCCTTCTCGCTCCCACAGCCGCTCTGTCTCGTCGAGCAGCTCGCGGCACTCGTCCGCGAGCTCGTCCAGGCGGAAGCCGAAGCGCTTGTAGAGCTCGTAGTAGTTCGGCGCGGCGAGCTGCTGCACCGCCTCGCGGTCGATCTGCGCCGCGTCGAGGTACACCGGGTTGAGGTGCTCGTCGAGCAGACGGAGGCGTACTTCCTCGAGCCGCTGCCGCTTGTCCCGGTCGGGCTGGTTCGACATCTCGACGCGCAGCATCCGGTAGGGATACGTCCGGCCGTCGACGGTGGCCTCGAGGCCGGCCTCCTCGCGGGCGAGCTTCGCCTGATGCTCGCGCGTCAGGTTGCCGAGGAAGCCCTCGCATGCGAAACGCCACAGCTCCGTCGGCCCGCCCTCCATCTGCTGCGCCGTGTCGAGTCGCGTCAGCTCCTCGTAGCGCTCGTAGACCTGCTCGACGTCTAGCGTCTCCTTCTGGCCGGAGTAGTGGAGGTAGAACTCCTCGTCGAGGTCGGCGACGAAGCGGTCTGCGCGCTCGCGGACGGCGTCGATCTGCTGGCTGGTCGGCGCTTGGACGGACACCCGGCTCTAGCATACGGACGCCCGTGCAGCAGCTGACCGTCAGAACCGAGCGCCACACGCAGGTGGTGGACATCACGGCGCAGGTTCGCTCGGCGGTCAACGGGTCGGCGGGCTCGGCGGTGCTCGTGTACGTCCCGCACACCACGGCGGGTGTGACGATCAACGAGAACGCCGATCCGAACGTCGCGCGCGACTTCGAGATGGCGCTCGAGCGCATCGCGCCCGAAGGGTGGGGCTGGCGGCACATCGAGGAGGGCGAGGAGAACGCGCCCTCGCACGTCCGGGCGTCGTTGATGGGGCCGCAGGTGCTGATCCCGCTCAGCGACGGCGGCGA
>JBKPRG010000177.1:0-22875 GCA_046765815.1 Actinomycetota bacterium
GTGGAAGACGGTCGGCTCGATGCCGAGCGCGGCGAGTGCGCGCACTCCGCCGACGCCGAGCAGTAGCTCCTGGCGGATGCGGTGCTCGCGGTCGCCCGCGTAGAGCGCGTCGGTCAACATCTCGACCTCGAGCAGGTAGAGGGCCACCGAGCCGACGTCCTTGCGCCAGACGTTCGCGGAGACGACGTCCTCACCGAGCTCGACGTCGACCGTGACGGGTTCCCGGACGAGGCCGGCCGCGTCGGGTTCGAGGCGCTCGTACGTCTCCGTCTGCCGGCCGGCGTCGTCGATCCCCTGCCGGAAGTAGCCGCCGCGGTAGAGCAGTCCGACGCCGACGAGTGGGAGACCGAGCTCGGCCGCCGCCTTCAGGTGGTCGCCGGCGAGCACACCGAGGCCGCCGGAGTAGATCGGCAGCTGCGGCTCGATCCCGAACTCCATCGAGAAGTAGGCGATGAGCGCGCCGGAGGCGTCGGCCCGATGGTGGTCGCTCCACCAGGTTGCTGTCGCATGCGTCGAGGTCATTGGACGACTGCGGGAGGCTACCGATTGCGGTAGACGAGCAGCATCCGCAGGACGTCTGCCGGCCGCTCGTCCGCGAGTTGGTACGCCGAAGCCGCTTCGGCAAACGGGATGCGGTGCGTGACGAGCTCGTCCGCCTGCAGCCGGCCGGAGGCGAGGAGCTCCGCAACGTACGTCCTTCCTCGAGCCCGCGGCCAGCGCTCCTCGCGCGGCGGCAGGCCCCAGCCGCCCTGCGAGGCGAGGAGTGTCAGGCGGTTGTGGTGGAACTCGCGTCCCAGCGCCAGCTCGCCCTCCCCGTAGAACCCGGCCGCGACGACGGTTCCCGTGACCCGGACGCTGCGCATCGCCGCCTCCAGGCCTGCGTACGTACCGGAGAATTCGATCGCCACGTCGACGCGGTCGTCGACATCCTTCGCCTCCACGTGGTCGGCGCCGAGCGTTGCGCCGAGAGCCCGCCGCGACTCGAGCGGGTCGACCGCGGCGATCCACCCGGCGCCGCTCAGCCGCGCGAGCTGAACGGCGAGCAGGCCGAACGTCCCCAGCCCGAAGATCGCCACCCGGTCGCCGAGCTTGAGCGATGCGTCGTGCACCGCCTGCAGTGCGATCGTCGCCGACTGGAGCATCGTCGCGCGCTCGGCGGAAAGCCCCTGCGGCAGCACGAAGGCGTCGCCCGGGGAGAACACGTGCGACTCCGCATGCGGACGCGGCAGATGCACCAACGTCCCCGCCGGCAGTCCGTCGCCCTCCTCGACAACGCCGACCCACTCGTAGCCGAGCCGCAGCGGGAAGCCTCCGCCGGCGTCCTCCGCCACGAAGAGACGCAGGTCGGTGTCGAAACGCCGGCCGCGGAACGCGGACGTGCCGCGCCAGAGCTGCAGCTCGGTCCCCTGGCTGATGCCGCTCACAACCGCGTGCGCGCGCACCTCGCCCGGCTGCAGCGGTGCATCCTCGCGCTCGACGATCGCCACCGTGTGCGGTGCGGTGACGATCAGCTCACGCGGCATCGCGCGAATTTGTAACGGACCGATGGCATTAAGCTGAGTCGATGGCGCTCGACGCCGGCCAGCCGATCCCGATCTACTTCCAGCTGAAGACGCTGCTGCTCGAGGAGATTCTCGAAGGCAGGTACGGCGTCGACGGCCGGCTGCCGACCGAGCACGAGCTGTGCGAGCGGTTCGGGATCAGCCGGACGCCCGTCAGCCGCGCGCTCTCGGAGCTGGCGGACGAGGGCGTGATCCTGCGCCATCGCAGGCGCGGCACGTTCGTCAACTCGCACTGGCTGCGGCGGCGGCCGGACCAGCCCGAGGTGCGTGTCGTCGTCTCCGAGCCGCTATGGGGACAGGTGATCCGCGACGCGGCGCCCGAGGGGATCCAGGTCAACGTCGTGACGGTGCCGTTGCCTGCGCTCCACCAGACCCTGACGCATGCCGTCGCAGAGGGGCGTGCGCCGGATCTCGCCATTGTCGACTCGGTGTGGATCACGGAGTTCGCCACGGCCGGCTTCCTCCACGCTCTGGAGGATCTCGACGGCCACTGGGTTCACTACGAGCACGACACCGACTTCCTGGAGCCGCTCGTCTCCTCGAACCGCGCCGACGGGCGGACGTTCGGCGTGTCGGCGTTCGGATCGGTCGCGGGCCTCTGGTACCGGAGGGAGGAGCTCGCTGCCGTCGGGCTGGCGCCGCCGGAGACGTGGGAGGAACTGCGCGTGGCAGCCTCGGCGCTGGCCGGCGGCGGCCTTCCGCATCCGCTCGCGCTGCCGGGCGGCTCGAAGGGCGGCGAGACGACGGCGTACTGCCTGATCGCGTTTCTCGCGGCGAACGGAGCCCGGGTCCTGAACGGCGTGGGAGTGACGCTCGACGCACCCGAGACTGTCGAGACGCTCGCGTTCCTCCGCAGCCTGATCGACGACGACCTCGTCACACCCGAGGTGGTCGGCTACGAGTGGACGCGGCCGATTCGCCTGCTCGCCGAAGGCAAGGCTGCCTTCAGCGTCGGCGGAAGCTACGAGGCGCAGACGCTCGCCGAGTCGTTCGGCGTCCCGATCGAGGAGCTGTGGGACCGCGTCGGGTTCATCCCGGTGCCCGCCGGGCCACGCGGGCAGCCCGCAAGCGTGGCCGGCTCGATGTGTTACGCGATCTTCCGGCAGGCGGCGCAGCCGCATCTCGCGATGCGCGTGCTCGAGAGCGCGGTCGCTCCGCATGCGCTCGCGCAGCTCGCGCAGGCGACCGGCCGCGTGCCCGCGCGCCGCTCGGCGGTCGAACTGGCCGGGCCGCGACTGCCGTTCCTGACCCAGTCGGCTGAGATTCTCGGTCAAGCGGTGACGCGCCCGCAGATCCCTCTCTACCCGCGCGTCTCGACGCAGCTGCAGGCGATGCTCGAGGCCGTGCTCACCGGCCGGCTCGAGCCGGCCGCGGCGACTGCGCACGCCGCGGTGCTGATCGAGGCGATCACCGGCCTCCCGATTGTCCGCGAGCCGGTTGCAGTGCCCGTGTAGCGGACGCAACTACGACGGAGCAGCCGATGCCCGCGACGGCAGCGACAAAGCCGCCGGCGAGGAACATCGTCCGCGCGCCGACGACCGCGTAGAGCGGCCCGACCAGGAGCAGACCGAGCGGCTTGGCCCCGTACATCGCGAGCGTGACGATGCCCATTGCACGGCCCAGCGCCGCGTCGGGGACTGACTCCTGGGTCGCCGTGATCACGAGCACGAGCGTGGCGCCGGTGGTGACGCCGACGATGAACGTCCCGGCGAGCGCGAGCGGCAGCGACGGCGCGGCGGCGAGCACGGCAAACCCCGGGAGAAGCAGCGCCCAGGCGACGCAGCTGCGTCGCACCTTCCAGCGCACGGGCCACCGGACGAGTGCCGCGTTGACGAAGATCGTGCCGGCTGCGGTGACGGCCAACAGCAACGCGAGCGTCGACGCGCCGCGAAAGCGCGCGTGTGCGAGCTGGGCGATGCCGACGGTCCAGACGCCCGTCATGATCGCGGTGCCGAGCCCGAGCATCGCGATCGCGAGCGCCAGCCCCGGCCGCGGCCGCAGCGCCGCGAAACCCTCGCGCAGCGAAACGCGTTCCTCGGCGACCGGCACGTGGCGAGGCAGGCCGGTACGTGCGAGCAGCGCCGCCGAGACGAAGAACGACAGCGCGTTGACGGCAAAGAACGAGCCGATCGACACGCCGGCAAGCAGTGCCGCTGCCAGCGCCCGTCCCGCCACCATCACCGTGCTGTTCGTCGACGCCATCAGCGCGTTCGCCTGCTGGACGTTCTCCCGCCCGACCAGTGCCGGCACCGACGCCGCGAACGCCGGGAGGAAGTAGCTCGAGCAGGCCGCGACCACCAACCCCGCCGGTGCGACCGCCCAGATCGACAGGTGCCCCGTCAAGCCGGCGACGGCGATCGGCGTCAGAACCGCACCGCGCGCGAGGTCGGCGACGATCAACGTCCGCCTGCGATTGCGTCGGTCCGCGGACGCGCCGCCGTGGAGCGCGAAGAGCAGCGCGGGCGCGCCGTCGGCCAGGCGGACGGCGATCACCCCGAACGTGCCGCCGGTGACGACGGCGAGCCACAGCACGGCGACGAACTGGAAGGAATCGCCGAGTTGGCTGATCGCCGCGGCCGCGTAGGCGCGCCGGAAATCAGGGCGCCCGAGCGGTCCGCTTTTGGTACGCAGTCGTATCAATATCGAGAGCTAGCCATTGACTTCGCTTGTCCGTATTTGATACATGGCGATAGCAAATCTCGGGCGTGAGAGGAGGCAATTGACCGAAGTCGGCCTGGGCGAACGTGGTGCGCAACTCGTCGACGCGGATGCCGCGCTCGCGCAGCAGGCGCTCCAGGTGCTCGACGCCAACTGGCTCGGTCACGCCACGCGCGCCTCGTCGGCGCTCTACCCGCACCAGTGGAGCTGGGACGCGGCGTGCATCACGATCGCGTACTCCCACCTCGACCAGGAGCGTGCCGAGACCGAGCTTCGCTCGGTGTTCGACGGCCAGTGGCGAAGCGGCCTGCTCCCGCACATCCGCTTCACGCAGGGGGTCCGGTACTTCCCGGGACCCGAGTTCTGGCAGACCGAGCGGTCGCCCGACGCGCCGGAGCACCCGCCGACGTCGGGGATCGTCCAGCCGCCGGTGCACGCGATCGCGCTCTGGCAGGTGTACGCGAATGCGGCCGACCAGGACCGCGCGCTGAGCTTCCTGCGGGAGCTGATGCCCAAGGTGGTCGCGTGGCACGAGTACCTCTACCGGGAGCGCACCACCGACGGCGAGGGGCTGGTCCAGCTCTGGCATCCGTGGGAGTCGGGCACCGACAACTCGCCGCTCTGGGACGAGGCGCTGGCGCGGATCCGCCTGGACCGGGTGCCCGAGTACACGCGCGTCGACACCGACGTCGTCGATGCCTCGCAGCGGCCGACGAACGCGGAGTACGATCGCTATGCGTACCTCGTCGAGTGCTATCGCGACCGCGACTACGACCAGGCGCGCATTCGCGCCGACGTTCCGTTCGCCGTCCAGGACGTGCTCTTCAACGCGATCCTCGTGCGTGCGAACGAGGATCTCGCGCGCACCGCCGACGTGCTCGGCCTGGACCCGGAGCCGTACGTGCGGTGGGCCGAGCTCACGCGGTCGAGCCTCGACGCAAAGCTGTGGAGTGAGGAGAGCGGCCTCTTTCTCGACTTCGACGTCCGCGCCGGCACGCCCGTGCCTGCGCGGACATGGGGCGGCCTCGCCCCGCTGTTTTCCGGGGTCTCGGCCGAACGTGCCAGTCGTCTACGCGACACGCTCGACGAGTTCAGCGTCGAGCTGGACGAGGGTCGGGCGGTCGCGTCCGTCCCGGCCGACGACCCGTCCTTCGACCCGGCCCGCTACTGGCGCGGGCCGGTCTGGCCCATGACCATGTGGGTGATCTACAACGGCCTACGGCGGCACGGGTTCGATGCCCAGGCCGAGCAGCTCCGGGCCGCGCAACTCGCGCTCGCGCGCAGCCGCGGCTTCTGGGAGCACTACAACGCGAGGACCGGCGAGGGACAGGGGACTGAGCATCTGTCCTGGACGGCGGCGATCGTCATTGACCTGCTGCTGCAACCCCCAGGCAGCGGAGAAAGGAGTTGAGCATGCATCGGAGTCGGCTTGCGCCGATCACGGCGCTCATCGCTGTCGTTGTGCTGGCGCTGGTCGCTGCGGGCACGAGCGGCGCGGCTCACAAGCAGCGCAAGGACGCCGGCAACGTCGTCTTCCTCTCGACCCAGCTGAACGCGATCACCGAGAGCGAAGCATTCCGTAACGTCCTTCTGAAGGGCTTCCCGGGGAACGTGCAGAAGATCGACGTGCCGCTCGGGAACAGCACGTTCTTCTTCGACCGTGTGAAGGCGGAGGCGGCCGCGGGCAAGGGCACGATCAGCCTGCTCGGCGGCCTCCACGGCGACTTCTCCGTCATCCCGGACTACCTGTCGAACCTCGCCGACGTGGCGACGAGCCTGCAGGCGGCGGGCATCCCCAAGGACCTGCTGACGCTCGGGAAGATGGGCACGAACAAGCAGCTCTACATCCCATGGATGCAGGCCACGTACATCATGGTCGCCAACAAGAAGGCGCTCAGCGACCTGCCAAAGGGTGCCGACCTCAAGGCGCTCACGTACGGGCAGCTGCTGCAGTGGGCGAAGAACCTCCAACAGCACTACGGCCGGCCTGAGCTCGCCTTCCCGATCGGGCCGACCGGCCTTTTCGCGCGCTACCTCGAGGGATATCTCGTTCCCGCGTTCAGCGGCCGCGTGAACACCGGGTTCAAGAGCAAGTGGTCGGTGGCGGGCTGGTTGTACTTCAAGTCGTTGTGGAAGTACATCCATCCGCAGTCGTTGACCTACAACTTCATGCAGGACCCGCTTCAGTCAGGCGAGGTCATGGTCGCCTGGGATCACGTCGCCCGCATCGGCGACGCGTTCCGGAACCACCCGTCGGACTACGTCGCCTTCCCGGCGCCGCGTGGACCGAAGGGCCGCGCGTACATGCCGGTGCTGGCCGGGCTCGCGATCCCGAAGACCGCGCCGAACCCGAGCGGTGCCAAGCAGCTGATCAAGTGGCTCGACGGGATCAGCGTGCAGGCGCGGACGCTCTCCACGGAGGGCTTCTTCCCGGTCGTCCAGCAGCGGCTGTCGCAAAAGCTCGGCCCCGGCCTGCTCAAGATCGCCGGCGCCGTGAAGCTGCAGCAGCGCGCGAAGGACGCACTTCCGTCACTGCTCCCCGTGGGACTGGGGAGCCAGGGCGGAAACTACAACCGCGTGTTCCTCGACACGTTCACGCGGATCGTCGTCAACAAGGAAGACATCAACACAGTCCTGAACGACGAGGCGACTAAGCTGCAGGCGGTGCTCGATGCCGCACAGGCGCCTTGCTGGAAGCCTGATCCGCCCAGCAAGGGCACCTGTCAGGTGGGGGCAGGCGGGTAGCACCAGATGGCGGCGGTAGCCGAGCAGACCGCAGCCGTTCCGCGGCTGCGGCGACGGTGGGAAGGACTGCCGTACTGGCTGATCCTTCCCACCCTCGGCTACCTCGCCGTGTTCTTCGCCTGGCCGATGGTGCAGTCGTTCAAGCTCGCATTCCAGGACATCGGCGGGCACTGGTCGTTCGACCCCGTCAACCGGATGTATCACGATCCGGACTTCAAGCACGCGTTGTGGTTCACGCTCCTGCTGGTCGCCGTGATCGTGCCGCTGCAGTTCGCGATCGCGCTGACGATGGCCCTGATCGTCAACGCGAAGCTTCATGCCCGGGGGCTCATCCTCTTCATCTTCATCCTGCCGCTCGCGGTGTCCGACCTCGCCGGCGGGCTCGTCTGGCAGTCGATCTTCACCGACCACGGCTATCTCAACACGCTGCTCCAAGGGGTCGGCGTGATCGACCAGCCGAAGATCTGGATCGATCCGCGCCACTCGAACTGGCTGCTCGGCGAGGTCGTCCTCGCCGAGATGTGGCGGTCGACCTCCTTCATCATGGTCATCATGGTCGCCGCCCTGCAGGGCATCCCGAAGGAGTTCGGCGAGGCGGCGGAAGTGTTCGGGGCGGGCTTCTTCCGGCGGATCTGGTCGGTGACCCTGCCGATGCTGAAGCCCGCGCTGCAGGTGGCCCTACTGCTGCGGATCATCTTCGCGTTCGAGGTCTTCGCGAGCGTGATCGCGATCACCGGACGCGCGAAGACGACGCTGGCCGGTGAGGCGCTGCGCTGGCAGGGCGACTACCTCGACCCGCACGTCGCCGCCGCGTACTCGTTGCTGATCCTCCTTTTGTCCCTCGTCGCGGCGGGCGTCGTCGTCCGGCTGCTGCGCACCCCGCGGGAGCAGCTGCTGTGATGACGCTGCGCGCGCCCAACCTCGGTCGGACGCTCGTCTACCTGCTCGCGCTCGCGATGGCGCTCTGGGTCGTGATGCCGATCTACTTCATCACGATCGGCGCGTTCTCGACGCAGGACGCGGTCTATTCGTATCCGCGCGAGTTGCTCCCGCGCCACTTCTCGACCTCGACGCTCGGGTTCTTCCTGCACTCGAACGGGATCATCCCCGCGCTCTGGCGGAGCATCTGGGTGGCGGCGATCACGCTTGCCTTCGCAGTCGGCGTGGGGACGCCTGCCGGCTACGCGCTCGCCCGGTTCGCCTTCCGCGGCGCCGACGCGTTCCGGCTGACGATCGTCTCGACGCGTGCGTTCCCGATCGTCATCCTGGCGATCCCGCTCTCCGTGACGTTCATCCGCTGGGGCATCGACGACTCGATCCTCGGCGTCGCGATCGCCCACACAGCACTCGCGCTGCCCTTCGCCGTCCTGACGACGTCGAGCGTGTTCGCCGGCATCTCGGACGAGCTCGAGGAGGCCGCGATGACGATGGGCTGCAGCCGGCTCGGCGCGGTCATGCGCGTCATCCTGCCGCTCGCGCTGCCGGGCCTCGCAGCGGCAGCGATCTTCGTCTTCATCATCTCGTGGAACGACGTGTTCGCCGCGTCAGTCCTGACGCTCCGTCACCGGACGCTGCCAGCGCAGATCCTGACGGCCTCGGGCGAGGCGCCGCTCCCGTACCGGATCGCCGGCGGCTTCTTCCTGCTTGCGCCGTCGCTGGTGGTGATCTTCGTCATTCGCAAGTACCTGTTCACGATGTGGGGCCGGGTGGTGAAATAGATGGCAGCCGTTCGCTTCGATCACGTCAGCAAGGTCTTCGGCCACGTCGTCGCGACGAACGATGTGTCGCTCGAGGTGGCGGAAGGTGAGTTCGTCGTCCTGCTCGGGCCGTCCGGCTGCGGCAAGACGACGCTGCTCCGCTGTCTCGCCGGGCTCGAGAAGGTAGACGCCGGCAGCATTCACATCGGCGACCGAAACGTCACCGAGCTGCCGCCCGGCCGGCGCAAGATCGCGATGGTCTTCCAGAGCTACGCCGTCTTCCCGCACATGACGCTGTACGGGAACATCGCGTTCGGCCTGAAGATGCAGGGAGAGAGCAAGGCGGCGATCAAGGAGCGCGTGGAGTCGGTCGCCTCGCTCGTGCACATCGAGAACCTGCTCGAGCGCTACCCGGCGCAGATCTCCGGCGGCCAGCGGCAGCGGGTCGCGCTGGCGCGCGCGATCGCCGCGAAGGCGGACGTTCTGCTCATGGACGAGCCGCTGTCGAACCTCGACGCCCTGCTCCGCATGGAGATGCGCGCGGAGCTGAAGTCCCTCCTGCAGCACCTCGGGACGACGACCATCTACGTCACGCACGACCAGGTCGAGGCGTTGTCGATGGGCGACCGCATCGCGGTGATGAAGGAGGGCGTGATCGCACAGGTCGACACGCCGCTCAACGTCTACGACACGCCGGCCGACACGTATGTCGGCGGCTTCGTCGGCACACCGCCGATGAACTTCCTCGACGCGGAGGTGCGCCTGAACGGCGGCCCGCCCGAGGTGCGCCTCAAGGGCGGCTCGTTCACGCTCGCCGACGGGACTGCCGCGCTCGCCGGACGGCCGCTCGTGCTCGGAATCCGCGCCGAGGCGATCCGCGTCGAGCAGGCACCGCGGGACGGCCTCGTCCGCGCGATGGTCGTGGTGGTCGAGCCGCTCGGCTCGCACAACCTGTTGACGGTGCGCCTGGGCGACGACCTGGTGAAGGTCTCGACGCCGCCCGACGTGTTCCCGGCGCCGGACACCGACGTATGGCTCTCGCTCGATCCCGGCCGCATCCGCTGGATGGATCGCGAGACCGGAGAGGCGATCTCGACAAAAGCTTGATCTCCCCGTCCACGCTCGACTACCGGCCGTCGTTCCCCGAACGCCCGGCCGCGATCGCCCTGATCGGCTGTGGCGCGGCTGCGAAGGAGCTCCACCTGCCGGCCTACGAGGCGTGGCAGGTCGACGTCGCGGGCGTCTATGACGCAATCCCCGCGGCGACCGAGGGCGTGCGTGAGCGCGTGTACGCAAGCCTGGAGGAGCTGCTTGCCGATCCGGAGGTTGTCGCCGTCGACATCGCGACGAGGCCCGCGGACCGCCCGCCCTTGATCAGGCGTGCGCTCGAGGCCGGGAAGCACGTGCTCTCGCAGAAGCCGCTGGCGCTCGACCTCGACACCGCGCGCGGGCTCGTCGACCTCGCCGACGAGCTCGGCCTGCGGCTGGCGGTGAATCAGAACGGTCGCTGGGCGCCGCAGTGGCGTGCGGCGACGCTGCTGATCGAGCAAGGCGCGATCGGCGACGTCCTGTCCGTCACGCATCTGCACGACAAGCCGCTCCCGCCGCTGGTCGGCACGCACTTCGACGACCTCGACCACTTCCTCCTCTACGACTACGACGTCCACTGGATCGACATCAGCCGCTGCTGGCTCGAGCGGGCGACGCCGACGGAGGTGCGCGCGTGGGACTACCGGACGCCCGACCAGCCGGAGCATGCGCGGAACCCGTGGGGCGCGATCGTCGAGATCCGCTACGCCGGCGGCGAGAACGTCCTCATCAGGACGGTCGGCGACGTGCGCACCGCACGGCCGGGGGCGCCCTTCTGGGTGCACGGGACGGAAGGGACGATTCGCGGCAGCGTCACGGCCGGCGCCGAGTTCCTCGAGCTCGACCGCGACGGCGAGGTGACGCCCCTCCCGCTCGAAGGTTCGTGGTATCCGGACGGCATGGCGGGCACGCTCGGCGAGCTCCTGAGCGCGATCGACGAGGAGCGGGAGCCGTTCAACTCGGCGCGCCACAACCTGCTCTCGCTCGAGCTGACGCTCGCCGCGTGCCGGTCCGCGGATCTGGCTGGAGCGGCGGTGGGGCTGTGACGCGTCCGGTCGGCGTCATGACCGACGTCCTGCCGAGCCGGGACGAGGCCGAGCTCTTCCGTCATGCGCGGCAGATCGGTTTCGCGGGCGTCGAGGTGATCCTGCCCGCGAGGTTGGAAGCACTGCGCGCCGCGCGGGCCGAGACGGGGCTCGAAGTGCCGAGCCTCGTGCTCGGCGAGCACAGCGACCGCGGCGGCGTGGCCGATCTCGATCATGCCGTCGCTGCGGGGGCGGTGGGGGACGTGCGGCTCGCCTCGCAGTGGGCGCAGGAGCTGGGCGCAGACGCGTTGCTCGTGCCCTTCTTCGGCCGTGCCGAGCTCCGCGACGCGGCCGATGTCGCTCGCGCCGCAGACGCGCTGCGGCCGCTCTGCGGCGGCCCCGTGCAGGTGCTTTACGAGGGGACGCTGCCCGCGGAGGGTATTCGCGACCTCGCGGCTCAGGTTGGCTCGCCGCAGTTCGGCTGCTATTTCGACGTCGCCAACGTCGTCGTGCGCAGCATGGACACCGCCACCGAGCTGCGCGCTCTCGGCGACCTCGTACGGCGGGTGCACGTCAAGGATGCGCGGACGAAGGTGAACGACTGCGTGCCAGGCCTCGGCTTCGTCGAGTTCGCGGCGACCGCGCGCGCCCTGGACGACATCGGCTACGACGGCTGGATCGTGCTGGAGACGCCGCCCGGGCTACCCGAGCTCGTGGCGCGCGACCTCTCGTTCGTGCGCAGCGTCATCCCTGGCCTCTCGCCCGACGTGACGTGGCCCCGCGTCGGCGTCTTCGCGCGGGAGCTCGACGAGTGGGACACCGTGCTCGGGCTCGGCGTCGACGTGGTGCAGCTGGGCGAAGAGCTGCTCGACGTGGAACACGCGGAGGCGCTCACGGCGGCGGGCATCGGCGTCGCGGGCATCGCGGGCTATCGCAACCTGATCGCGCCGGACGAGCGTGAGCGGCGGGAGAACCTCGCGTACCTCGAGCGGTGCCTCGAGCTCGCTCCGAGTCTCGGCACGCGGATCGTCGCCACCGAGTCGGGCACTCGGAACCGCGAGAGCGAGTGGGCCGACGCGCCGGAGAACGTCTCGGCGGCGACATTCGGGCTGTTCGAGGAGTCGATCGCACAGCTCGTCGACGCGGCGGAGCGGGCCGGCTCGATCCTCGCGCTCGAAGGCATGGTGCGGCACGTCCTCCGCAACCAGAGCGCGCTGGCGCGGATCCTGGACACGTTCCCGTCGCGGCACCTGCAGGTGCTGCTCGACCCGTACAACTACATGTCGCGGCGCCTGTTGCCGGCGCAGGCGCGCGTGACGCAGGCGTTCCTCGACCGGTTCGAGCATCGCTTCGTCCTCGCGCACGCCAAGGACGTCGGCCCAGGTGGCGCCGAGGAGGCGACGCCGGCATTCGGCACCGGTGTCTTCGACCAAGCGCCGTACCTGCGCTTCCTGCGCGACCGCCGCCCCGACCTGCCGTTGATCCTCGAACACCTGCCGCTCGCCGACGTGCCGCGCACCGTCGAGCTCGTACGCGCATGAAGACGTATCGCGAGGCGCGGCGTGCAGGAGCGTTTCTGCCGCAGCCGCTCGCAGTGTCCGCGATTGCCGCCGACGGTGAGATCGGCGGCGTTCCGGTGCGCGTGTTCACGCCGCCGGCCGCGCGCGCCACCTACCTGCACCTGCACGGCGGCGGCTTCGTCTACGGCGGCGCACGCCTGCAGGATGCGAGGCTCGAGGCGATCGCGCTCGCGTGCGAGGCGCGGGTCGTCAGCGTGGAGTACCGGCTCGCTCCTGAGCACCCGTATCCGGCGGCGCCCGACGATTGCGAGGCGGTCGCGGTGGTGCTGTCGCGCGAGGGCGGGGCGCTAGTGATCGGGGGCGAGTCGGCCGGCGCCAACCTCGCCGTCGTGACGCTGGCACGCCTGCGCGACCGGGGCCTGACACCCTTTCGCGCCGCGGTGCTGGTCGCCGGCGTCTACGACCTCTCGCGCTTCGACCCAGAGCTCACGGAGCTCGTCGAGCAGTACGCGCCCACCGGCGACGACGTACTGCACGTCGACCTGCGTGACTTGCCCGAGGTGCTCTTCGTGAGCGGCTCGGCCGATCCACTGCGCGAGGACTCGGTGCGATTAGCCGAGCGCTGGCCGGGCGCCGAGCTGCTCGTGCTCGAGAACGAACCGCACGACCTCGACGCGACCGAGCACGTCATCGAGTTCTTGCGACGCGTCCTGTGACCCGGCGCGGATCTCTGTCGATGCGCGTCGCGCTGCCCGAGTCGCTGATCCCTGAGGAGCCGCGCCGCGAGCTGCGCGCGGGCATCGCGGGCGTCGATCTCGAGCTCGAGGGCATGAGCCTGCGCGTCGGTGCGGTGCCGCTCGTACGCCACGACGGCCGGCAAGCGGTGCGCGTCGCGGTTTCGTCCACCGTCGAGCGCGAGCTGCGCATCTCGGCAGGCGACGAGGAGACGACGCTCGGCGTGCGACCGGGCCTGCAGCAGGCGCATCTTTTCGTGCCGCCCGGCACTGTCGAGCTTCGAGTCGAAGGTGCGCAGCGGGTTCCAGTCGAAGTGCGGCCGCCGCGACCGTGGCGCACCTTCGTCGTCCATCACTCGCACCTCGACATCGGGTACACCGACCCGCAGGCACGCGTGCTCCGCAACCACCTCGCGTACCTCGACTCGGCCCTCGACTACGCCGCCGACGACGAGGAGTTCCGCTGGACGATCGAGTCGAACATCGTCCTCGAGCGCTGGCTGGCGGCGCGACCGCCCGCCTTGCAGGAGGAGATGTTGCGGCTGCTCCGGGAGGGTCGCTTCGAAGCCTGCGCGCTTCCGTTCACGCTGCACGTCGAGGCCGCGTCGATCGACGAGCTCGCGCGGCAGCTGCGCTTCGCCGAGGAGCTGCGTGCCCGTGGCGTCGAGGTCGTCAGCGCGATGCAGACCGACGTGCCCGGCGCCCCACCGGGGCTGCCGCGCGTGCTTGCCGCAGCCGGGGTCCACTCCCTCGCCGTCGCGCACAATCCCGCGGGCCGCGCGACGCCGTGGCTGACCGGCGGCGCGGACCTGCCGCGCGCCTTCCGCTGGCACGACGTGACGACCTGGCACACCGACGGCGCGCACGGGGTGGCGTACCTGGAGGGAAACCTGCTCGGGCTCGCCGACTCGGTCGAACTGGCCGAGCAGCTGTTGCCGGATTACCTGCTTGCGCTCGAGACTCGCGGCTGGCCGTATTCCGGCTCGCTGGGCGTGCCGGTGCCGCGGGCGCCGTACCCGCACGACGTGCTCCACCTGCGAGTGCAGGGGACGATCGCCGACAACGCCGCTCCGAGCCAGCACCCGGCGCGGATCGCGCGTGCCTGGAACGAGCGTTACGCCGTGCCGAGGATCGTCGTCGCGACGAATCGCGAGTTCTTCGAGGCGCTCCCCGGCGAGCTGCCCCGGTTCGAAGGCGACTGGGGCGACTGGTGGGCGGACGGGCTCGGCTCGGGGGCACGGGCTATCGGCTTCCACCGGCGCGCGCAGGCTGCGGTGCGCACCGCGCAGACGATCGGCACGCTGGCCGGGCAACCGGTCGACCCGGAGCCGGTCTATGAGCGCCTCGCGCTCTTCGACGAGCACACGTGGGGCGCGGCGCACCCGGACGGCGACGCCGCGGATGGACGCGAATCGGGTGCGCTGCAATGGCAGTCGAAGGCGGCGCTCGCGACCGAGTCGCTCGGCAAGGCGGACGCTTTGCTCGACGCTGCGGCGGCAGCGGTTCGCGGTGTCGAACGCGTCGACTCGATCCTCGTCGTGAATCCGAGCGGGTTCGCGCGTACCGACCTCGTGACCGTGTTGCTGCCGGAGGAGCGGCAGCTGTCGGTGGTCGACGCGGAGTCACAGACCCGCGTCCCTCATGCCCTCGGACCGCCGGAGACGGCGCGCAACCGTCCGCGCGGCGTGCCATTGTCGTTCGTCGCACGCGCTGTGCCGGCGCTCGGCTACCGGCGCTTCGATCTCGTCAGGGATCCGGGTGCGGCCGAGCCTGCCGAAGCCACGTTCCAGTTCGAGGTCCACGAAGGAGTCGTGACGAGTTTTTGCGACGAGCACGGCCGCGAGCTGGTCGACCAGGAGAGCGCGTTCGGCTTCGCGCAGGTCGTCCATGACCGGTATCTGAGCGAGCTGAACGCAACGTGGCGCGCGTCAGGCATCCCCGCCGAGGACACGGAGGCGGGCGACTCCGCGGTGCGCGTCTCGCGCGCCGTCGTCGGTATGCGCGTCGTCGACCGCGTCTCCACGGCCGTCGAGGAGCGCGTGACGCTCGCCGGCGAGTGGGCCGAGACCACACTGCGTGTCGTGTGCGGCGTCGCGCGTCTCGACATCGCCGTCCGACTGACCAAGCCGTCGACGCACGACAAGGAGAGCGTCTTCGTCGTCTTCCCGTTCGCGCTCGAGGAGGCTCCCGTTCGCTACGAGCTGACCGGCGGCGTCGGCGGCGCCGCCCGCGTGCCGGGCGGCGCTGAGCACATGCACGCGATCAGGCACTGGGTCGAGCTCGGCGACGTCGCGTGGGCGACCCTGGAGGCGCCGCTCGTGCAGCTCGGCAACATCTTCCTGCCGTATCGGCCGTACCCCGAGACGATCGACCGTGCGGGCGGCGGGTTCGTCGCGTCGTGGGTGATGAACAACGTCTGGGACACGAACTTCCCGCGCGCGCAGGGCGGCGAGACGCGATTCTCGTACTGCGTCGCGGCCGACTCGGGAATCGCGACCGCCGACGCGCTGACCCGGCCGCTCGTCGGCATCCTCGGCGCGACCCGAGAGCCGCCGGTGGGCATGCTCTGCGAAGTGGTTGCACCAGGCGTCGAGGTCGTGCTCGTGGAGCCCGGGCCGGTCGTCCATCTGCAGTCCTACGTCGACACGCCGGTCGAGGCGCGCGTTGGAAGTAGCACTGTCACCGTCCCACCGCAGGCGTACCTCACTGTCCGGGCGTAAGTACGACCCGTCGCCGAGCTACCGGCCGGCCGGCGGCGAGGTGGAGCATGGTTGGCCGGCGGCCGGCAACGGCGTGCTGGCGATCGACGGCCCGTCGGCCGTTCCGTGGGACGAGGTCGCGGCCGTATACGGCGGCGTGGACATCAGCGGCTGCAGGGTCCCGGAGCCGGTGCAGCTCGACGATCCGGCGTTCGAGCGCGTCCCGGCCGGGACGCTGGCCGAGCGGCTGCAGCACCTGCCGCACGGCGCCCGCGTCGTCTGCGGGCCCGGCGCCGCGCTCGTCCCGCACGACGAGCTCTGGTACGCCGACCTGCCGCGGCGGCTGCATCGCACCGACGACGAGCGGCGCATGCACTACGTCGATTGGCCGCTCGAGTCGCGTCACCGGCGTGAGCTGCTGCCGAGGATCGACCGGTACCTCGACCTGAGCGCCGGCCCTCGCTCGGTCGCCGGAGCGGCGTTGCGGGCGACGCTCAGCGCGCTTGCGGTGCGCCCGTTTCGCGTGCGGCCCGCGTTCCTGCCAGGCCCCTGGGGCGGGCAATGGCTGCGTCGCACGATCGGGATCGAGACGGAGGCGCCGAACCTCGCGTGGTCGTACGAGCTGATTACTCCGGAAGCGGGGCTTTTGCTCGACGGCCTGGAGGTCGCGTTCGACCTGCTGCTCGCGCAGGAGGCAGACGCAGTCGTCGGCCGCGATGTCGCCGCGCGCTTCGGCGGCGAGTTCCCGATCCGCTTCGACTACCTCGACACGCTCGGCGGCGGCAACCTCTCGATCCAGTGCCATCCGCAGGAGCGGTACGCGCGTGAGGTGTTCGGACTGAAGTACACCCAGTCGGAGACGTATTACGTGGTCGAGACCACGCCCGGCGCAGAGGTGTTCCTCGGCATGCGCGAGAACGCGGACGTCGAGGCCTTCGCCACCGCCGCCCGCGATGCGCTGGAGGGGCACGAGTTCGATCCGTCCACCTACGTTCGCACTCACCCGGTGGAGCAGCACCGCCTCTACCTGATCCCGCCCGGGACCGTGCACGCGAGCGGCGCGGGCAGCGTCGTCCTCGAAGTCAGCGCGACGCCGTACCTCTACACCCTTCGCTTCTACGACTGGCTACGCCGCGGGCTCGACGGCAACCTGCGGCCTGTGCACCTCGGCCACGCGTTCGCCAACCTCGATCCGACGCGGCACGCAGACGAGCTGATCCGGGACCCAAAGTCGGTGCGACCGGGTGAGATCGATCTCGGTTCGCACCCCGAGCTCTTCTACGGCGTGCACCGGCTCGAGTTCGACGGATCGATCGACGACGACACCGGCGGGCGTTTCCACGTGCTCTGCCTCGTCGACGGGGAGCACGCTGTTGTCGAAACAGACAAAGGACATCACGAGCTCGCCTACGGTGAGACGATGGTCGTCCCCGCGGCCGTGGGCCGGTACCGGATCGTCGGTACCGGCCGGACAGTGAAGGCCTTCGTCCGGTGATCGGTGCGCTCGAGCTCGGCGGTAGCCACGTCTCGTCCGCCCTGGTCGAGCTCGAGTCCGGCCGAGTCGACCGGCTGACGCGTGACTCGTTGGATCCGGACGCGTCGCGGGAGACGTTGCTCGACGTGCTCGGCGCCGCGGCCGATCGCGTCCGTGATTCACCGTCGATCGGGTTCGCCGTCCCCGGCCCGTTCGACTACCAGCGCGGCATCTGCCTGATCCGCGGCCTGGCCAAGCTGGAGGGCCTGTTCGGCGTCGACCTCGGAGCGGCGCTCGAGATCGAAGCGCATTTCGTCAACGATGCGGAGGCGTTCGTGCTCGGCGAGGCGGCCGCCGGCGCGGCGCGGGGCCACGATCGCGCGCTCGGGATCACGCTCGGCACCGGCCTCGGCTCCGCCTTCCTGGCGGGTGGCGAGCTCGTCCGCGGCGGCGACGGCGTCCCGCCCGGCGGCGACCTGCACACCGTCCCGTTCCGCGGCGGTGCGGTGGAGGCCCGTGTCTCGGCGAGGGGGATCCGAGCGAACACGGGTCGCGATCCGGGACCACTCGCCGTGCTCGCGGACAGCGGGAATGCGGAAGCGGTGGCGGCCTACGCGAGGTTCGGGGCGGATCTGGCGGAGTTCCTGGAGCCGTGGCTCGAAGCCTTCCGGCCGTCGGTCGTGGTGGTCGGCGGCGGGATCGCGGGCGCGTGGCGCCACTTCGCGACTGAGCTCCCGGCGACGGCGGTGCGCGCAGCGCTCCCCGACGAGGCCGCGCTGATCGGCGCCGCTGTGTGGGCTAGCCGCCGAAGCGCGGAATGAGGCCCGAGAGCGGCGCCTGTTTCGCGCCGTCGGCGATCGCCCGCTCGCGGATCACCGCGTCCGCGATCGCCACGCGCGCGTTCCAGAGATCGACGTTGAGATGCTCGATCTCCTCGACCAGGAGCGTGATCGCGCGCCCGGCGGCGCGCACCTCGTCGCGCGGATCCTGCGCGAGCCCCTCGCCCCAAGCGCGCAAGGTCTCCACCTTCGCCTCGTCGAGGCGTTCGTGCGGTTCGAGGCTCACTTGGCCTCAGCGTATAGCGGTGATTTCGTTCTCCACCGCGTTATCCACAGGAGCGGGACAAGAGGTTGACGCAGAAAGCGCGATTCTCATGTTCCGCCCTGTGGACGGCCCCACGAGGCTAGCCTCTGCTGGATGCCGAGCGAGCTGACCTTCCTCTTCACGGACATCGAAGGGTCGACGCGGCTCCTGCAGCGGCTCGGCGATGCGTATGCGGACGTGCTCGAGCGGCACCGCGCCGTGATCCGCGGCGCGATCGAGGGCCACCGCGGCGAGGTGGTCGACTTCCGCGGCGACGAGTTCTTCGCCGCGTTCGCGGAGCCGTCGGACGCCGTTGCAGCGGCGATTGCGGCCCAGCTCGAGCTGCAGTCCGCGGACTGGGCGCGCGAGGCGCCGGTGAAGGTGCGGATGGGGGTGCACCGCGGCCGCGCGGCGCGGGCGGGCGACGGTTACGTCGGCCTGGCGGTGCATCACGCCGCCCGCGTGTGCCAGACCGCGCGCGGCGGAGAGATCCTCGTCTCGGGCTCGGTCGCGGTGGACGGCGTCGACCTGGTGGAGCTCGGCGAGTTCGCGCTGCGCGGGATTCCGCAGGCGACGCGCCTGTCGCGCGTGCGCGGCGCCGGCCTCGAGTCGGAGTTCCCGCCGCTCGACGGGGCCCGCCCGCAGGAGGCCCCGCTACGAGTCGTGCTCGCGGACGACTCGGTCCTGCTCCGTGAAGGCGTCGCATCCTTGCTCGAGGAGAGCGGGTTCGACGTCGTCGGGCAGGCCGGGACGGCGGAGGACCTGCTCGCACTCGTCGACGAGGCGCTCCCCGACGTGGCCGTGGTCGACATCCGCATGCCGCCGACGAAGACTGACGAGGGCATTCGGGCTGCCCACGAGATCAGGAAGCGCTACCCGCGGACCGGCGTGCTCGTGCTCTCCTCGTACGCCGACCCCGAGGCGGCCGTGCGCCTGCTGGCAGACGGGTCGCAGGGCGTGGGCTACCTGCTGAAGGAGCGCGTGGCCGACGTCGACGAGTTCACCGCCGCCGTGCGGCGGATCGCGGCCGGTGGCACGGCGATCGACGAGGAGATCCTCGTCGTAACCAACTTGGCCTGATCTCCGTTTGAACGTCTGTGCGGTGCGTCAGGCGCCGTCCTAGAGCCTTGGAAGGAGCGATATGAGCATCCTCTGGATCATCCTGATCGTCGTCTTGGTCCTTGTTCTGCTGGGCTTCGTGGGTCGCGGACGCTGGTAACCGCGAGCGGGGTCTCTGGGCCGTTCGGCTCTTGCCGGACGGCCCACTTGCGGCAACCATGTCCGTGTGGACGACGCCGCAGTGCTCGAGATCCTGAGAGAGGCTGACCGCGAGCGAAGCCTGCCGCGCCTCGGCGGGATGGCCCGTGCCGGCGGTGTCGCGATCGTCAGCGAGGACGTCTGGTCCTACAGCCGCATCGACGGCGGCGTGTCCGTCGAGTCGATGCCGCACCCGCCGCGCCTGCTGGCGAGCCTGCCGCTCGTGCGCGGGCTGGTGAAGCTCGGCCTGGCGCTCGCGCCGCTTTTTCGCCGCGGCGGTACGGCAAGTCCTCGCGAGCGGCTCGTCCTCCTCGTCGCGCTGTTCGCGCCGCTGCCCCTGCTGGCCGCGCCGCCGGGTGCGCGGAGTGTCGTCGCGGTCGCTCTCACGGGTGGGCTCCTTGTTTGGATGCTGCGCGGGCGCACATTGCGCCTGCACGGCGCCGAGCATCGCGCGATCGCGGCCGCCGAAGAGCGGTCGCTTGTCGACACGTGGCACGGCAGTGCGAGGCCGAGTCGCTTCTCGCCGCGCTGTGGGACGAACTTCGCGGCGCTGCTCATCCCCGTGTCGATGCTCCTCGAGCGGCTCTGGATCCTGCCGACCGCGTCGCTGACGCCGGTGCTGGTGACCCTGGCCGCGCTCACGGTGACGATGGAGCTGTGGCTCGCGGCGCAGCGGCTGCTGACGTCCGTCGGGCGGTTCCTGATGCTGCCGGGGATGTTGCTGCAGCGGCTCACGACGCGCGAGCCCCGTCTCGAGGACACGCGCGTCGCGCTCCGCGCAGTTGCAGTCGTTCTCAGCCGCCGCTGATCGCGGCGATCACCTCGACCCGCGAGCGCTCGTCGAGCGGTGTCTCGAGCGACGCACGTCGTTGGTCGACGTAGAAGTGAATGTGCGTCCTGATGCGCGGGCCGGGCTCGCAGAGGCGGTCGCGAAGCCCGGGCCAGCGCCGTTCGAGCTCGTCCACGGCCTCGTCGACGGTCGCGGCCGCCACCTCGACGTGCCGCGGGAGGTCCGCGAAGAGCGGCATCAGCGTTCCGGGCAGGTGGACGTCGGCCATGGTCAGTCGAGCACCGCGACCTCGACCGACGAGATCGACGGCAGGTAGCTCGCGATCTCGCTCCAGCTGTCGCCCTCGTTCGTGCTCGCGAAGAGCTGTCCGGTGCTCGTGCCGAAGTAGAGGCCGGGCGAGTCGTAGCCGTCGATGGCCATCGCCTCGCGCAGGACGCCGATGTGCGCGTCTTCCTTCGGCAGCCCGTCGTCGAGCTGCTGCCAGCTCGAACCGGCGTCCCGCGTGCGCCAGACGGCCGCGTGGCCGTCGGGCATCGTGCGGCCGTGGCCGGGGTCGAGCGGCACGACGTAGAACGTGTCGCGGTCGTGGGGGTGGGCCGCGGCGGCGAAGCCGAACTCCGTCGGCAGCCCTTCGGTGATCTCCGTCCAGGTGTGGCCCTCGTCGTCGCTGCGGTGCATGCCGACGTGGTTCTGCTGGTACATGCGCGTCGGGTCGGCGGGCGAGCGAACCAGCTTGTGCACGCAGAAGCCGACCTCCTCATGCTCGCGCGGCCAGTCGGCGCGGAGGCCGCGGTTGCGCGGCGTCCAGGTCGTGCCGCCGTCCGGCGTCTCGAAGACCCCGACGCCCTGCACGATCGCCCAGAAGCGGGTCGTGTCCCCGCCGTCGAGCATCAGCGCCGAGATGCCAAGGTGGCCCGGCGGCTGGTTGCTCGGGTCGTCCCAGCCCTCGCTCCCGGGCTGACCCTCGAGCGACGAGAGATGCGACCACGTCGCGCCGGCGTCGTCGCTCGCGAAGATGCCCGGGTTCTCGACGCCGACGAGGACGCGGTCCGGCGAGGCGGCGAGAGTCGAGACCTTCGACAGCTTCTTGCCGTTCTCGCCGTAGGTGATGCCCTCGCTCGAGAGCGTCCAGGTCTCGCCGAGGTCGGGGCTGCGCCAGACCGCCGAGCCGTGCCACTCGCTGGCGGCAGCGGCGTAGATCGCGCCCGAGGAGGGCTCGTAGATCGCGTGGTAGACGGGCCAGCCTTCGCAGTACGGGCCGCGCATCGTCCAGTCGCGACGGGCCTCGTCGCTCTCGAGCACGAAACAACCCTTGCGCGTTCCGACGAGTAGGAGCGTCCTTGCCAATGTCCTTTCACCTCCGAGAGTCGGGCCATGACCAACCCTAAGACTTCCAGCGGGCGCGAAAATCATCGATCGGCGCTTTCGAATTTAGGCGGCGAGCCGACGGGCCAGCTCAACGGCAGGGAGAAACGGGTCTTCATCGTCCGCCCGGCTCGGTTCGTGCAACCGGAAGAGCCGATCCGCGACGGCCCTGAAGATGAGCGCCCGCAGCAGATACTGGTCGAAGTCCTCGACGTGGGCGACTGCATCGAGGATGTCCTCCTCCGCGCCTTCCCAGACGAGTGCGTCGCCGACGACGATCGCCGACGCGTATGCCGTCGGGCGCCAGAACGGCGAGAAGTCGATCAGGGCCGGCGGAAGCTCGTCGTCGAACAGGACGTTGCCCGTCAGGTCGCCGTGGATGAGCTGGCTCGGAGCTGCGATTGGCTCGAGAGCAGCTGCGAGCCGCGCGAGGTGCTTGACGTGTGCAAAGTCGGTCGCCGGCAGGTCGCCCCACGCGACACGATCGCCGACCGCCCACGGGTCGGTACGCCGAGCGATGAAATCGGGGCAGGGAACGCCGGCGAGGGCAGCGTGGAAGCGTTCGCCGACGGCGATGATCTCCGGCCAGCGCCGTTTTTCGTGTCTCCCTTCGACTGCCTGCCACGCACACCAGCCGGCGACGACCAGCGAGCCGTCCCGGGCCGGGAGTGGATGCGCGACGCGAAAGCCGTCGCACGAGATGGAGGCGAAGACCTCCGCCTGCCACGCGAGCTCCCTCTCTCCGAGCGCGAGCGGTTTCAGCACGGCATCACCCGCGCGCCACGACCATCCCTGACCGCCTTCGAGTGGAACGGGCGTCCCGGAGGCGCCGAACGCCTCGAGCACGGAGGGAGACGGAGCTTGCGTCGCCGTCACTTCAGGCCCGGATGCTCTGGGCGAAGCGGAAGACGTTGTGCGGGTCGTAGCGGTGCTTCACCTTACGCAGCCGCGGCAGGTTCGTCCCGTAGTACGCCTGCTGCCAGTTCGCCAGGTGCGGGTCGATGTAGTTGACGTACGCAGCGCCGGAGACCGCCGGCCGCAGTGTTGCGCGGGAGGCGTCGACCCAGGCGCGCGCCGAGGCACCGTCGCCGGCTGCGAAGTACTGGATCGACGCGAGCTCGTTGCGGTGCACGAACGCCGTGGCCGAGGGCGAGATTCGGTTCAGCGCGCCGCCGTA
>JBKPRG010000178.1:0-17532 GCA_046765815.1 Actinomycetota bacterium
GCGCCGTCCTCGGCGGACAGCGCCGTCACGGCCGCGGCTGCGGCCTCCGCGAGCTCCGTCACGTGCCGCAGCCGCTCGCGCTCCGCCCGCAGCTCGTCCTCCTGCCCCGCCTGCAGGCCGCCGGCGTCCTCGACCAGCGCACGCAGCTCATCGAGCCGCGCCGCCGCAGCGGCGGCGTCCACCGTCAACGCGTCGTAGGCGCGGCGCGCAGCCTGCAGCTCCCGCCAGGCCAGCCGTGCCGACCCGAGATCGAGACCCGCATAGGCGTCGAGCAGCCCGCGCTGGTACGCGGGTCGGGCCAGGCGCCGCTGCTCGAACTGGCCGCTCATCGCAATCAACGCCTCGGCGGCCGCGGCGACGTCCTCGCGCGCCGCGCTGCGGCCCCACGCGTATGCGCGTGTGCGGCCGTCGGCGAAGATCCGCCGGGCGAGGACGAGAGCCTCCTCGCCCTCCGGCCTCAGCTCCGCAAGCGCCCCGAGATCCTCCTCGGCAACCTCGTCGAACTCCGCCTCGACGTACGCCTCCTCGCCCGCCGCGCCGATGAGCGCCGCGTCGCCGCGCGACCCGAGCAAAAGCCCGATCGCGTTCGTGAGGATCGTCTTGCCGGCCCCCGTTTCGCCGGTGATCGCGTTCAGCCCGGGGTCGAGCTCGAGCTCGGCCTCATGAATGAGGACGAGGTTCAAGATCCGCAGCGACCTGAGCACGCAGCAATGGTAGGGGCGGGGGCGGCGTTCACCGCCCCCGCCGCGTTCACGCCTAACCGGTCGTGATCGTGCCGAAGAGCCCGTCGGACTCGTCGTTCGGGCCTGCGGTGAAGAACAGCTGGCCCGTCGGCCCAGCCGCCGCGCCGTTGCCGAACTGCAGCGCCCACAGCCCGTCGATCGGGAGCTTCCCGCCGTCACTCGAGCGGAGCGTCCCGCGATGCTCGAACTGGCCGTTCGGCAGCTCCTCGTACGCGTTGATCTGCCCGTCGCCGAAGTTGCCGACGAGCAGGTCGCCGCCGAAGCGGCCGAACGACGCGGGCGCCCAGGCGAGGCCCCACGGCGCGTCCAGCTGGCCGTGCTGGGCAACCCTGCCGAGCATGTTGCCGTCGGCGTCGTAGACGTCGACGAAGCCGAACCCCTGCCCGTGCTCCTCGTCGTCGCTGCCGGCCTCCTGCTTGGCGTAGGTGACGAAGATGCGCGAGCCGATCGTCTGGATGCCGAACGGCGCGTAGTCGGACGGCAGGCCGGGGTCGACGAACGCGCCGGGACGCGTGACGAGCCCGAAGCTGCCGTTGAACACGTCCACGCGGCCGTTATGGAAATCGGTCGCATACAAGTGCGGTCCGTCGCTCGTCTGCGCGATCGCCAGCCCCTTGTAGACGGCGCCGACGTTCGAGCGGTCGGCTCCGAGTTGCGCAGCGTGCGACGGTGGCGGCGGCGGAACGGCTGGGTTCCAGCCGAAGACCTGCCCGCCCTCCGTGTCGAACAGGAACAGCGCCGCTCCCGACGCCGCGCCGCTGTGGACGACGAACGAGGACGAGCCGTTGAAGACCGCACCCGTCGGTGCGCCGGGAACGCTCACTTCGAGGCCGAGCTTCGTGGCCGAGGTGCCCGTCGCCGTGTTGTAGAGCGTCGACAGATCGGTGCCGTTGTCCGCCACCCACCACGGCGTCGTCGGCCCTGCGACGAGACCCCAGGCGTTGACGAGGTGCGGATCGGAATTGGCCGCGTTGGTAACGAGCGGCGTGACCGTGTAGCTGCCTCCGGGCGGTGCGGCCGGAGCCGCGCCGGCTCCCAGAAGCACGGCGGCGATCGCAGCAGCGAGCGCCACCGGTACGAGACGGTGCATTGCCTCCCCTTTCTTCGCTCCCAGGACCTACGGAAGGGAGACGCGAGCGGTTTGGCGGCAGCGCAGAATGAGCGGGTGGAGTTCGGCGCCCACCTGCCCCTGCTCGACTTCGGCACGAGCCCGTCACTCCGCGGGCTCAAGGAGTACGCGCGGGCGGCGTCCGCGCTCGGCTACCGCTACCTCACGGCCAACGACCACCTCCTCTACAGCCGGCCGTGGCTGGACGGCCCGACGGCCCTGGCGGCGGTGATCGAAGACTCGGGCGACCTCAAGCTCGCGACGACGATCAGCCTGCCGGTGCTCAGGGGACCGGTGCAGCTCGCGAAGGCCCTGACCGCGATCGACGTTCTCTCCGGCGGCCGCGTCGTTGCCGGACTCGGACCCGGCTCGTCCCCAGCGGACTACGAGGCGGTCGGCATCCCGTTCGACGAGCGGTTCACTCGATTCGACGTGGCGCTGACGCGTATGCGCGCGCTGCTCGAGGGCGACGAGCTCCAGCCTCGGCCGCACCAACAGCCGCGGCCGCCGATCTGGGTCGCGGGCTGGGGCGGCCGGAGCGGCCTGCGGCTCGTCGCAAAGCACGGCGACGGCTGGCTCGCCTCGGTCTACAACACGACGCCGGAGCGCTTCGGGCTCAGCCTGCAGCTCGTTCTCGACGACGTACGCGCTGCCGGTCGCGACGCGGGTTCGTTCGCGAACGCCTTGGCGACGGGATGGATGTACATCACCGAGAGCCCGAACGAGGCCGAACGAATCCTGGCGGACGTCCTCGGGCCGACCGTCAAGCGCCCGGTCGAAGAGCTGCGCGAGCTCTCACTCCCGATCGGGCCCGCGGAGGTGTGTGCCGAACGGCTCGCCGCGTTCGCGCGTGCCGGTGCCGAGCGCGTGTTCGTCTGGCCACTTGCGGACCCTGTGGAACAACTGGAGCTGTTTCGAGAGCGCGTCGTACCGCTCGTCTGATGCGGCGCGGTCTCGTCCTGCTGCTCGCGGCCGTCCTGTCGGCGGGGTGCGGCCACCGGTCGACACAACCGCCGCCGAACCGTTACCTGGTCTACACGCGGGGCTGGGCGCTCTGGATCGCGCACGTCGACGGCAGCCACCCCCGGCTCCTGGTCGCGAATGCGACGTACTACGGAACGATCTCGCCGGACGGCCGCTGGGTGCTCTACGACAAGTGCCTGGCACGCAAGGCGGCCTGCGAGTCGGGTCCTGCCCCGTCCGCCGTGTTCCTGATCCCGAGCGGTGGCGGCAAGAGCCGCCTCCTTGCGCGCTCGATCGAGTATCCCGTCTGGTCACCGCGCTCGGACCGCATCGTCGCGGTGCGGCACGACGATGAACTCATCAGCCTCGACCTTGCGGGGCATCGCCATGTGCTCGACGCCGGCGCTTCCGTTCCCGGAAGCTTCTCGCCCGACGGATCGGAGCTGGCCTATTCGCGGCGGCGTCCGAAGACGAAATGTGGGAGTGACCTCATGGTCGTCCGGCTCGCGGACGGGCGGAAACGTCGTCTGACGCAGGGAGAATCTCCAGTCTGGGACAGGCACTGGATCGCGTTTTCGCGCGACACGCCGAAGTGCTCCTTCGCCCGCCGGATCTGGCGCATCCGCCCGGACGGAAGCGGGCTGCGCGTGGTGACCGGCCCCTCTCCGCGGGAACCGGGTATCTACGGGTTCGAAGCCATCGATTGGGCTCCCGGAGAACGCGTTCTCTTTGCGGGCCTGATCGACGAGTGGGGCCTCGAGGCGATCCGGCTCGATGTCGCAACGGGCAGGTTCAAGAAGCTCGGCGGCTACGCGCTCGGGCTGTCACGCGACGGTCGCACCGCACTCCTCACATCCGGCGGGGCCGAGTGTCCGTTCACGATCACGTCGTACACGATCGCCACCGGCCGTCGACATTTCCTCGCGCGAGGCTGCATCGTCGACGCGGAGTGGAACCGCTGATCAGCGGCCGAACGCTGACGCGTAGCGGCTGAAGAAGGTCGCCTCGGGGATCGTGGCGAGCAGGCTCCGCTGATCGCCGAGCCGCAGGCGCACGAGGTCGCCCGGCGCGATGCTGCCGACGCCGTGGCCGTCGATGATCACCTGCGTCGTGATCTGGGGCGAGCGGTTCGTGATCGTCACCTGCGGGCCGCGCGGCACGACGAGTGGCCTGATGTGCAGCGAGTGCGGCGCCACGAAGGTCAACACCATCGCCTCCAGGCCCCACACGAGCACCGGGCCGCCGTTCGAGAGGTTGTAGGCCGTGGAGCCCTGCGGTGTCGAACAGACGAGCCCGTCGCAGCGCTGCACGCCAAGATCCTCGTCGCCGATCGCGTATGCGAGCTCGACGATGCGGCCGATCGTCCCGCTGGTGACGACCGCGTCGTTGATTGCGACGTAGGTCTCGCCGTCGAACGCGACCTCGACCGTCGGTAGCTCGACCACCCGGTACTCGCCGGCGAAGGCGCGCTCGAGGTCGCGCTCGAGCTGCTCAGGTGCGATCGCCGTCAGGAACCCGACGCGGCCGAAGTTGACGCCGAGCACCGGCACGTCCGTACCGAGAAACCGCGTCAGGGCGCGCAGCATCGTCCCGTCGCCACCGAGAACGATCGCGAGGTCCGGCTCCCCTGCGTCGACGATCGCGACGCCGGCCCGCTCGGCGACCTCGCGCACGCGCTGCACGGCGGGAGCGACCAGCTCCGGCTTGCCGTGCGTGATCACGGTCGCGCTACGAACCGACGGCATCGGCGATCCACTGGTCGAGCTCGGCGGGGAACTCGGCGTCGGGTCGGTGGACGAGGTGGAGGACGTACTCATGGTTTCCCTTTGGCCCGGGGAGACCGGAGTCTATGACCCCGCGCACCTCTCCCCCGGCTGCGGCGAGCGCCTCCGCAACGTCGCGCACGACGCGGCGTCGCACCGCGAGGTCGCGGACGACGCCCTTCGGCGCCTCCGCGCGGCCGGCCTCGAACTGCGGCTTCACAAGCACGAGCGCCTGCCAGCCGGGCGCGGCGAGCCGTAGCGCCGGCGGCAGCGCGAGCGTCACGGAGATGAACGAGACATCGCAGGTCACCAGCTGCGGCGCGAACGGCAGCTCGGTGAGCGAGCGCGCGTTGACACGCTCCAGCACGATGACCCGCGGGTCGTCGCGGATCTTCGAATGCAGCTGCCCGTAGCCGACGTCGAGCGCGATCACGCGCGCCGCGCCGCGCTGCACGAGCACGTCGGTGAAGCCGCCCGTCGAAGCGCCCACGTCCAGGCAGTCGAGATCGGTGACGTCGACGCCGAACGCGTCTAAAGCATTCGCGAGCTTGTGCCCGGCGCGCGAGACGTACGGCGGCGGCGCCTCGACCTCGAGCGGCGCGCCCTCGTCCACCTGCTCGCCCGGCTTGGAGTGGCCTGGCACGCGCCCCGCCATGACGAGCGCCTGGGCCTGCGCCCGCGACTCGGCGAGCCCGCGCTCGACGAGCAGCACGTCAAGCCGCTTCTTGGACAAGCCCTCTCGGCGGCGCCGGGTCGGCGCGGATCGCCCACACGCTCGGCTGCGCGATGATCGCGGCAAAGCACGCAGCCTCCACCAGGCTCGTCCCGATCAGCGTCGCCGTGATCCCGATCACCGCCGCGATCGGGCCCGCGATCGCCGAGCCGACCGGCAGGAGGACGAACGAACCGAGGGCGTCGTACGAGCTGACCCGCGACCTCGACTCCTCGGGCACGTGACGTTGAAAGACCGTGAACCACAGCGCGAGATGAACGGCGAGACCGATGCCCGAGACGATTGCGATCGCGATCAAGACGGCAACCGGCAGATGCAACGCGAGAGCCGTCGGCTGCAGGACGAGCGGCGTCGCGGCGACACAGGAGACCAGCAGTGGACGGCTGGGCTTGTAGCGCATCGCGACCAGGCCGCCGAGGATCGTTCCGCCGCTGAAGGAGCCGAGCACGAACCCCCACGTCGTCGAACCGCCGTAGTGCTGCTTCATCACGAGCGGGCCGAGCACGAAGATCGACATCGACACGAAGTTGCCGATCCCGAAGAAGACGATCGTCGTCCAGATCCACGTTTGGCGCCTGAACTCGTTCCAACCGTGTCGCAGCTCGTCGAAGAACGGCGCCGGCTCGACATGGTCGGCGCGAGCAGGGATCGAGACGCGCAGCAGCAGCACCGCGGCGGCGCCGAAGCTGGCCGCGTCGATCAGGATCGCGCCGCCCGGGCTGCCGACGGCGACCAGCACGCCGCCGAGCGCCGGGCCGACGAAGCCGAGGATGGAGCGGCTTAGCCCGAGAAGTGCATTCGCCTCCTGCAACCGCGTCGCGCTGACGATCGCAGGGATCAGCCCCTGCGACGTCGGGATCACGAAGCCGTCGGCGAGGCCGAAGAGGAAGCCGAGCACGATGAGCATCCACACCTTCGCGGTCCCGGTCACGATCAGCGTCCCGGCGACCGCCTGCACCGCCCCTTGCACGCTTGCGGCGGCGACGAGCACCAGGTGCCGCGGCAACCGATCGGCCCAGACGCCTGCAGCGACGGTGATCGCCGCCGCCGACGCCTGACGCGCCGCGAGCACGAGTCCGACCGCCGTCGCCGAGTTGTGCGAGATGTGCAGGACCGCGAACGCCAGCGCGACCGTCGTCACGCCGTCACCGAGCGCCGAGATCGTCGTGCTCGAGAAAACCAGCCGGAAGTTGCGCTCCGCGAGCGGTCCCAGCCTGCCGTGCAGCTCCATTTCCGAGAGGCTAAACGGTCCGCGTCGCGAGACCGCCGACGATCTCCGCGAGCACCGCGGTGTCGGCGTCGATCGCCGCGAGCCTCGCCTGCGCGCGCTCCGCCGCCTCGTCCGCGAGGCGGCGAGCGCCGCCCGCGCCGACGTCGAGCACGAAGCCGTCGCCGTCGAGGATGTCGTCGACGATCTGGAAGAGCAGACCGAGCTCGCCGGCGAACTCGCGCCAGGGCTCCTGCTCGGCCGCCGGAAGCTCGAGCGCGGCCAGGGCGCAGCCGATCGCGGCCGAGAACAACGCACCCGTCTTCAGCCGCTCGACGTCGCCGCGCTCGCCCTCGCCGCGGATGTCCAGCCACTGGCCGCCGATCATCGCGATCGTCGCGTCGACGAGCTCGCGCGCGACCGACGCGGTGCCGTAGGAGAGCGCCAGGCGGAACGCCTCGGCGAGCAATGCATCGCCGGCGAGGATCGCCGTCGCCTCGTCGTACCGCGCCCACACTGAGGGGCGCCCGCGCCGCTCGCTGTCGTCGTCGAGCGACGGCAGGTCGTCGTGGACGAGCGAGAACGAATGGACGAGCTCGACGGCCGCCGCCGCAGGTAGCAGCCGTTCGGGCCTCGCGCCGAGCGCGTCGCCGGTCGCCAGGCACAGCACCGGCCGCACGAGCTTGCCGCCGACGGCGTGCCGCATCGGCTCGGCCAGGCTGCCGAGCTCCGGCGTCAGCGCCAGCTCGTCGAGGTACGACTCGACGAGCGTCCGCAGCTCACTAGCTGGGAGAGGCATCCGGCCTTGGGTGCCCGGTCGCAGCCTCGGTCTCGGCCGCGCGCTTCGCGCGCTGCAGCTCGCCCTCGACCTCCTTCGCGAGCTCGGCGAGCTCCTGCAGGATCTCGATCGCCTTGTCCGGATCGTCCGTCTCCTCGAGACGTGTCCGTGCCTGCTCCAGCCTCGCCAGCAAGTTCTCCGCGTTCGACAGTGACTCTTCGGCCGTCATGCCGCCTCCTCCCGTTGGATTCGCCCCAGGATGCCGTTGACCAGCCGCGAGGCGTCTTCCGAGGCGTAGCGCTTCGCGAACGCGACGGCCTCGTTGATCGCGACCTCCGGCGGCACCTCCCCGGTCACGAGCTCGTGGACGGCCACCCGCAGAGCGCTGCGCTCGACCGCGCCCAGCCGGTCCGCAGTCCAGCCCTCGGAAGCGGCGGTGATGCGCGCGTCGAGCTCCGGGGCGCGCTCGGCGACCGCCTCCGCGATGCCGCGCGCCCAGGGGTCGATCTCCTCCGCGAACTGCGAGCCGATCGCCTGCCCGGAGAGGTCCCACTGGTACAGCAGGAACAGCGCCTGGCGCCGGGCCTGCCGCCGCGAAATCACGCCGGCACCGCCCGCAGCGCCTCCAGCGTCGACGTCGAGTAGTCGCCGGAGCGGAACGGCTCGCTGGCGAGCACCTCGAGCGCGAGCTCGCGCGTCGTCGGCACACCCTCGACGACCGTCTCCTTGAGCGCGCGCTCCGCGCGGGCGAGCGCCGCCGGGCGGTCGGTGTCCCAGACGATCACCTTCGCGATCATCGAGTCGTAATACGGCGGGATCACGGCGCCGGACTCGACGAACGTGTCGACGCGGACGCCCGGGCCCTCCGGCGGCCGGAAGTGCTCGATCAGGCCCGGCGACGGACGGAAGTCGTGCTCGGGATCCTCGGCGTTGAGCCTGATCTCGATCGCGTGGCCGCGCCGCGGCGCGCGCCCGGTGACGACGAGCGGCTCGCCGGCCGCGACGCGCAGCTGCTCCCGGACGATATCGATGCCGGTGACGAGCTCCGTCACGGGGTGCTCGACCTGCAGGCGTGCGTTCAGCTCGATGAAGTAGAAGCTGCCGTCCGGGCCGAGCAGGAACTCGAACGTGCCGGCATTGCGGTAGCCGACGGCAAGGCAGGCGCGCTCCGCGGCCGCTTCCATCGCCTCGCGCGACTCCGGCGTCAGCGCGGCCGACGGCGACTCCTCGATCAGTTTCTGATGGCGCCGCTGGATCGAGCACTCGCGCTCGCCGAGCGTGAGGACGTGGCCGTGCTCGTCGCACAGCACCTGGATCTCGACGTGGCGCGCGGGCGACACGGCCTTCTCGACGTAGAGCCGCGGGTCGCCGAACGCTGCCTGGGCCTCGGCCGCGGCCGCGCCGAACGAGTCCTCGAGGTCCTCGGGCCGCCGCACGAGACGCATGCCCTTCCCGCCCCCGCCCGCGCTCGCCTTCAGCAGGATCGGGTAGCCCATCTCCTCGGCTGCGGTCCGCGCGCCTGCGATCGAGGTCTCCCCCTCGCTGCCAGGCACCGTCGGGACGTCCGCCTCGCGCATGGCCTGCTTGGCCGCGATCTTGTCGCCCATCGTCGCCATCACGCCCACCGGCGGGCCGATGAAGACGAGGTCGTTGCCGACGCACGCCTCCACGAACGCCGGATTCTCGGCCAGGAAGCCGTAGCCCGGGTGGACGGCCTGGCAGCCGGTCGTCTCCGCGGCGGCAACGACGCTCGGGATGCGCAGGTAGCTCTCGGTCGCCGACGGCGGGCCGACGCAGACGGCCTGATCGGCGATCCGCACGTGCAGCGATTCGCGGTCGGCGGTCGAGTAGATCGCGACGGCCTCCACGCCGAGCTCGTGCAATGCGCGGATCACCCGGACGGCGATCTCGCCGCGGTTCGCGACAAGCACGCGCGAGAACATCAGACCGCGTCGAGGGGCCGGCCGTTGATCGGCTCGAGCTCGAAGAGGAGCTGTCCGTACTCGACCGGCGACGCATTCTCGACGTGGATCTTGCGGACGATCGCCTCGATCTCCGACTTCACCTCGTTCATCAGCTTCATCGCCTCGAGGATGCAGAGCGTCTCGCCCGGCGCGACCGGATCGCCCTCCTCGACGAACGACGCAGCACCCGGCGCAGGCGCTCGGTAGAAGGTGCCGACCATCGGGCTCTCGACCCGGATGAAGGCGTCGTCGCGCGGCTGGACGGGCGGCGGCTCGTACTCGCCGCTCGGTCCCGGCGCCGCAGCCGTCGGCGCGACGGGCGGCTGGTCGGACGTGCGCCGCACGCTCACGCGCATCCCGGCCTCCTCGATCGTGATCTCGCCGACGCCGGTCTCCTGCACGATCCGCACCACCTCGCGGATCCGCTCCTGACGCTCCTGGTCGACACCGCCTGCCGCGAGCGACTCCTCGCCGCCCGAGCGCTCCCGGATCGCCTGCAGCAGCGGCTCGGCCTCGTCGCCGAAGAGCGCGAGCAGGAGCAGCTCCTCCTCGCTCGAGGCGAGCCCGCCCGCCTGGTCGCGGAGCGCGTCCAGGTCCACCGGCTCCTCGGGCTCGACCCCGTAGGCCTCGACCGCGCGCACGAGCGCCGGGTCGACCGGGCCGGGCGTCCGGCCGAACTGGCCGGTCACGAGGTCGCGGAGCTCGTCGACCATCGTCGAGTAGCGGTTCGCGGAAAGCACGTTGAGCAGCGCCTGCGAGGCGACGATCTGGCCGATCGGCGCCGCGAGCGGCGGCGAGCCGACCTCCTCGCGCACCTTCACGACCTCGTCGATCACCTCGTCGAGGCGGTCGCCGGCCGCCTGCGCCCTGAGCTGCACGTCGAGCGCCGCCACCAGCCCGACCGGCAGCTTGTGCTGGGCCGCCCGGACGGCGACGCGCGGCGGCAGCGGCGAGACCGGCTCGTCGCCGATGTGCTCGTCGACGACGTCGGAAGCCTGCCACAGCTTCTCGAGGTTGACGCCGGTGTCCAGACCGACGCCGGCCAGCGCCTGTGCGGCCGACTCGGACGAGACCCGGTGCATGGTCAGCGCGACCGGGTAGACGGAGGACGCGATCACGTCGGCACCCGCCCGGGCCGCCTCGATCGCAGCGGCGAGCGCGTTGCCGCCCGCGCCTTGCGCGTAGAGGCCGACCGGCAGGCCCGTCAGCTCGCGGAGCTCGGTGACGAGCTTGCCGGCACGGTGCGGCTGCAAGAGGGCGGCCGGGTCGTTGAGGAGGATTCGCGCGGCGCCCATCTCCGGCAGCTTCTTGGCCGCATCGAGGAGGGCCTCGTGGCGGCCGCTGCCGTAGAGCAGCCCTGCTTCGAACTCCTTGCCCGACCCGACGATCGCCTCGGCCGCCTCGCGCAGGTTGTCGACGTCGTTCAGCGGGTCGTGCAGGCGGAAGACGTCGATCCCGCTCTGTGCCGCGCTCGCGACGAAGCGGCGCGCGAAGTCCCCGCCGACGGGGCGCGTGCCGACCAGGAACCGGCCGCGGACGGCCAGCGCGAGCGGCGTCTTCGTCCGCGCCTTGAGGGCGCGAATGCGCTCCCAGGGGCTCTCGACGCCGCGGCGCACCGCGCTGTCGAAGGTGCCGCCGCCGGAGATCTCCAGATAGGCGAAGCCCGCCGTGTCGAGGATCTCGGCCAGCCGCAGGATGTCGGCCGTCGGCATGCGTCCAGCCAGCGGGTCCTGGCTGAGGACGCGAATCGTCGTATCCACGAGGCGCGGCACGGCGAGACCTTACCGGGCTTACATAGACATTACGTCCGTCGAACGCTCCGTCCGCCGACCCGGACATAGTGAGGGTGCCGATGCGCAAGCTCAGTCTCCTCATCGCCGCCGGAGTTCTCCTTCTGACCAGCGCCGCCGCAGGCGCCAAGACCGTCACCGTGGCAATCACGAAGAACGGCTACGTGCCGAGCACGGTCACGATCGCGCAGGGCGACACTGTGCAGTGGACGAACCAGGACACGGCGGCACACCAGATCGACCTCAAGCAGACGAACGGCGTCACGTGCACGGTCAATCCGCTCGTGATCCAGCCGACCGCCTCCGCGAGCTGCACGTTCGCGCAGGCCGGCAACTTCAGCTACTCGGATCCGAACGTCAAGGGGAACACGTACCGCGGCTCGATCACTGTCACCGCCCCGCCGGAGTCGATCAACCTGACTGCGAAGCCGCTGCTCGTCATCTACGGCGGCAAACCCACAGTCTCGGGGACGCTCTCGACGCAGCAAGCCGCGCAAAACATCGACGTTTACGGGCAAGCGTGCGGCACTAACGCGGCGACCAAGCTCGCGACTGTCGCAACGACGACCGGCGGCGCATTCAGCTACACCGCGTCCCCGCTGCAGAACACGGTCTACACGGCGAAGATCCGTGCCACCACGAGCAACGCTGTCACGGTGAAGGTTCGTCCGGCACTTCGGCTGACCAGGCCGGCATTGCACCGGTTCGCACTGCGCGTCTCGGCAGCCCAATCCTTCGCCGGCAAGTACGCAAGCTTCCAGCGCTACAACGCCACGCTTCGCCGCTGGGTCGCCGTCAAGACGCTGACGCTGAAGGCGAGCACGGCGGGCGTCGCACCGACTGTGCTCTCAACGGCAGCCTGGCGCTCGACGATCAAGTCGCGCCTCCGGGTGCGGGTCGTGATGGGCGCGGCGCAGGTCGGCGGCTGCTACGCGCCGGGCCTCAGCAACACGATCTACTCGTAGCGCTCGAATCCCTCGTTCGAGGGAGTGTCTCGGCGCGGCCGAGCGGGCAGAAGCGCGGTGAAGACATCCGGTCGCTGCCGAGGGGGGCCGACTGGGGTCTCTAGCCCAAACCGCACCACCGCGAACCTGGTTCACGAGGTGAACCAGGTTCGCGACTGAACCGTCAGGCGCGCTGGATGTAGCGCCGCTCGCGCGGGTCGACCTTGATCCGGTCGCCGACGTTGACGAACAGCGGCACCTGCACGACGGCGCCCGTCTCGAGCGTCGCCGGCTTCGTCACGTTCGAGACCGTGTCGCCCTTCACGCCCGGCTCTGTCTCCGTCACGGCGAGGACGACCGACGCCGGCAGGTCGATGCCCGACGGCTGACCGTCGACGAACAGCACCTGCACGCTCGACGACGGCTGCATGAACGGCAGCTCGTCCTCGAGATCGCCGTGCGGAAGCGAGAGCTGCTCGTACGTGCCCTCGTCCATGAAGACGACTTCGTCGCCCGAGTCGTAGAGGTACTGCATGCTCTTCGTCTCAGTCCGGATGCGGTTGAACTTCTCTCCCGCCCGGAACGTCCGGTCGACGACCGAGCCGCTCGACAGCGACTTCAGCTTCGTGCGCACGAACGCGCCGCCCTTGCCGGGCTTGACGTGCTGGAACTCGACGATGCGCCAGGTCTGGCCGTCGAGCTCGATGTGCATGCCGTTGCGGAACTGGTTGGTGGAGACGACCTCGGCCATCGGCGGAGGAGCGTAGCGAACGGCTAGCTACCTGACCTCGATCAGCTCTTTCGGGAACGACGTCAGCAGCTCGAGGCCATCCTCGCGGACGATCGCGAGGTCCTCGATCCGGACGCCGGCCACGCCCTCGAGGTAGATGCCGGGCTCGATCGTCACGACGTGACCCGGCGCCAGCGTGTCCGTGGACTCCGTCGAGAGCCGCGGCGCCTCGTGGATCAGCAGGCCGACGCCGTGCCCGAGCCCGTGGCCGAATGCGTCGCCATAGCGGCCCTCCGTGATCACGTCGCGCGCGATCGCGTCGGCCTCGACACCCGTCATGCCGGCCTTGATCTCCGCGCAGGCGCGCTTCTGCGCCACGAGGCAGAGGTCGTAGATCTCGCGCAGCTTGTCTGGCAGGCGCCCGGTCGAGACCGTCCGGGTGCAGTCCGAGCAGTAGCCGTCGACGCGCGCACCCCAGTCGATCACGACCAGCGTTCCCGGCGAGAGGATCGTGTCGCTCGGCGACCAGTGCGGGTGTGCGCCGTGCGGCCCGTACCCGACAGCGGTCTCGAAGCTCACGTCGTCGACGCCGTGCGCGTGCAGCAGCTCGCGCAGCCGCCACGCGATCTCGCGCTCGCTGTGGCCGATGAACGGCTCCGCCGTCAGCGCCTCGAAGGCGCGGTCGGCGGCGCGCGCGGCGCGGCGGATCGCCTTCAGCTCCTGCTCGTCCTTGACCGCGCGCAGCTCGTCGACGAGCCCGCTCGTCGCGACGAGCTTCGCCCCGCCCGAGCGAAGCCGCTTCCACTCGAGGTACGGCAGCACGTCGGCTTCGAACTGGACGGTCCCGTCGAGTCGCTCGCCGGCGTCGGCCATCAGCGCGCGCTTCGTCAGCACCGCCTCCACCCCGTCGACGCCGCGTGCGGCCTCGATGTAGCGGAAGTCCGTGTACAGCGTGGCCTCGCCGCCCGGGCGAACGAGCAGCGCGGCGTTCGACGTGTCGAAGCCCGTCAAATAGAAGATGTTCGTCAGGTTCGTGACGAGCAACGGCGCATCGAGGCGCTCTGCGAGAGCAGCGATCCGCGAGCTCATTCGTCCATCTTCCCCGCCAGGAACTGCAGCGCGTCGCGGTACCCCTCCGGTCCCTTGCCGATCACGCGAAACGCCGTCAGCTCCGAGACCACGCTGTGGCGCCGCCACTCCTCGCGCTGCTCGATGTTCGAGAGGTGCACCTCGACGATCGGCACCTCGAGCAGCTCGAGCGCGTCGCGGATCGCGTAGCTGTAGTGACTCCAGGCGCCGGGGTTCACGATCACCGCGTCGACGTCGTCGTACGCATCGTGGATCCAGCCGATGTACTCGCCTTCGCTGTTCGTCTGCCGGCAGCGCGCAGTGATGTCGAGCGCGTGCGCCCACTGGTAGATCTTCGTCTCGAGCTCGTTCAGCGAGAGACCGCCGTAGAGCTTCGGGTCGCGGCGGCCGAGCGTGTCCAGGTTGACGCCGTTGAGGACGAGGACCTGCATCAGTGGCGGATCAGCGTATCCAGTGCCGCACGAACTTCCTCGGCCGGTCGTGGTGCAACGAACGGCCCGTCGTCGCCGAGGAGGACGAGGTTGATCTCGCCGCCTGTCCGCTTCTTGTCGCGCTGCAGCGCCTCCCAGGCGGCATCGCGGTCGACAGCGACCGGCTGCGGATCGAGCGCGTCGATCACCGGCGCCGGGTCGTGTCCGCTCAGGCGCAGCGCCGCCAACAGCCCCAACGCGACCGCCTCACCGTGCGGGAGGTCGAAGCCCGCAGCCGCTTCGAGCGCGTGCGCGAACGTGTGGCCGAGATTGAGGTAGCGACGTGGGCCGTGGTCGTGTGGATCTTGTAGGCAGACGCCGGCCTTGTAGGCCGCCGCGCCGCGCACGTCGAGCTCCCGTCCGGCGAGCAGCTCGGTCTTGAGCAGCTCGGCCTGCCCCTGGCGCCGCTCGCGCTCGGGCAGCGTGGCCAGCAGCTCCTCGTCGTTCACGACCCGCGCCGGCCAGTGGAACGCGCCGACGAGGTTCTTCCCCTGCGGGATGTCGATCGCGGTCTTCCCGCCGATGCCGGCGTCGACCTGCCCGACGAGCGTCGTCGGTACCGACACCCACGGGACTCCCCGCAGGTAGGTCGCGGCAGCAAACGACGCCGCGTCGGTGGCGGTGCCGCCACCGAGGGCGACGATCGTCCCGTCGCGGTCGAGCCGCAGCTCCGACCAGAGGCGGCCGACGACGTCGAGCGTCTTCGCCGCCTCGCCCGGCGGCAGCTCGTGCGTCGACGCAAGCCGGTCGCCGAGCGCACCTCGTGCTGCGTCGCCGTAGAGCCCGAGAACTGTCGCGTCGCCCACGAGCGCGACGGGCCCGTCTCCCGGAACCAGCTCGCCGAGCCGCGCCAGCGAGCCCGGCTCGTGGTGGACGCCGGCGGCGGCGAGCACGACGCCGTCCTCGTCGCCGCTCTGCACGACCGCATCGGCGACGTCGCGGTAGAGCTGCGTGCGCTCGGGGTGGAGCCTGCGGAACGATTCCTCTTCCTGCGCGAGCGGTCGGTCGCTGCCGCGGACACGCGCCCAGGCGGTGTCGGGGTCGACGTCCAGCAGCACGACGAACGCGCCGGCGGCGAGCGCTTCGCGGGCGGTCGGCGTCTTCACCGCCCCGCCGCCGAGATCGATGACCGCCGGCTCGCCCGAGGAGAGCAGGTCGCGGATCAGCGCCGCCTCGGCGATGCGGAACTCGGTCTCTCCGCGCTTGGCGAAGAACTCTCCGATGCGAAGCTGGACGCGGCCCTCGAGCAACCGGTCGGCGTCGACGACGCGACGGCCGAGGCGCTCCGCGATTCGCGGCGCGATCGTCGTCTTGCCCGCGCCCATGAAGCCGATCAGCGCGAGGTGGCGCCCGAGGCTATTCAGCGCCATTCGATGCGTTCGAGATAGGCCGCGTGGGCGGCGACGAAATCACCGACCGCGTCGCCGCCGAACTTGTCGCGCGCCGCGACTGCGAGCTCCCACGCGACCGCGGCCTCGGCGACGACCGCGAGCGCCTCTACCGCGGCCACGTCCGACCGCTCGACGAGCGCAGTCGCCTCCTCGCCGGTCGCGAGGTCGACGGAGGCGAGCGGCTTCATCAACGTCGGCAGCGGCTTCATCGCCGCCCGTACGACGATCTCCTCGCCGTTGGACACGCCGGCCTCGATGCCGCCGGCGCGGTTGGTGTCGCGACGGCGGTCGGTTCGAATCTCGTCGTGCGCCTGCGAGCCGCGCAGGGCGGCGAGCGCAAACCCGTCGCCGATCTCGACGCCCTTCACCGCCTGGATGCCCATCAGCGCGAACGCGAGGCGGGCGTCGAGGCGGTCCTCCTTGGTCGCGTACGAGCCGAGGCCGGGCGGAACGCCGGTCGCGCGGACCTCGACCACCCCGCCGACGGTGTCCCGTTCCGCGCGCGCCTCGTCGATCGCAACGCGCAGCGCGTCCTCGTTGGCGGCGGAGCCGTGCACCTCGATGCCGATCGTGGCCAGCAGCGCCTTCGCCACCGCGCCGGCGGCGACGTGCACCGCCGTGTGGCGCGCCGACGCACGCTCGAGCGCGTTCCGCACGTCCTCGTGGCCGTACTTGAGGACACCCGCGAGATCCGCGTGACCCGGCCGCGGCAGCGTCACCGGTTTCGTCCCCTTCCCGCTCGGCTCGCCCTCAGGCTGCCACGGCGCCATTCCCCACGTCCAGTTCTTGTGGTCGTTGTTGCGCACGACGAGCGCGAGCGGCGTGCCGAGCGTCCGCCCGTGGCGGAGGCCTGCCAGCACCTCGACCGCGTCCTGCTCGATCTGCTGGCGCGGCGAGCGCCCGTAACCCAGCTGGCGGCGCCGCAGGTCGCCGTCGATCGCCTCGCGGTCGAGCTCGAGCCCCGCAGGCAGGCCGCTCAGGATCGCGACCAGCGCAGGCCCGTGCGACTCTCCGGCAGTTGCCAGGCGAAGCGTCACGGCTCCAAGCCTAGAGTGATCGCCGCGCGCATCACCTCGACCGGCGGCTCGAGGCCGGTCCAGAGACGGAAGCTCGCCGCACCCTGCCGCACCAGCGCCTCGCGCCCGTCGACGACGCGGCAGCCGGCCGCGCGGGCGGCGGCGGCGAGCGCCGTCTCGTCGTCCCCGTAGGCGAGGTCGACGACCGTCTGGCTCGCGTCGAGCTCGACGAGCACCTCGTCGCGCACCGGTGTCGCATTGACGACGAGATCGCAACCGGTCGCGTCGGGCGGCCACTCGCCGGAGCGCGTGAACGTGCGCGTGTCCGCGGGGAGCGCGGGCGCCAGCGCCGCGGCAGCGCCGCCGGCGCCGATCAGGCAGGCGCGGCCGGCGTCGACCCCGGCGAGGATCTCCTTGTCGGTGTTGTGGCCGGTCACGCGGCCGTCCCGGAAGACGAGCGTGTTGACGGCGTCACCTTCGGCCTCGTCGCACGCCGCGACGACCGCCTGCTTGTGCGGGATGGTCACGTTGGCTCCGGCGAACCCGAGTGTCTGCAGGGCGCGCACCGCCGCCACGGGGTCCTCGACGTCGAACGCGTCGTACCGCCAGTCGAGCCCGCGGGCTGCGAAAGCGGCGTTCTGCATGCGCGGCGACAGCGAGTGCGCGACCGGATGGCCGAGCAACGCGACGTGAGAGGTCATCTCAGCAGCCGTACCCGTGCGCGCACTCGTACTGCGCGAACGCCGTGTCACTCGCGGTGAAGAAGTGGTGGATCTTGTCCGGCTTGCGCACGAAGTACAGGTAGTCGACCTTCGCCGGGTGCGCGGCCGCGCGGATCGACGC
>JBKPRG010000179.1:0-9196 GCA_046765815.1 Actinomycetota bacterium
TGGTACCCGCCGGCCGAGAGGAAGGAGGCGGTGCCGAGGTTTCCCTGCTCCTCGAGCCCGACGAGGTCGCGGTAGAACGCGAGCGCCTCGTCGATGTCGCCGACGTGCACGAGCAGGTGGCCGACACGTAGACCGTCGTCCACGAACGGCTGCGACTGGTCGTCGCCTACGGTCGAGACAAGGTTCTCGAAGTTGAGCGGTGCCGGCCCTCCGCCGTAGCCGAGCCCTTGCGGCCACTGCTCACGGGGGCGGTCGGCGGCGAGCTCGATCCCGTTGCCGTCGGCGTCCGGGAGATAGATCGCCTCGTGCGTGCCGTGGTCGGAGGCGCCCTGAATCGGCGTCCGTGTCGCAATCAGACGTAGCGCGGCGCGGGCGAGGGCCGCGCGCGACGGGTAAAGCAGCGCGTAGTGGTAGAGCCCGGCGTGGCGGCCTGCCGGAATCGCGTCCGCGTCCTCCACCAACACGACGACGGTCTCGTCGCCGTCCCCGAGCTCGGCAGCGCCGTCGGCGCGCGCATGCACGCGCAGGCCGAGTGATCGCTCGTACCAGTCGATCGCACGCTGCAAGTCCCGCACCGTGAGTTGCACCGGGCCGAGGCGCAGGGCGTCAGGCAGCTTCGGCGCGGCGATCGCCTGCAGCGAGGACTTGCTCACGGGCCTATCGTATGAGTCGCCATGGTGGCTGCGCTCGCCGCCGCGTTCGTGCTCACTTCGACGGCCTTCCACCAAGGCGGGACGATTCCGAAGCGGTACACATGCGACGGCGCGAACATCTCGCCCGCGGTGAGGTGGACTGCACCGCCGCGACGAACGGCGTCGTTTTCGCTCACGGTCTTGGATCCCGACGCACCCGGAGGCGGCTTCCTGCACTGGCGCATCGCGCGCCTGCCCGCGAGCGCCCGCAGCCTGCCCGCGGGGTCGCGTCTCGGCGGCGTGAACAGCGCCGGTACCCGTGGCTGGACAGGCCCGTGCCCGCCGCCGGGCCCTGCGCACCACTACCGCTTCACGCTGAGGGCGCTCGATCGCGCGGGCACGATGCTCGCGATTGCGCGCCTCGTCGGGCTCTACGGCCGTTAGCCGAGCGCGTCGATGTCCGCCGCGGCCGCCTGCAGGTAACCCTCGGCGGCGTCGACGTCCGCATACGCGTCGAGCAAGGCCCGCGTCCACCGGCGCGCAACCTCGATGTAGTCGACGCGCGGCGTCACGAGCACCTCGGCGACCTCTTCGACGAGCTGTCGCGCGACCGGAGCGAAGTCGCCCCACGCCGACGCGAGCTCGAGGAACGCCGGATCGTCCCAGGTGCTGCGCCGCGTGGGGTTCATGTTCCCTTCGAACGCCGAGCGGAGCAGGAAGCGCGGGCCGGTCGCCCACTCGATCAGCTCCCACGCTTCGTCCTTGTGGCGCGAGTGCGCGTTCATGACGGTCGACCACGTCCAGAGGTTCGACCGAACGCCGGCCGGACCGGCAGGCGGCAACCGATAGGAGATGCGTCCCTTCATCGCCGAGGCGTCGTCTTCGAAGTACGCGACGTAGTGGTCGGAGTCGACGATCAGCCCATACCGGCCGGCGGCGAAGTCCTGCGCCAGCTCGTACCAGCGCTGCGCCGGCCAGTCGATCGGGCCGGCTGCCGCGAGCGCGCGGAGGAACGCGGTCGTCGCCTCCAGCGCCGGCGCTGCGGCGATGGCACACGCCCCCGAGCCGTCGAAGTCCACACCGCCGCATGCCCAGAGCTGGCTCGCGTACCCGGTGTAGATCGTGTGCCAGGCGTCCGTTCCGCGCTGCGCGAAGCCGCGGCTCGGCGAGGCCCGCTCGACGATCGCCAACGCGGCGGCGAAGTACTCGTCCCAGGTAGTCGGGACGGCAACAGCAGCCCGCTCGAGGAGCTCGGGTACGTACGCCAGGTTGTACGACTCGCAGTTGACGGGCACCTCGAGGAGCGGGCCGGTTCCGAGTGGCTCGCCGAAGCGACCGCTCCAGCGGTTGCACCGAAGCAGCGACGGGACGAAGTCGTCCGGATCAAACCCCGTCGACGCACGCTCGAGGAACGGATCGAGCGGTTCGACGAGCCCCTTCCCGACGTGCTCCCAGACCAGCACCGGCCCCGACATGAAGACGTCGGCCGGCGCGTCACCCGTCAGATACGGATCGAGCCGGTTCGTGAAGTACTCGTCGCTGGCGAGGGTCCGGACGCGGACGGTGTGGCCCGACAACTCCTCGAACTCGCTGATGTGCAGCTCGACGCTGGCGCAGTACGCGTCCTGGTCGCAGCCGAGGAAGGTCAGCTCGGCCATCGCTACCCGACGACGGCCAGCTCGAGCCCGAGCAGGTCGGCGATCTTGCGCACCCGCGACAGCTGGTGTCCCACGCCGAGCGCGACATGATGTGTCGGACCTTCCGCGCACCACGCGTCGAAGAACGCCGTCGGGCCCGAGGCGAAGCGGATTCGCGAGTTCGTGTTGCCGATCCGGAACGTCGGGCCGGGGATCGATTCGCCCTCGGCGGCGACGAGCTTCAGCCTGCCGTCGGCGGTCTGCGTCACGCCGAGGATCGTCACCGGCCCGAGCCGCACCTTCATCTCGATCGAGAGACCCGCGCCCGACTTGCCGTGGTAGAGCTTGAGCGCCCGGGCAACCGGCCGCCCTTCCGCGATCGCGAGGTGCCCGGGGCCGTCGTGGCCCATCAGCACGAAGCCCTCCTCGAAGTCGAGCGCGTAGAACTCGGTGTACGAGCCGCCCGCGCCGACACGGTCGAGCAGGAGCATCGCGACGTTCGTCTTCAGATCGCCCTCGCCGGAAGCCGGCACCCCACGCGCCGTCAGCAGCGAGTTGCCGACGATCAAACCGGCTGTGACGCGCTCGGCCACGTTCCCGCCGACGCCGCGGTAGTAATAGGTCAAGCCGTCGAGCTCGAAGTCGTCGACCAGGCGGTCGAGCCCGACGGCGACGCGCGCCGACCAGTCGAACACCTCCGGCGTGATCTCCGCCGCAATCGGGTCGACGCCCGCGTCGGCGAGGTCGAACGTCGCGCGGATCTCCTCGCCCTTGCGCTCGACCGCGTCGGCGGAAGCCGACTCGACCCGTTCGACGAGATCGTCGATCTCGAGTACCTCGACATGTGCGCCCGTCTGCGCGTGGACCTGCGTGAAGTCGGAGTACATGTCAAGCATCCCCGGATAGGTGTGGCCGAGGAAGCCGATGCGCGCCGAGCGCAGCGAGCGCACCGCGGACGCAGCGTCGAGCCACTCGCGCAGCACGTCCCACGCGGGATCGCCGTCGAGCAGCGTGCCGGTCACCGTCCGGTAGGGGATCTGCGCACGCGTGAACGCGCCGGCGATCTCCGGCACGCAGCACGCCGAGCAGTTCGCGAGCCACTCGCCGGTCGTCATCCCTTCGTAGTCCAGCGTGCGCGTCGGCTGCAGGTTGAGGACGACGACGGGAGCGTTCACGGCCTGCGCGACCGGCAAGACCTGGGACGACGTCGCGTACGTCGCCGTGTACAGCAGGAGCAGATCGACGCCCGCGAGCTCGGCGCCCGCCTCCCGCGCCGCCTGCGGCGTGTCAACCAGCCCGGCGGACACGACGTCCGCACCCATCTCGCCCAGCCGCCCCTCGATGCCGCGCTGGTAGCCCTCGAGCCGCTCGCGCAGCCCCTCGAACTGCGGCCAGTACGCGGCCAGCCCGATCCCGAAGATGCCGACGCGGGCGCGTGTCACTCGCTCTCCGCCTGCGCGACCGCGACCTGGCGGCGCGCGAGGGCGCTCTGCAGCCGAGCCCGCGCACGACGGTAAAGGTCGGCGGCGTTGGGGACGATCACGCTCGCCACCAGCAGGATGCCGACGACGATGTTCTGATCCTGCGACGGCACCTGGTCGGCGGTGAGCGCCGTCTGCAGGCAGCCCAGGACGGCGGCCGCGATCACGACGCCGATGATCGTGCCGCGTCCGCCGAAGATCGAGATGCCGCCGAGCAGCACGACCGTGACGACGAAAAGCTCGAGCCCCTGGCCGGAGTCGTAGCGCGCCGAGGCAAAGCGGAGCGTCCAGAGCACGCCGGCGAACCCACTCACTGCGCCCGAGAGAACGAACAGCCAGAACTTGATCCGCTTCACGCGGATGCCGGCGAAGAATGCTGCTTCCTGGCCGGCCCCAATCGCGAAGATCGCACGGCCGAGCGGCGTCGCGTGCAGGACGACGCCGACGGCGATTGCCAGCACCGCGAAGAAGAGGAACGAGTACGGCACATGCGTGTGCGGGATCGGGATGACGCCGATCGACGACAGGCCGGTCGGGAAACCGCCGATCGTGTCGGTCGGCAGGATGCCCTGCGCGATGCCGCGGTAGAGCGTCAGCGTCCCGATCGTGACGGCGAGCGACGGGAGCCCGATGCGCGTGACGAGGACGCCGTTGACGGCGCCGAGCACCGCGCCGAGGAGCACCGCGAGGATCATGGCGGGCCAGACCCCCCAGCCGTGCTTGAACAGCTCCGCCATCAGCACGCCGCAGAGCCCAAGCGTCGAGGCGACCGACAGGTCGATCTCGCCCGTGATCACGATCAGTGTCAGCGGCAGCGCCATGATCGCGATCTCGCCGACGTTCAGGCAGATGAAGAAGAGGTTGCTCGACTGGAGGAAGTACGGCGAGACGTCGGCGCCGTAGGCGATCGTGCAGCCGAGCAGCACGAGGAGCAGCACCTCCCACCGAACGAGCATGCGCAGACGCTCAGCCACGCGCCCTCCGCCGTGATCGCAGGGCAGGTGCGACGCGAATCGCGATCAGCCGGTCGAACGCGATCGCGGCGATGAGGAGGCCGCCGGCCAGCGCCTGGCTCCAGAACGAGGAGACGTTCACGACGACGAGCGCGCTGTTGATCGTGTTCAGCAGCAGCGCGCCGAGCGCGGCGCCGAGCACACTGCCGCTGCCGCCGAAGATCGCCACGCCGCCGACCACCACCGCCGCAATCACCTGGAACTCGTAGCCGACGCCGGCGATCGCGTCGACCGAGCCGTAGTACGACAGCCAGACCGCGCCGGCGAGCCCGGCGATCGCGCCGCTGACGACGAAGGCGAGGAAGACGCGCGCGCCAACCGGAATGCCGGCGAGGCGCGCAGCGGCAGGATCCGACCCGATCGCATACAGGTCGCGCGCGGTGCGGAAGCTGCGCATCACGTACGTCGCGCTCGCGACGGCGACGATGGCGATGATGCCGAGGTACGGCACGCCCGCGATCGTCCCGTAGCCGATCTTGTTGAAGCTGTCCGGCAGCATCGAGGCGTTGACCTGGTTGCCGCCCGCCCAGGCGCCGTCGATGCCGCGGATGATGTAGAGCGTTCCGAGCGTCACCACCAGGCTCGGCACGCGGGCGACCGTGACGACGAGCCCATTGACCACGCCGCAGATCACGCCGATCCCGAGCGCGGCCAGGAAGACGAGCACGATCGAGATGTGCGGGTGGTCGCGGTAAAGGACGCCTGTGGCGTAGGCGGAGATGCCGAGCACCGACCCGATCGACAGGTCGACGTTGCGCGTGACGATGACGATCGTCTCGCCGATCGCGAGCAGCGCGATGATCGCCGCGCTCGAGAGCAGGTTCTGGATGCTGGTGGCGCTGAGGAAGCGGTGGTTGTCGATCGTCGTCGCCCCGACCACGAGCACGAGCGCGAGCACGATGCCGAGCTCGCGGAAGCGGAAGAGCGCCTCGGCGACGACGTGCGAGCCCGCGCGGCTCGTGATCACGCGCTGCTTTTCGGCGACGGCAGTCAAGCTGCTACCTCGTCGACACTGCCCGTAGCCGCGTGCATGATCGCGTCCTCGGTCGCCTCGGCCCGCGCGAACTCGCGCGTTACCCGGCCTTCGAAGAGCACGACAATGCGGTCGGCCATGCCGAGCACCTCCGGGAGCTCGGACGAGATCATCAGCACGGCGACGCCTTGCGCCGCGAGCTCGGAGAGGAGCCGGTGCACCTCCGCCTTCGTGCCGACGTCGATGCCGCGTGTGGGCTCGTCGACGATCAGCAGGCGCGGCTGGCGCGCCAGCCACTTCGCGAGCACGGCCTTCTGCTGGTTGCCGCCGGAGAGCGTCCAGATCGGGTTCGTCAGACGGCCGTACTTCAGCTGTAGGCGAAGCGCCCAGTCCTTCGCGAAGCGCCGTTCGGCGCCGCGCGGGATCAGGCCGGCGCGCTGCATCTCGTGCAGCGACGCGAGCGCGATGTTGCGCTCGATCGAGAAGTCCATGACCAGCCCCTGCTGGCGCCGGTCCTCCGGGACGAGGCCGATCCCGGCCGTCATCGCCGCCGTCGGCGACGCCGGCGGCAGCCGGCGGCCGTCGATCTCTACCGCACCCGCGTCCCACCGGTCGATCCCGAAGATCGCGCGCGCGACCTCGGTCCGGCCGGCGCCGACGAGTCCCGCGAGCGCGACGATCTCCCCGCTCCGCACCTTGAACGAGACGTCGGTGAAGACGCCCTCGCGGGTCAGGTGCTCGACCTTGAGGACGACGACGCCGGGCTCGGACGGCACCTTCGGGAACAGCGCGTCCATGTCGCGGCCGACCATCGCGCGGATCACCGACTGCGTCGTCAGCTCTCCGATCGGCTTCGTGAGCACGTGCCGGCCGTCACGCATCACCGTCACGCGCTGACAGATCGCGAAGATTTCCTCGAGCCGATGCGAGACGAACAGGATCGCGTTGCCGCGCGCCCGGAGCGTCTCGACGATCCGGAACAGGCGTTCGACCTCCGCCGTGGTGAGCGCCGCGGTCGGCTCGTCCATCACGATCACGCGCGCGTTCGTCGTCAGCGCCTTCACGATCTCGACGAGCTGCTGGTCGGCGATCGACAGTCCGCGCGCGAGCCGGTCGGGGTCGAGCCGGACGCCGAGCTGCTTGAAGACGGCGTCCGCCTGCTGCCGCATGCGGCGGCCGTCGATGCGCCGGAACCGCTTCAGCGGCTGCGCGCCGACGAAGATGTTCTCCGCGACGCTGAGGTCGGGAAAGAGCGTCGGCTCCTGGAAGATGATCGCGATCCCGGCGGCCTGAGACTGCTTCGCCGTGTCGAAGATCGCCTCCTCGCCGTCGAGCAGCAGCCGGCCGGCGTCCGGCCGGTGGACGCCCGCGAGGATCTTGACGAGCGTCGATTTGCCGGCGCCGTTCTCGCCGACGAGGCCGTGCACCTCGCCGCCGAACAGCTCGATGTCGCCTTCGACGAGCGCGTGAACGGCACCGAAGCTCTTCTCGGCGTGCTCGAGGGCGAGGATGGGCGTCGGCGTCTCGGTCATGTCGAAGTACGGGGGCGCCGCACGCGCGGCGCCCCCAATTACCCCACTAGAAGTTGAACTTGTCGACGTTCTTGATCGTGAAGGTGAACGGCGGCCCGAGAATCACCTGCGGCCGGCCGTCCGGGCCCTTGATGATGGTGTACTTGCCGAGCTTGCCGGCGGTGAACGTCTCGCCGACCTTGCCCGTGATCGTGCCTTCGGCGAGCCGCGAGACGGCGTAGCCGGCGAGGTACCCGAGATCCTCCGGGTTCCACAGCGCGAACGCCTTCACGGTGCCGTTGTGGACGTACTTCTTCATCTGGCTCGGTAGGCCGAGGCCCGTGAGCACGATCTTGCCCTTGTACTTCGAGGTGGAGAGGTACTGCGCGGCCGAGGAGATGCCGACCGTCGTCGGCGACTCGATCCCCTTCAGCTTCGGGTACGCCTGCAGCATGCTCACCGTCGCCTGGCGCGACTGCGCCGGGTTGTCGTTGCCGTAGTAGATCTTGACGAGCTTCATGTTCTTGTAGACGGACTTCTTCAGCTCGAGCTTCATGTACTTGATCCACGCGTTCTGGTTCGTGGCCGTCGAAGCCGCCGAGAGGATCGCGAACTGGCCCTTGTAGCCCATGAGCTTCGCCAGCAACTTGACCTGGCTGCGGCCGATCGTCTCGGTGTCCGCCTGGTTGATGAAGAGCGAGCGGCAGTTCACGTCCGAGTCGAACGCGACCACCTTGGTGCCCGCCGCCTGCGCCTGCTGGAGGGCGGGGCACACCGCCTGCGGGTCGTTCCCCGCGATGACGATGCCCGCAGCATGCGCCTGGATCGCAGCCTGGATCGCGGGCTGCTGCGCGGCCGCGGTGTCCTCGGTGCCGGACGAGACGACCTGCTTGTCGCCGAGCTCCGTGAGAGCGAGCTTGCCGCCGTGGTCCGCGATCACCTCGTACGGGTTGAGCGTGTCCTTGGGGATGAAGTAATAGGTCTTGCCGGTCGTGGTAGACGCCAGCGCTGCCGTCACGACGACGCCGGCCGCGAGGACCGCCATGACGGCGATCGCCCACCTGCGCTTCTGCATTGCTCCGTCCTTTCCGAAAGGGTTGGGGACCCGGTGACTCATGCGCCTCCTTGTCGCACTACCGGGGATACGCGGCGGTGACGCCGCCGTCGACGTTGACGACATTTCCGGTCGATTTGGCGGAACGGGGGCCGGCGAAGAACGCGATCGCCTCGGCGACGTCCTCCGGGAGTACGGCGACGCCGAGCTTCGTTCGGCCCTGATAGAAGGTCTGCAGCTCCTCCTCACTGACGCCGTAGGTGCTCGCGCGCTCGGCCTTCCAGTCGGAGGACCAGATGCTCGAGCCCTGGATGACGGCATCGGGGTTGACGGTGTTGACACGGATCCCGGCGGGACCGCCCTCCTCGGCCAAGCAGCGCGCCAGGTGCAGCGACGCAGCCTTGGCGGAGGAGTACGCGGCCGCGTTCGCGCCCGCGACGAGCGCGTTCTTCGACGCGACGAAGATGACCGAGCCGCCGCGTCCCTGCTGGAGCAGCACCCGGAACGCCTCGCGTGCGGCGAGGAAGTAGCCGCGGGCGAGTACTGCGTAGTTCTGCTCCCAGTCGGCGAGCGTCGTCTCGATGATCGGCGCGCTCGTCGCGAGCCCGGCGGAGGCGACGAGAATGTCGAGGCCGCCGTACTCGAGCACCGCGCGCCGCGTCATCTCCACGACCGCGTCCTCGCTCGTCACGTCGACGTGCACCGCGAGGCCGCGCCGCAGGCCGTGGTCGGCGACGAGCTCGTCCGCCACCTCCTGCGCACCGTTGAGGTTGAGATCGGCGACGACGACGTGCGCGCCCCGCGCCGCGAGCAGGCGGGCGGTCGCGCGCCCGATGCCGCTCGCGCCGCCGGTGATCAGCGCGACGCGGCCGGCCAGCTCGCCCCGCGGCGGCGC
>JBKPRG010000180.1:0-14007 GCA_046765815.1 Actinomycetota bacterium
CTTCGTGACGTGTGGGGTTACTCGCACGTCGGGAGCAACGTGATCGACACAGTGGTGCGCTCGCTACGGAAGAAGCTGGGCGAGCGGGCGTCGATGATCGAGACTGTCCGCGGCCGCGGCTACCGGTTGCGAGCCGAAGACGAGTAGCGCGCACTCGCGGGAGAGACGATCCCTATCGATTTCCAGGCGTTTGCTGCCCAATTGCTGCCCGCACATCCGACCGCCGGCGGCGGTCTGCGTGCTCGGCGCCGTCCGCGCGCGCAAGTGATGCGGGATGCCAGGGGCGCTCGTCGTCGAGCGGTTGACCGACGAAAGAGCGGCATGAGAACCTGCCGCCGTGACGGAAGCTGGTCGCTGCTTCGTCGTCGCTCCCGGAGACGGACGGCTGATCGATCTCGGCGACTTCGAGATGCGTGTCAAGGCCGATGCGGGTAGCACATGCGGGGTCGTTTCAGTCTTGGAGGCGACCGAGCCACCCGGCTTCGGTCCACCTGTCCACGTGCATACCGATGCGGCCGAGGCGTTCTATGTGCTCGACGGCGAGTACGTCATGAGCCTGGAGGGAGATGAGTACCGCTGCCCAGCAGGTTCATTCGTGTTCATCCCTGCGGGTGTTCCTCATGGCTTCCGAGTGGGCGAAGCGCCGAGCCGCAAGCTCAACTTCTATTTCCCGGCAGCGATGACGGGCTACTTCGATGACCTCGCCGCCGCGCTCGCACGGTCTGATGTGACAAACGCCGAGCTAACGGAGATCGCCGAGGCTCACCGGATGCACATCATCGGGCCGCCGGCTGACAGATACGTCTAGCGGTTCGGTCGTCACAGACTGCCTCACGTCGGTCAGCGTCCTTTCGCCAGAGGCATGTTTCGCCCACGCGAGCGACGTCAGCGTTGCGATCGTGGCCGCGGGGTTCGAAACTCCACGAGACAATGCCCAGGTTTCGAACCCGCCGGTTGCCAGAGCGGCTGCTCGCGACAATCCTCTTCACGGACATCGTGGGGTCCACCGATCTGGCCGTCAGACTCGGTGACGAGTCTTGGCAGCGACTGGTGGCGGCTCACCACGCTGCGGTTCGCCGAGAGCTCCGGCGGTTCGGTGGCCGAGAGCTCGATACCGCCGGAGACGGCTTCTTTGCCTCCTTTGATCAGCCTGCCCAAGCGGTGCGCGCCGCCGACGCAATCGTCGCGGCAGTCTCCGAGCTGGATGTTTCGATCCGGGCGGGTGTGCATGCCGGAGAGGCTGAGGCCGCCGCCGGAAAGATCGGCGGGATCGCAGTGCACATCGCTAACCGGGTGATGTCTGCGGCGGGGCCAGGCGAGGTTCTTGTGTCCGGCACGCTGCGGGATCTGGTCGCCGGATCAGGCCTCGACTTTCGCGATCGGGGCCTGCACGAGCTCAAAGGCATCCCAGGCGAGTGGCGCCTCTGGGCGCTCGTTCGCGAGGGAACGGATGGCAGCCGGGATGGGGTCGTCGGTTCGCGCGGGGTCGCGGAAGAAGGAGCGCGACCGAGGTTGCCGCTGCCCGACAAGCCGTCAATCGCGGTGCTGCCGTTCTCGAATCTCAGCGGCGACCCGGAGCAGGACTACTTCGCCGACGGCATCGTCGAAGACATCATCACCGGCCTCTCTCGGATCAAGTGGATCTTCGTCATCGCCCGCAACTCGAGCTTCGCCTACCGGGGCAAGGCCATCGACGTGAAACAGGTCGGCCGCGAGCTGGGCGTGCGCTACGTCCTCGAAGGCAGCGTCCGGAAATCGGGGAACCGCGTCCGCATCACGGCTCAGCTGATCGACACCGGAACCGGGACCCACATCTGGGCCGACCAGTACGACCGCGCGCTCGACGACATCTTCGCTGTCCAAGACGAGCTGACTATCAGCGTTGTCGGTGTCATCGAGCCAACCCTGCGCAAAGCAGAGATCGAGCGCGCGCGGCGCATACGACCCGACAGCCTCGACGCGTATGACCTCTTTCTCCGCGCACTGCCGCTTACCTTCACGGCGATGCCGCAGGAGGCCGACAAGGCCCTGACGCTGCTCGCCCGGGCGATCGAACTGGAACCAGACTACGCCGCGGCACACGCAATGATCGCCTGGTGTCACGAGCAGCGATACCTACGCGGCGGATTACACGAGGAAGCAAAACAAGCTGCGCTCCATCATGCGCGCACGGCGATCGCCGTCGGTGGTGACGACGCCGCAGCGCTTGCAACCGCCGCTTTCGTCATTGCAGTGGTCGAGTACGACTACGAGACCGCGACCGCTGCCTTCGACCGATCGTTCGCGCTCTCAAGCTCGTCGGCCCTCGCGCTCGGCTTCAGTTCTATCGTCCGCGCGTGGAAGGGCGACGATGCGATGGCCGTGGATCACGCTGAGCGTGCGATCCGGCTCAGTCCTTTCGATCCGCTTCTGTACGTGCCCTACATCGGCCTCGCGTACGCACACTTCGCCGCGGGCCGCTTCGAGAAAGCGGCCACGGCGGCGAGCCGAGCAAGTCAATCGAATCCAAAGTTCAGCATGCCCTACGTGCTGCACGCGGCTGCACTGGCCAACCTCGGCCGCCGCGACGAGGCAATCGTGGTGGCAGACCGGCTCCGTCAGGTAGAGCCGACCCTCACCGTCTCCACCGCTATCCGATCCGCGCGCTTCGCGAACCCAGACAAGAAAAATGAGCTCGGCAACGCGCTACTCCTAGCAGGCCTGCCCGACTAGAACTGCGACGTGGCCGCTCTCGACTGGCGCGGGCAGCAAACGGGCAGCAAACATCGCAACGCGCTCGGCTCAACCATGCGGGAGCGCTCCGCGGCGAGCGCCAACGTGGATGAACAGATGGATGCGGCACCCATCGTCCTCCCTGCAAATAGGCGTGTCCTGTTGCCCGCCGAGGCGCCGTTCTCGTATTTTCATCCCGCGCACGTCCCGCGCGGGAATCGCCGCAGGAAACGGGCCACGGCCGCAGATTCCCGCAGCCGGACATGGATCAAGTATCGGGGTGCCGGGATTTTCGGCGCCCGGGGATACCGCGCCCCAGAACCGCGTCTCCGCTTCGACAAGACGACCCAGCTGTGGAGCCGCCTTTCAGCCCACGTTTAGGGCGGCGTCCTCGATCGCAGCCAGCATGCTCTGAAAGTCTGTCCTCAGTCTCCTGTCGATCACGGGACCGGTCAGTCGACCCATCGGGCCACCCCTGGGCACATACCGGTAGTCAAATGTGATCGCTGTCCCGTCACCGTCGGGCTCAAGGGTAAGCCTGGACTCGGCCTGCTTGAACGGCACGAGAGCGGATGGCTGATTCGTGGTGGCGATCGTGCGGCCCTCCTGCCAGGTGGTGACCGTTTCAACCAATGCGCCGACCGGCTTCAGGTCCACCTGGCGGCGAGCACCCACACCGTAGGTCTGGTCGCCGATGGGTCGAGAGGCCTTGAGGCCACTCCAGTGGTCCGCCAGATTGGGGAAATCCGCGAACACGGCCCAGACCGAAGGACAAGACGCGGCCACTTGTCGTCGCACGGTGAGGTGGCGTTCGGCCATTCTCATCGCTCCCGGGACGCAGACTACTCCGCCCCGGGCTGGGCTTGACCCGAACCTAACCGCCGACCCGCATTCTGCAGGGATCCGTCCGTTCGCCACGTCGGCAACAACGCATCCCGCGCCGATCCCGCGCGAGGCTTCGGGGGATCCGCGCCGGCACCCGCGAATCCCGCAACGCCGAGGTCGGAAAGCCCTGCTCTCGCCGCGGATCCCCGCCTATCCGCGCTCAGCCGGGAAACGCCAAGACCGGCTGTCACGCCGGAGGTCGCGGGTTCGATTCCCGTCGCTCCCGTCCTTTCACACCGCCGCGGTTCCCGCTGCCCCTCGGAACTCCTCGAGCTTCGGCGTGAGCTGCGCGACCATCGCCAGGTTCCTCTTCCGCTCGTAACGGTCGAGCGCCTGTTCCAATGCGGCCGCTGCCTCGCCGCCTCGGCCTGAGGAGGCGAGCACCTCGCCGAGATCCCAGTACGCATCGCCGTGCATGTTGAGCATGTCCGTCTGCTCGACGATCTCAATCGCCTCGCGCGCGAGACGCTCGGCTTCTGTGTGCTCGCCGCGGTGCGCGTGGACCCGCGCCTGTACCTGCCGCCAGAGCCAAGCTGCCTCCTGCGCCGAGACGCTGCGCGCAGTCTGGGCCAGGCGCTCGGCCTCGTCGAAGCGCGCCAAGATGCACAGCCAGCGCGCGAGCCTCCCACCATACGACGCCTCGAATGCCAGATGGCCCTGCTCGTGGAAGGCGTTCACGGCTTGCCGCCCGTACTGTGACGCTCGCTCGTAGTCGCCCGCGACGGCGGCGATGTCGGCGAGCCAGACCGAGCCTCGCTGAGTGCCGAACTCGGCGAGACGCTGGCTCGACGTGTCAGCCATCTTCCTCGCCTCATCGAACTGAGCGAGCATCGCCAAGAGGAGTGCCCGCTTGAGCAGGTACAGCGGGTGCGACAGGCCCGGAACGACCTCGTCCAGCTCTCGTAAGGCGTCGTCGGCCGGCACCGGCCCGGCGATCAACGCCGATGTCAGGCCGTACTCGTCGGTCCACCAGCGGCCGGCGGCGCGGGCATGGCGAATCGTCTGTCTAGCCGCGTCGGCCCAGTCGGCCATCCGTCCGCGGCTGTTCGAGACGCCATAACCGACGGCGATCCAGACCTGCGAGAGGCCGCTGTGGTCGCCGATCTCCTCCAGCCGGCGGAGCGCGTCGAGTGCCAGTACCTCGAATCTGTCGACGTCGGGTTCCTTCACCGCGAAGAGCCGATGTAGCTCGGCGCCAACGCGGGCCAGCGCCTCCCGCGGCTCGTCGCCCTCGGCCCGAGCCCGCTCCGCTGCGTCCTCGCACATCGCGGCAGCTTGCAGCGGATCATCGATGTGGTAAGTGATCGCGAGGTCGAACTCGAGACCGACGTCGAGACGGAAGGGGCGCGTCAGCGCCAGCGCTCGGCTAAGCAAGGGTTGGGCCAGCTCCTCATTCCCAGGTGAAAGCGCCCGGCGACCGGCGCGCGCAAGCCGTTCGCCCGCGCGCAGCGCAATACGCTCGTCGGGGTTCCCCAGCTCTGCGCTGTAGAGCGCCGCCTGCTCGAGGTGGTAGCCCACGATCTCGTCGAGTTCGACGAGCGATGCGCCGTGCGCCTCGAGCCAGTCCGCAAACCGCTCGTGGAGCTGGGCGCGCGACGACTTGGGCAATGCGTCGTAGGCGGCGTCTCTGATCAGCAGGTGGCGGAACCGGAAAGCATCGTCCTCGGGAATCTGCGCGGCGTCGGGACGAATGAGGCCTTTGCGAACGAGCGAGGCCAGCCGCGGAGTCACGGCCCCGCCCTCGGTCAAAGCCTGGACGGCTCCCCGGTGGAAGATCTCGCCCTCGACGGCGCCTCGGTCGAGCACCGCACGCTCGGAGCTGTCCAACTGGTCGAGGCGCTCCGCGAGCAGCACCCTCAGCGTCGCCGGAACCACGACCTCGCCTTCGGTCTCGCCGGCCAGAGCCACCATCTCGGTGATGAAGAGCGGATTGCCGCCGGCCGCGCGGATGATCCGCTCGCGAAGCTCGTCCGGGAGCGTGCCGGGGATCAACGCGTCGACGTCGGAGCTCGGGAGTGGTTCCAGGCGCAGCGCAACCGGCCAGTCGGGATGGGACTCCGCCAGCTCGGGCCGCGCCAGGCAGAGCAGAAGGATCGGCGCGCCTCTCGAGAGCAGGGCGACGTGCTCGATCAGGTCGCGCAGGGTCTGCTCCGCCCACTGGATGTCGTCGAAGAGGCAGACCAGCGGTCTTGCCTGCGCCTGCTCCTCGAGGAGCTTGCGGAACCCCCACGCGATCTCCTCGGGCGACGCCCTCACATCGGTTTCCCGCAGGAGGAAGCGAAGCGGTGCCGCCGCCGCCGGATCCGACGGGAGCGCGTCGAGCTGCTTCAGAATTTCCACGACCGGCCAGTACGCAATGCCTTGGCCGTACGAAAGGCAGCGCCCGCGGACGACTCGAGCGTCTAGCGCGCCCAGGAACTCATAGGCGAGCCGCGACTTGCCGACACCGGCGGCACCGACAACGGTGAAGAGCCGACAGCCTCGCTCTCGCACTGCGTCCTCGTAGGTCGAGCGAAGGCCGGCCAGCTCGATCTGCCGCCCGACCAGCGGCGCATCGTGCCTGCGGGTCGCTTCGCCTTTCACCGTCTTGAGGCGAAACGCAGCGACCGGCTTCGCCTTTCCCTTGACCATGAGCGGCTCTATGGGTTCCGCCTCAACGGCGCCCCGGACGAGCTCACGCGTGACGGCGCCGATGAGAATCTCGCCGGGCGCGGCAGCCTGTTCGAGACGGGCCGCGACATTGACCGCGTCTCCCGTCGCGAGGCGCTCCTTGGTGCCCGTCACGACCTCGCCTGTATTGACCCCGATTCGTGCCTGCACCCCTAGCTCAGGCAGCACGCCCCGCATCTCGTCCGCTGCGCGAACAGCGCGCAGCGCATCGTCCTCGTGCACCTGTGGAACGCCGAAGACAGCCATCACGGCGTCGCCGATGAACTTCTCGACGGTCCCGCCGTGCGACTCGATGATGCCCTTCATCCTGGCGAAGTACCGTGCAAGTAGGGCACGCAACGCTTCCGGATCGGTCGCCTCGCCGAGTGCGGTCGACCCGGTGACGTCGCAGAACACGACTGTGACCATCTTCCGCTGCTCATGCCAAGCCGGTACGACGCTCAGTGCCGTCGCGCAGTCCTCGCAGAATCTCGCGCTGTCGCTGTTCTCGTGGCCGCAGGCCGGGCAGACCCGCATGCGCCTAGGCTAAACCGCCCGGGCTCCAGGCGACGGAGCCGGCAGCGACCGCCAGCCAAGAATCAGGCTTGTATTCGTCCGCGCCTCGGTGACATTTTCAGGGCGTCGTTGTTCTGATGGCCGCAGCGCGTGCAGACCAACACAGGAGGAGCCTAGACGTATCCCCGGCGACAACGGTCGCTGGGGCGTGGCACAACGACCTGCTGTCTTGATTGACAACCCCAACTCGACCTGTCACGCCGGAGGTCGCGGGTTCGAGTCCCGTCGCTCCCGTCTCTCCTAACTCCGGACAGGGCGTTGGGTCGTGCCACGGAGTCGAAGGAGCGCCCCTCTGAGGACCTCGCCGTCGCCCTCCGTGTCAGAGACGACATCAGACGGACTGGTATGACGCCGCCCGCTCGAGCTCTTCCAGCGTCGCGGCGGCGGCGGCCTTGCGGGCGGCCGCGAGTTCCTCGGGCGGCAGCTCCGCCTCGAGCCGATCGAGAACCGGGCGGGCGGCGAAGGCGTAGGACGCGGGGAGCTGCTCGTGACCGAGCGCGAACGTGAGGATCACGGCGGCCCTCTCCTGTTCGGCAGGATCTTCGGCGAGGCACGCGGCGATCCCGCTCAGTGCAAGGAGCTCGAGCGAGACGGCCTGCGAGGCGTGCGCACGCGCGAGCGCCTGGTCGAAGCGCTCGCGCGCCTCGGCGCCGTCGCCGAGCGCGAGTGCAGCGAAGCCGACGCGGCAGAGCGCCGTAATCAGCCCCCAGCGGTGGTTGCTCTCGGAGAAGGCTTCGTAGCCGGCACGTCCGAGCCGCAAGGCCTCTGGGTAATCGCCCAGCCCGAACGCGCTCATGCTCGCGCGGCTGAGTGCGTAACCCTGCCCAGCGGCCTCACCGACGGACGCGAACAGGTCGCGCGCTTCCATGTGCAGGCGAAGCGCGTCGCCGAAGCGCTCCTCGGCATCGGCGAGGAGGCCGAGCTTGCTCGTGGCGTACGCGCGCAAAAGCGGGTTGCCGAGCTTCTCCGAGAGGACGTGCGCAGCGTCGAACGCCTCGCGCGCCGCTTCGAGATCGTCCATGAGGAGTCGGGCGAAGCCGAGATCCATCCGTGCCCCGCTCTCGGTGAGCCCGTCGCCGATCGCTCCCGCGATCTCCGCTCCCTCTTCGAGGACCGCCACCGCCTCCGTAAAGGCGTCCCGGTAGACCGCCATGATGCCCAGCGCGCACAGACAGCCCGCGAGCTCTCGCTCGAGGTTCCGCGCCCTTAGGACCGGCAAGCAGCGGACGCAGAGCTCCTCAGCTTCTGGGTCGTAGCCGAGCCGGGCGCCGATGGCGACCCGGTACGTCATCGCCGCCAACGCGACGGCGCTCGTGCCCACGAGGTCGTCGGCGTCGAAGCTGGCCGTGCGCGCGAGTCGCTCGAGCGTCTCGGCCCCGTCGAACCAGCTGTGCATCCAGAGAAACGTGTAGAAGGCTTCGAGCACCTCGCGCGCCGCGTACTCGTCGCTCTCCGTCAACATCCATTCGGCCGCAGCGCGAAGGTTGTCGAGCTCACCGCGCAGCTCGTCCCGGGCGACCGCAAGGTCCGGGCCCATGAGCGCCGTCTGCCGCTCGAAGAGCATCGCCGCGTAGTGATGCGCGTGCCGCTCGCGGGCGTCCGACTCCTCGGCGGGGGACAGGCGCAGCTGCTCGGCCGCGTACTGGCGCAGCAGTTCGTGCAGTTCGAAACGGCCGAAGTCCGGACGGCGCAAGAGCGACTTCGCGACGAGCTCGGAGAGGAGCCGCAGGTCGGCGCCCGTAACCGAGACCGCGGCGCTGCGATCGAAGCTGCCGCGGAACACGGACAACCGCGAGAACGCGCTGCGCTGCTCGTCGGTGAGCAGACGCCACGACTGGTCGATGGCCGCTCGCAGGCTGCGATGCCGCTCCGGCACGTCGCGCATCGACGTGGCGAGGAAGTCGATGTTGCCCTCGATCTCGTCAGCGATCTCGGCGCAGGAGAGTACGGACGCCCACGACGCCGCGAGCTCGATGCCGAGCGGCATGCCGTCGACGAGCCGGCAGATGCGAAGCGCCTGCGAGTCCTCGGCGTCGTCGAGGGCGAAGCCCGGTACGACCTGCGTGGCCCGCTCGACGAACAGGCGCACCGCCGAGGAACTCCCGTTCCCGTTCTCCGCGAGCCCGAGGCCCTCGACGTCGAACACCCACTCGCTCTGGACGTTGAGCCGCTCCCGCGAAGTCGTCAGCAGCTCGACGTGCGCGGCGCGCTCGATGATCTCGTTGAGAAAGCCGGAGCCCTCGACGAGATGCTCGAAGTTGTCGAGCACCAGCAGCGTCGAGCGCTCGCTGAGGTAGTCCAGCAGCTGGTCCTGCGCCGAGAAGCCGCTGTGCACGGCGTCGACGGCGAACTGAATCGACTCGGCGAGGGCGGGCGCGAGGAACTCCGGCGAGGCGACGGAGGCGAGCGGGACGAAATGGACGCCATGCGGGTACCGGTCGACCCGGCGAGCGGCAGCCTCGAGGGCGAGCCTGGTCTTGCCCGCCCCGCCCGGCCCGACCAGCGTAAGCAGGCGGCAGCCAGGGTCCTCCAGCAGACGCTCGATCGCGTCGAGTTCCGACGCCCGGCCGACGAACGACGTTCGTGGCAACGGGAGATTCTTCATCCCTGCTTCGATCGTCTTCAGCAGCGGGAAGTCAGACAGAAGCCCTTGGATCTCGAGCTGGTAGATGCGCTCCGGCGCGCTGAGATCCTTGAGGCGGTGCGCGCCCAGGTCGCGGACGTCCACGTCGACGAGCGCACGGGTCGTCTGCGAGAGGAGCACCTGCCCGCCATGCCCGACGGCGGCGATCCGCGCGCCCTTGTGTAGGTCGAGCCCGACGTACCCCTCCTCGGTCAGCCGCGGCTCGCCCGTGTGCAGCCCCATGCGCACGCGAATCGGCCCGCCGGCAAGTGCGCGCTGGCAGTCCGCAGCAGCGGCAACTGCACTCGACGCGCGTGCGAATGCGACGAAGAACGCATCACCCTGCGTGTCGACCTCGACGCCGTCGTGCTCGGCAAAGGCCGCGCGGAGTCGCCGCCGATGCTCGTGCAGCGCCTCCGCGTAGTCGTCGCCGAGCTCCTGCAACAGCCGCGTCGAGCCCTCCACGTCGGTGAACAGCAAAGTCACGACACCGGTCGGAAGACCGCTCACCATCGCACACGATCATGCGCCGATGCCCCTTCGCTGTCCAGCGGCGGCTTCAGCGTCCAACCGTCGAGATCAACGATCAACCTGTCGAAGTCGATGCGCCCGCCAGCGTACGATCGAGCAGTGCCGACGCTCTACTACATCCCCGGCTCGGCGGCGATGGCTCCGCACGCTGCGCTCGAGGAGATCGGCGAGCCGTTCGAACTTCGCAAGGTCGAGCGCGACAACGACGGCCGCCCGCCGCCCGAGTACCTCGCGATCAATCCGCTTGGTCGCGTCCCGGCATTCGTCGCGGACGACGGGCTCGTGCTGTGGGAGTCGGCGGCGATCCTGATCCGCCTCGCCGAGACACACCCGGAGGCGGAGCTGCTCCCGCCGGCCGGCACCGCCGAGCGCGCGATCGCCGTTCGCTGGCTCGTCTATCTAACGAACACCGTCCAGGCGAACTTCATGCACTTCGCCTATCCCGAGCGCCTCGTCGAGGACGACGCCGTCGACGCTGTCCGCACCGGAGCCGAGCGCTACCTCCTGCGCGAGCTCGACCATGTCGACGAGCGTCTCGGCGGCGGCCCGTACCTGCTTGGAGAGTCGTTCTTCGCTCCCGACCTCTACTTGTTCATGGTCACGCGCTGGTGCCGACGGCTGCAGCGCAAGGCGTGGACTTTGCCGAACATCGGGCCGCACTACCGGCTGCTGAGCGAACGCCCGTCGGTGAAGCGGATGCTCGAAGCCCAGGGCATCGTCGCCTACCCGGCCGAATGATCGGCGCTCTCTACGACGCCGGCTGCAAGCGCGACTCCACGTGAGCCTTAGCGACCACGGCGCCGAGCCGCTCCAGCTCGGCGAGCGCGCGGCGGAGTGGCTCGCCGGCGTCGCCATCGGCCAGCGCGAGTGCGGCCTCGTACGGGCACCCGATCGCTGTCCAGCGTTCGGCGGCACGCGCCCAGTCGCCCGCGAGCTGCAGGGCATACGGATGCCCGGGGTCGGGCAGCGGTGGAGCATCGAGCCCGGCGCGCCAGCGCCAGAAGGCGAGCTCGGTGAGCGGCCAGGGGCCACCTTGTTCGAGCGCGTCCGCGAACACGCGGTCGGTCGCCGCCACGATCCCGTCGTGATCACCCGCGAGCCACGCCACCTCTGCCTGCGCTAGTGCGACCGGCGCGATCCGCATCAGCTCTCCGGACGGATGGGCGAGCTCGAGCGCTTCGTCGAGTAGCCTGTCGACCTCCCCCTCCCCGCGACGGGCACGGATGAGCGCGCGTACGGCAAGCGCGAGGACGCGCGGAAAGATCGACGTCAACCGCCTTTGGAAAACGAGCGTGCAGAGGTCGTCCGCCTCGTCCCAGCGGCCGCGGTCGAGGTCGATCTTCGCGCCGAACGCGTGGAGGTAGCTCTCCGACAGGATGTGGCCGCGCTCGCCGGTGTACGCCAGGGCGCGTTCGAGGTGGCGGTCGGCGATCTGGTACGAGCGGAGAAAGGCGGCCGTCTGCAGGAGATAGATGAACGCCCCCGCGATGTTCTCCGGGAGATCGGTGGCCTCGCTCATCGCGACGCTCTGCTCCAGCTGCTCGAGCCCGTCGGTCTTCCCCGCAAAGGCCTCCGCCATCGCGATCGTCCTCAACGCCCTGGTGCGTGTCCAGGCGTCGTCGACACCCTCGGCGAGAGCGTGCGCGCGCGACGCGTACGCAATCGAGTTCTCGGCGTCGAGTGCATCTTTCCGCAGCGCCGCCAGGACGGCGTATGCCATTGCGAGCTCGCGCCCAGGCTCGACCTGCTCCAGGATGGTGATCGCCCGCCGAGCCGTCTCATCGGCGTCCGTCGTACGCCCAGGGCACCAGAGAATGTCGGCAAGCCGCAGCAGCGAATCTCCCTCCCCGCGCGCGTCGCCGATGTCGCGAAACGCCGCGGCTGCACGCTCGAGCGCGTCGAAGGCCTCTTCCTGCTGGTCGGTCAGATAGCACTCATACGAGTACTTGTGGAGCAGCTCCGCAAGCTCATGCGGCCCTAGGCTCTCTGCGAATCGCAGGGCGCGTCCGTACTGCGCAGCGGCTTCGCGATGAGCACCGACCCTGACGGCACGATCGCCGGCCGCAGGTGCATAGCGGAGGACTGCGACCGCGTCTCTCGCGCCGTCGGCGTGGTGAGCGAGCCGCTCCACATCCGGTGAACCGGCTGGCGGCTCAGCCAACGCGGGGAGCGCCCTGCGGTGCAGGGCAAGCCGACGGGTGGGCGAGATGGAGTCCTCGACAGCTAGGCGGGCCAGCTCGTGCCGGAACGCGACACCCTCGACGCTGTGCAGGAGCATCCCCGACGCGAGGCATTCGTCGAGCGCGTCGAGGTCGCCCTCAGTCAGCGCCTCGAGGAGCCAAAGCGGCACGCGTGGGGGCGCCACCGCGACGGCCTCGAGCAGCGCCTCCGCCGACGGCGAGAGGCTCGCAGCGCGCGCGAGTACGGCCTCGCGCACTGTCGCAGGCAACCCGGCACCGCCGGCAACGAGAACCTCCGTTGCGAAGAAGGGGTTGCCGCCCGTCGTGCGATACAGCTCGTCCGTGTCGATTTCGCGCGGCTCAGCGAGCTGAGCAAGCGCGTCTCGAGAGAGCGGGGTCAGGTCGACGCGGTGCAGCGCGCGCGTCCTCGCGAACGCGCCGAGCACGATGCGGAGCGGGTGCCGGCGATCGAGCTCATCGTCGCGGTATGTCAGAACCGCGAGGGCGGGAACGGTCTCGATCTTGCGGCCGAGCAACGCGATTACGTCGAGCGTGGCCTCGTCCGACCAGTGCAGGTCCTCGAGAACGAGGACCGTCGGCCCGCGCACTGCCAGCTCACGGATCAACGCCGCAGCGACAGCCTGCGGCTTCGCGCCTTCGTCCACCACGTGCAGGAGCTCGCCGCCGGTGGCGTCCGCGACGTCGACAAGCGGCCCCAGAGGACGTGGCGTGAAGAGCGGATCGCAGACGCCCCAGAGCAAACGCGGCGCATCCTGCTGCTCGGCGCAGAACCGTCTCAACAACGACGTCTTGCCCACGCCCGCCTCGCCGGTCACGGACACGAGGCGACCGCGACGGGTGCGCACGACCACCCCGAGCGATTCCGCGAGCGCCGAGATCGCGTCATCACGTTCGAGCAGCTCGTTGCCCGCGTCGTCGGAGGCTGACTCGGACACGGTGGCAGGCCGCTGGCCGGCGACCGAGGGGAAGATCGTCTGCAGACCGAACGCCTCGAGCTGATAGAGGCGCTCTGGGCGGTCGAGGTCCTTCAACCAGTACTCACCGAGGTCGCGGAGGTGCGCGCCGTCGAGCTCGGCGTCCTCGAGGACGGACGACGCCGCAAGCGAGACGAGCATCTGCCCGCCGTGGGCCGCCGCCATGATGCGAGCGGCGCGGTGCACGCCGAGGCCGAAGTAGCCCTCGTCGGATGCGCTCGGCTCGGCGGTGTGTATGCCCATCCGCACACGCACGTTGCTCGCTCCCGGCCACTCGTGCGCCGCCAGCGCGCGCTGCGCGGCGATCGCCGCCTTCGCGGCCCCGTCCGCACGCCGAAACGCAAAGAGGAACGAGTCGCCCTGGTTGTCGACTTCCTCGCCGCCGTAATCCTGCGCCGCCGTGCGAAGGATCCGCCGATGCTCGGCAAGGAGGTCGCCATACCTCGCACCCAGCCTCTTCAGGAGCTGCGTCGATCCCTCTATGTCGGTGAAGAGGAGAGTGAGGGTTCCCGTCGGGAGGCTCGTCGCGCGCATCGGATCAAACCTCTTATAGACGCGCGGCGCTACATGCTCAACGGCCCGGCAACAGATGGAACGACCCTGGAACGAGGGCCATGGGAAGCAATCGCGGTGGTCGAGGACCTTCCGCGGTCCAAGACGGCAATCTGACTAACTGCGACAAACACCCGCGAAGCGCGAAAAGGCGCCTCCTGGAACTGTCACGCCGGAGGTCGCCGGGTTCGAGTCCCGTCGCTCCTGACTTCGAACCGCCTGCAAAACGTGGTTTCGCGTTTGTCCGAAACCGGTCGCTTGGGTCGTGCACTGATGGGCGGCTCGGGCTAGGGCAGTGTGAAAC
>JBKPRG010000181.1:0-15027 GCA_046765815.1 Actinomycetota bacterium
CTGCACGAGCTGCGGGCGCTGAAGCAGGAGTCGCAGCTGGCGCTGCTGCCCGCGAAGGAGCGCATCTCGATGGAGGCCGAGCTGGAGAAGCTCGAAGCGAACCTCGGCGGCGTCGCCGACATGCGCCGCCAGCCGGAGGCCGTCTTCATCGTCGACCTGCGCAAGGAGCAGCTCGCGGTGCGCGAGGCACGCCGGCTCGGGTTGCCGGTGATCGCGCTGGTCGACACCAACTGCGACCCGGACGAGGCCCAGTTCGTCATCCCGGGGAACGACGACGCGATCCGCTCGTGCTCGGTGGTCATCAAGGCGATCGCTGACGGCATCGAGGCGGGCAAGCGACAGGTGACGGAGCGGGAGCTCCAGGCTCCGCGCGAGGAAGAGGCGCCGCTCGAGCCTGAAGCTGCCGCGGAGCCGGAGCCGGAGCCCGAGCCCGTGGCCACGGCCACGGCCACGGAGAAGGAGAGCAAGTGACCGAGATCTCGGCCGCACAGGTCAAGGAACTGCGCGAGGCGACGAGCGCGGGGATCATGGATGCCAAGCGCGCGCTGCAGGAGACCGACGGCGACTTCAACGAGGCAGTCAAACTGCTCCGCGAGCGCGGGATGGCGTCTGCCGCAAAGCGCGCCGGGCGCGAGACGAGTGAGGGCAAGGTCGGCGTGCTGGTGCGCGAGAACGTTGGCGCGATCGCCGCGATCGCCTGCGAGACCGAGCCCGTCTCGAACAACGACGAGTTCCTCGACTACGCCGAGAGCGTCCTCAAGGCCGTCTTTGCTGAAGGCGACGAGGCCGCGTCGGGGCTCGACCAGGAGCGCGTCGAGCTGACGGCGAAGCTCGGCGAGAACATCCAGGTCGTCGGCGCGAAGCGCATGGAGACGTCGGACGGTGAGCTGCTCTCGTTCTACGTGCATCCGCCCAACAAGGTCGGCGCGCTCGTGCGGACGAAGGGCGGCAACCCGGAGGAGGCGCGCAGCCTCGCGCTGCACATCACGTTCGCGCGCCCGACGTACTCATCCCGCGACGAGGTGCCGCAGGAGCTCGTCGAGGCCGAGCGCGACGTGCTCTCCAACTCAGAGGACGTCCTCTCGAAGCCGGAGAACGTCCGCGACAAGATCGTTGAAGGCCAGCTCAACAAGCGCTTCTTCGGCGAGTCGGTGCTCAGCGAGCAGACGTGGTATCGCTCGGAGGAGTTCACCGGCAGCGTCGAGCAGTACCTGAAGGACAGGGGGATCGAGCTGCTCGACTACGCCTGGTACTCCGTCGCGTAATGCCGGCGTTCAAGCGCGTCCTGCTGAAGCTGTCAGGCGAGGCCTTGATGGGCCGGCGGGAGTACGGCCTCGACGAAGAGACGGTCGACGACCTCGCCGGCGAGCTCGTCGACGTGCGCTCCGGCGGTCTCGAGGTCGCGCTCGTGATCGGGGGAGGCAACATCTACCGTGGCATGGCCGCCGCCGCGCGCGGTATGGACCGCGCAACGGGCGACTACATGGGCATGCTCGCGACCGTTCTGAACGCGCTGGCGGTGCAGGAGGCCCTCGAGCGGCACGGCGCCGACACGCGGGTGCTGTCGGCGATCGAGGTGCAGGAGGTCGCGGAGCCGTACATTCGCCGCCGCGCAGTGCGGCACCTCGAGAAGGGCCGGATCGTGATCTTCGCCGCCGGCACCGGCAACCCGTTCTTCACCACCGACACCGCAGCGGCGCTGCGCGCACTCGAGATCGGCGCGGAGGCGATCCTGATGGCGAAGAACGGCGTCGAGGGCGTCCTCGACGGCGATCCGCGGACGGACCCTGATGCGAAGCTGATTCCCGAGTTGACCCACCTGCAGGCCATCGAGCAGGGTCTCAAGGTGATGGATACGACGGCGCTCTCGCTCTGCATGGACAATCACCTTCCGATCCACGTGTTCGAGCTCGCGCCCGGCAACATCGGCCGCGTCGTGGCGGGAGAGCACCTTGGCACCGTCGTTGGCACACAGGCCGAGCTGACCCCCCAAGGAGGCGTACGTTGATCGACGACTTTCTCGGCGATGCCACACAGCGGATGGACAAGTCGGTCGAGGCGACACACGAGCACTTCAACTCTGTCCGCACGGGCCGCGCGACCCCCGCGCTGCTCGACCGGATCTCCATCGACTACTACGGCACGCCGACGCCGTTGAAGAACCTCGCGACGATCGGCGCCCCGGAGGCGCGGCTGCTGACGATCCAGCCGTTCGACCCGACGTCGGTCAAGCAGATCGAGAAGACGATCCAGGAGTCCGACCTCGGCCTCACGCCGAACAACGACGGCAAGATCATCCGCCTGCCGATCCCGCAGCTGACCGAGGAGCGCCGTAAGGAGCTCGTGAAGGTCGTGCGGCACATGGCGGAGGAGGGCCGGGTCGCCGTCCGTAACGTCAGACGCGACGCGATCAAGCACCTCGAGGAGCTCGTCAAGAACGGCAGCGTCGGCGACGACGAGGAGCGCGCCGCCGAAGGGCGCGTCCAAAAGCTGACCGACGAGCACGTCGCGAAGATCGACGACCTGCTGAAGCGCAAAGAAGCCGAGATCATGGAGGTCTAGGCGCTTTGCGCCTGATCTCCCGCATCCGGACGCTCGCGCGCGTACGACCTGTTCCCGAGCCGGCGCTGCCCGAGGTGGCACAGTCGGTCGCGATCATCCTCGACGGCAACGGGCGCTGGGCGAAGAAGCGAGGGCTCCCGACCCCCGCCGGCCATCGTGCCGGCGCGCGCACCGTGCGCCGCATCGTCGAGGCGTCGATCGACGTCGGCATCCACGACCTCGCCGTCTTTGCCTTCTCGACCGAGAACTGGTCGCGCTCGGACGAGGAGGTGGACGCGCTGATGGAGATCTTCGCCGAGACGATCGAGCGCGAGCTGCCCGACCTCGCCGAGCAGGGCGTGCGGGTGCGCTTCATTGGGCGCCGCGATCGCGCGCCAGAGGAGCTGCGGCGGCGCATGCACGCGATGGAGGACCGCACCGAGCTCAACACGCGCATCAACCTGTGGGTCGCGTTCGACTACGGGGGCCGCGCCGAGCTCGTGGAGGCGGCGAGACGGATCGTCGAGAGCGGCGTCGAGCCGCAGGACATCGACGAGAACGTGTTCGCGGCGAACCTCTACGCGCCGGAGCTGCCTGATCCCGACCTGCTGATCCGCACGAGCGGAGAGCTGCGGATCTCGAACTTCCTGCTGTGGCAGCTCGCCTACTCGGAGCTCGTCTTTGTCGACAAGCTCTGGCCGGACTTCGACGAGCGTGATCTCCGCGCGGCGCTGCGGGAGTACGCATCGCGCCGGCGGCGGTTCGGCGGGCGGTAGGTCCGCCTTGGCCAACTGGCTCTCGCGGCTGCTGGTCGCGGCCGTCGGCCTGCCGGTTGTGATCGGGCTCGTCTACCTGGGCGGCTGGTGGGTGTTCGGTGTCGCGCTCGTCGCCGGCGTCGTCGCCCTGCACGAGTACTGGCTGCTCGCGCGGCCGTTGGCGCCTCTCGCGCCCGCGGGCTATGTCGGGGCGATCCTGGCGCTCGTCGGCGCCGAGATCGGCGGAATCGGCTGGGCGGTCGGCGGATTGCTCACCACGTTCGCGCTCGCGTTCGTCCTCAAGGCGATGTCGGAGGCGCGTGCGTCCTCGACGATCGCGATCAGCGGCACGGTGATGGGCGCCGTGTGGGTCGGCGGTGGGCTGGCGTGCCTGGTGCTGATGCGGGAGCTGCCCGATCACGGCCGCCTGGCGGCGATCACGGTCTTGCTCGCGGTCTGGGCCGGGGACACGTTCGCGTACTTCGGCGGCCGGCTGATCGGACGTCACAAGATGGCGCCGACGACGTCGCCCGGCAAGACGTGGGAGGGGCTCGTGGTCGGCACGGCGGCGACGATCTTCGTCGCCTTCGTCGCGCTGTACCACCAACACTTCCTCACGATCGGCCACTCGATCGTGTTCGGCGTCGTAATCGCGTTCGCGGCACCCCTCGGTGACCTCTTCGAGTCGCTGCTCAAACGCGACATGGACGTGAAGGACACAGGCCGCCTGCTGGGCGGCCACGGCGGCATGCTCGATCGCATCGACGCGTTGCTGTTCGCGGCCCCAGCGGCCTACTTCACGATCCTCGCCTTCACTTGACGCGCAGGCTGTCCATGAGCGCGAGCGTCCTCGCCCGCGTCGCCTGCGAGATCGTCCCGGCTGGATAGACGATGAAGCCGAGGTAGCGGGCGTTCGTCCGGAACCAGAACATGTAGGCCGGTGGCTTCGGGTTGCCGCAGATCGACGTGATCTCGCGGAGCTCGTTCCAGCGCACGACGAAGTGAGCCGGTCGCGGCGGTGCGTTGTGCGGCTGGTCGATCTTCAACCAATCCTCGAGCAGCAGCACTGTGACGTCTCCGCGGCTCGGCCTCGGCACGGTCCCGTTCGCCGTGATCCGAAGCGGTGCGGAGGAGGCGACGATCAGCCTGATCGGGTCGCAGCCCGGGGTTTTCGAGACCGCCGCGTGCCAGCCCGCCGGCACGCGTAGGGATGTGCCGTCCGTCGCCACGGTCGCGCCGGGGACCGCGAGGAGTACGGCAGCGAGCGCGTAGAGACGCACGTCCGAAGTACGCGGGCTGCTCGTCGACAGGTCCCAGGGCGGGCACACTGTCGCCATGAGGCGGATCGCCCTTCTGGGCGCCACGGGGTCGATCGGGCGGCAGGCGCTCGAGGTGATCGACGCAAACGGAGGACTCGAGCTCGTCGCAGCAACCTCGGGTTCGACGCCGATCGACGGCCTCGCGCCGCTGACGCAGGTCGGCGGCGATCCGACGGGGCTGCTCGAACGTGCGCAGCCCGACATCGTCCTCAACGCGACGCTCGGCTTCGCCGGCCTGCCCGCGACGATGTGGGCGCTCGAGCACGGCATCACGCTCGCGCTCGCGAACAAGGAGAGCTTCGTCGCGGCCGGCGAGCTCGCTCTTGCCGCGCACGCACGCGGCGGCGGGGGCCTCTTCCCGGTTGACAGCGAGCACTCAGCGCTCTTCCAGTGCGCGCAACTCGGTGAGCCGGAGAGCATCGTGCTCACCGCCAGCGGCGGGCCGTTCCGCGGTCGTACGCGCGACGAGCTCGCCGACGTCACGGCCGAGCAAGCGCTCGCGCACCCAACCTGGAACATGGGCGCGAAGATCACGATCGATTCGGCGACGCTCGCGAACAAGGGCCTCGAGGTGATCGAGGCGCACTTCCTCTTCCGCGTCCCGTACGGGCGCATCGAGGTGCTCGTGCATCCGACCTCGATCGTCCACGGGCTCGTCCGCTTCCGCGACGGCGCGTCGATCGCGCATCTCGGCTACCCGGACATGCGAGTGCCGATCTCGTACGCCCTGACCTACCCTGAGCGCGCGGCGACGCCGATCCCGTCGCTCGACCTGACCGCCGGTCCGCTCGAGTTCTTCGAGGCCGACTCCGACACCTTTCAGATGCTGGCGCTGGCCCGCGAGGCGGGGGAGAAGGGCGGTACGTACCCGTGCGCCTACAACGCCGCGAACGAGGTGGCCGTCGCCGCCTTCCTCGAAGGCCGGATCGGCTTCCTCGACATCGCCGCGCTGGTTGCCGACGTGCTCGAGCACGTCGACGGCTCGCCGGCCCGCGACCTGGACGAGCTCGCACAGGCCGATGCCCGTGCGCGCGAGCTCGTGGGAGCCGCGTGGGCCTGATCGCGGCGATTCTCGGTCTCGCGATCCTCGTGATGATCCACGAGGCCGGGCACTTCTTTGCCGCGCGCGCCGTCGGCATGACGCCGCGCAAGTTCTACCTCGGCTTCGGCCCGCCGATCGCGAAGACTATGCGCGGGCAGGTCGAGTACGGCGTCGGTTCGATCCCGCTCGGCGGCTACGTGAAGATCCCCGGCATGAACCGCCCGTCGCCGGGCGATCTCGCAGCGACGCTGCGGTCGGAGGATCGCGAGAAGTACCGCGCCGAGCTGGCGCGCCTCGATCACGCGATCGACCGCGAGGACTGGGTCGGCGCGCGCGCGGAGCTGCGAGGGCTCAGGCCGCTGCTCGGCGAGAGTCGGATGGCGCAGGAGCTCGAATGGTCGCTCGCGCCCGACGCCTACTGGCGCCAGGCCACCTGGCGGCGCCTGACCGCGATCTTCGCCGGCCCGGCGGTGAACCTCGTCTTCGCGATCGTGTTGTTCACGGCGCTGTTCCTGGTCGCCGCCGAGCGGAACACGAACGTGATCGGGCGCGTCCTGACCAACAGTCCTGCCGCCGCCGCGCACCTGCACGCCGGCGACCGGATCCTCGAGGTCAACGGCGTGGCGACCACACCGAAGCAGATCCCGAAGCGGATCCGCGCGACGAAGGGGCGGCCGTTCGAGATCGTCGTCAAGCGGAACGGCAAGCGGGTCGTGATCGGCCCGCTGCGCGCGCGCGAAGACCACGGCGCCTATCGGATCGGGATCGCCATCGAGGCGCGTACCGGCCCGGGCGAGTCGCTCCCGACCGCAACCGGCGACGCGCTCAAGCTGACATGGGGGATCACCGCCGACACGGTTCGCGGCATCGGCCATCTCGCCGCCGGGCGCGACACGAACCAGGTCTCGAGCACCGTCGGAATCGTGCGCGTTTCTTCGCAAGCCTGGCGCCAGGGCGCCCGCGACTTCCTCTTCGTGCTCGGCCTGGTCAGCCTCGCGCTCGGCCTGCTGAACCTCCTGCCGGTGCTGCCGCTCGACGGCGGCCACATCGTGATGGCGCTGATCGAGAAGGTGCGCGGCCGGACGTTCCGCCAGGCCGTCTACGTCCGCTACTCGGTGGTTGGGCTCTCGATCTTCGCGGTGCTGATGTACCTCGGGCTGCGCAACGACCTCTTCGGCGGCTCTTAGGAGGCTGACGCCTTTAAGGTGTCGGCATCTTGGCCGCCGCAGGCAATCCAGTCGTCTTCATTCATGGTCTCTGGCTGCACGCCGACTCCTGGGGGGCATGGGCTGAGCGGTTCCGCGACGCGGGCTACGTTCCGGCCTCGCCGGGGTGGCCCGGCGACCTGGCGAGCGTGGACGAGACGCGAAAGCAGCCGCAACTCGTCGCCGGCTACGGGATCAACGCGATCGTGGAGCACTACGCCAAGGCGATCGACGGCCTGAGCACGAAGCCGATCGTGATCGGACACTCCTTCGGCGGGCTGATCGCCCAGCGCCTGCTCGGGGAGGGACGCGCCGCCGCCGCGGTCGGTATCGACGCGGCGCCGATCAAGGGCGTGCTCTTCTTGCCGCCGTCGGCGCTGCGCGTCGCCTCGGTCGCGCTTCGCAATCCGCTCAACAGAAGCCGCGCCGTGTCGCTCAACCGCGATCAGTTCCGTTACGGCTTCGGCAACGCCGTCTCGGCGCAGGAGTCGGACGAGCTCTACGAGCGCTGGGCGATCCCGTCACCGGGCAAGCCGCTCTTCGAGGCGGCGGCGGCGAACTTGTCGCTGAACTCGCCGGCGAAGGTCGACACGGGCAACGCGACACGCGGGCCGCTGCTCCTGACCGCCGGGGGCAAGGACCACACCGTCCCGGCGGCGATCACGAAGCAGACGCTGCGGCTGTATCGCAAATCGCCTGCCGTCACCGACTTCCGCGAATTCCCCGATCGCGGTCACTCCCTGCACATCGACAGCGGCTGGCGGGAAGTCGCGGACACGGTTCTCGCGTGGCTGAAGGCGCAGGCGCTCTGATGCCGACGTTGAACGCGATCGGGATCGCTGCGTCCAACATGGCGCGCTCGATCGCCTTCTACCGCGCGCTCGGCTTCGACGTGCCCGACACGCCTGACGAGGGCCACATCGACACCTTCCTACCCAACGGCGTGCGCTTCATGCTCGACTCGGAGGAGGTGATCCGGAGCTTCCTCCCCGACTGGAAGCGGGAGGACGGCAACCAGGTCAGCGTCGCGCTCGAGTGTGCGAGCCCGGCCGAGGTGGACGAGGTCTACGCGCGCGTGATCGCAGCCGGGTACGAGGGCGAGAAGGAGCCCTGGGACGCCTTCTGGGGCCAGCGCTACGCGCTGCTGATCGACCCGGACGGAGTGCGGGTCAACCTCTACGCCGCGCTCTAATCCCCCGGCGCCTCCGCCATCCCTTCCGAGCGCCGGAACCCGTCGCCGATTCGCTGCGAGAGCCCCGGGAACGCGAACGTGATCGCGGCCCCGACGGCTGCCCACGCCAGGATCAGGTACGGGAAGACGTTGTACGGGTGCGGCGGCCGCGGCCAGACCTGCTTGTACATCGTGTAGAGGATCGCGGCCGTCGCGAGCGCGACGAAGAGCACGCGCCACTGCGGCTCGCGCTTCTCCAGGTGGAGGAACTTCGCCGCGCCGACCTGGATCACGAAGTACGCGACCAGCATCGCGAGCACCCCGATCGTGCCGAGGTAGAAGAAGACGTTGGTCGAGGTCGTGCCGTTGACGCGCAGGATCACAGCGACCGCGATTCCGAACGTCATCACGACGGCGAGTGCGTTCGCCGGCGAGCCGGTGCGCGCAGACGCGTCGCCGAGCCGTCGCGTGATAAAGCCGTCGCGGCCGAGCGCGAAGAGGATCCGCGACGCGCCGGCGGCGCACCCCAGGCAGCTCGCAAACGCGCTCAGAGTCGCGCCGAAGTTGATCACGTCCTGCATCCAGTTGCCGACGTACTGCTTCGAGAGGTCGCCGAGCGGCGCCCCTGACGTGGAGAACGCCTTGATGCCGGCGTCGTTGATGCCGAAGCCGAGCGACTGCGCGAGCATCACGATCGTGTAGAAGACGCCGCAGAACCCCACGGCCGCTGCGATCGCGAGCGGGATGTTCCGGCGAGGGTTGTTCGTCTCCTCACCGAGCGTCGCCGCTCCTTCGAAGCCACCGTAGGAGAGGAGCCCGAACACGGAGGCGAAGGCGATCGCGCCGATGCCGACGCCGCTTGCCGGCACGAACGGCTTCAGCGTGAAGTCCTGGCCGTTGGGCGCAGAGTGGCCGATCACCTTCCAGAAGATGACGATGATCAGGATCACGATTGCGGCGACGGAGATGCCCTCGAACGAGAGCAGCGCCCGCGTGACGAACTTCACATCGCCGTAGGCCAGCAGCCAGACGAGTGCCGCGGCGATGAGCGACAGGCCGATCCATTCCGGGCTCGACCAGATGCCCGCGCCGTCGAGGAACGCCGTGCCGAAGAGGCCGATCTCGGCGATGTTCGCTGCGATGAAGCAGCTGTACGTGGCGAGCAGCACCCAGCCGGCGAAGAAGCCCGCGCGCGGGCCGAGCGTCGCACCCGCGAGCGCGTAGGTCGAGCCGGCATGGGTGAAGTACTTTGTGAGCCGCACGAACGAGTACGAGATCAGCGCGATCGCGATCGCAGCGAAAAGGAACGCCAACGGAACAGCACGGCCGATGAGCCCGGCAGGCGCGACACCGTTGAGCGCCATCGCCGCCGTCGGCGCCATGATCCCGATCGAAAGGGCGACCGCCTCCCAGAAGCGGAGCTCGCGCCGCAGGTGGCCGCGCGGTGCGTCCTCCGCTTGCGGGACTGCCGCAGTGTCGGTCGTCATCACATGCCTCCTTCGAAGATCGACTCCGGGATGAAGGCGCCGACGACCCAGTTCGGCGCATCGACGACCTCGTGGATGCGGAGGTCGACTGCCACGCTTGCGACTGCATACGCCTCGTTGCGGTCGAGGCCGTAGCGGTTGCCGAGGAAGGCGATCGTTTCGCGCACCGCCTGCCTCGCGGCTTCCATCAGGTCCGGTGCCACGCCCGTGCAGACGTGGTACGCCGACTGCTCGTGCGCGGCGACGGCGCCGGCCGGAACTTCGTACTGGGGCGTGTGGACGGCGAAGTCGCGCCGCACTGAGAGCCGCAGCGTGACGTCCATCTGCGTCTCGATCGCCGTTCCGCAGACCTCGCCGTCGCCCTGCGCCGCGTGCGTGTCGCCGAGCGAGAACAATGCGCCGTCGACACCGACCGGCAGATAGAGCTTGACGCCGGGGTTCAAATGCTTCGTGTCCATGTTCCCGCCGAAGCGCGACGGCGGCACGATCGAGTGCTCGCCCGGCTCGTCGGGGGCGACGCCGAGCGTCCCCGGAAACGGGCGATACGGCAGCGTCACCTGCTCGGAGAAGCGCACACGGCCGGTCTCCGGGTCGACGCGTGAGATCCGCAGCCACGGCTCGGGATACTCGTCGGCGAGCAGGCCGAAGCCGGGGATGATCGCCGTCCAGCCCCAGCCCTGCGGGCTGAACTCGAGCAGTTCGACCTCGAGCACGTCGCCGGGCCGTGCGCCCTTCACGAAGACGGGTCCGCTCACCGGGTTGACGTGCGTGAAGTCGAGGTTGAGGACGTCATCGACGCCCGAGCCCTCGTGAATCTGCTCGTCGGAGGCATCTCTGACGTGCAGGAGCACCTCGTCGCCCGACTCGACCTCGAGCGCCGGCTCGAGCGAGTTGTCCCAGGCGTAGTTGAACGCGTCCGCCCTGAGATCGTGCAGCGACCCGTGCGCCGCCATAGCGGCGTACTCTACGCCGCTTTGTAGACGCGCAAAATCCCGAACGGGTCCACTTGGTAGTTCGGCAGCGCGCTTGTCCAGTGCGTGTTGCACGGGACGCACCAGAACGCCAGCACGTACCGCCCCGGCGCAACGCGCGGCACGCGGAACACGAGGCGTCCTCCGTGGTCGCGGTACGGCTGGATGCGCCCGAGGCGAATCGCGGCGGCGAGGTGCGGCGGAGGGCCGTACGCGGGCGTGAGCGCTTGGTAAGTCGGCCACCAGCGCGGCGACTGTGCGAGCGGCAGGAAGTACACGACCACGCCGGTTGTATGGGTCATCCAGCTCGAGCTCAGTGTCAGCTGGTCGCCCACGTGCGCCGAGTGCAGGCTGAAGCTCAACCCGTCCTTGGCTGCGGCGCCTTGCGCCGTCGCTAGAGCAACGACCGCGACCAACGCGACGAGGCGCGTCACAACCTTGATTCTAGAGCCGTGCGGCTACCCTGGACAGGTGGCGAGCGAGCGTTCTGTAACGGTCGGCGGCATCCAGATCGGCGGCGGCGCCCCTCCCGTCGTCCAGTCCATGACGCTGACGAAGACGCACGACGTCGAGGCGACAACAGCTCAGATCGCCGCGCTGGCGAGCGCCGGCTGCGAGATCGTCCGCGTCGCGGTCCCGAAGAGCGAGGACGCTGACGCACTGCCGATGCTCGTCCGTCTTTCGCCGATCCCCGTGATTGCCGACATCCACTTCAACGCGAGCCTTGCCCTGCGCGCGATCGACGCCGGCGTCGCCGCGGTGCGCATCAACCCTGGCAACATCGGCGGCGACGACAAGGTGGCGAGCGTCGTCAAGGCCGCGAAGGCAAAGGGGATCCCGATGCGCATCGGCGCCAACTCGGGCTCGCTGCCGAAGCACCTCGCCGACCTCGCGCAGCGCGACCAGGCGGAGGCGCTCGTCGAAGCCGCGCTCGAGGAAGTGCGCCTGCTCGAGCAGCTCGACTTCCGCGACTTCAAGATCTCCGTCAAGTCGAGCCACGTGCCGACGATGATCCGCGCCTATCGGCTGCTCGCCTCGAAGGTGCCGTACCCACTGCACCTCGGCGTCACCGAGGCCGGCACGCCGTACGCCGGCTCGATCAAGAGCGCAGTCGGCATCGGCGCGCTCCTCGTCGACGGGATCGGCGACACGATCCGCGTCTCGCTCACGGCCGACCCGGTCGAGGAGGTCAAGACCGCCTTCGAGATCCTCAAGGCGCTCGGCCTCCGCGAGCGCGGCCCGATCATGATCGCGTGCCCGAGCTGCGGCCGCGACAACGTCGGCGTCCAGCAGCTCGCCGAGCGCGTCGAGGAGCGTCTGCGCACCTATCCCGAGGCGTTCGAGGTGGCCGTGCTCGGCTGCGCGGTCAACGGGCCGGGGGAGGCGGGCGACGCGGATTTCGGCATCGCCGGCGGCCGCGATGTCGGCTTCATCTACGCGCACGGCCGCGTGCTCAAGAAAGTCTCGAGCGACATCCTCGTCGACGAGCTCTTCCACGAGATCGACAAGTGGATCGAGGACGGCATGTACCGCCCGAAGCGGCTGAAGATGGCGAAGCCGGCGGCGCTCGCGATGGCCGAGGCGAGCGCGATTCCCCTCTCTTAACGGCGGACGAAGAGCGAGACGCCGAGGCTTGGTGGTGAGGCGCGCGAGCCGCATACGGGCGGCGTCGCAGTCGGGACCGCGCGCGTGACAGCCCGCCGTCCGATCGTGATCCGCAACGAGACGGCGCCCTGCGGCCCGCAGTAGTTCGCGAAGCGGATCAGGGCGGACGCGCCGCGGCCAGGCCCGATCACCCGGCGCGGCACGTGCTCCGCTCCGAGCGCGAAAGGCCCCTGGCGCGCCCGTATCAGCCGGCCGCCGACGAGCACCTGGACGCCGGGCCGGGAGGGCAGCTCGCAGCGTCGGCGGCTGTCCACTGACATGGAGATCATGAGTCCCTGGGTCGCTCCCTGAGCCGAAATCGCAAAGTGGAGAGCATTTGCGCGGCAGGGCGGCGGAGGCGGTGCGTGGAGCACGGGGCAACGGTAGCCTGGCAAGGCAACGATGATCGCCCGCGCCTCACAGCTTTTCCTGCCGACGCTGCGCGAAGCGCCGGCCGACGCCGAGGCCGCGAGTCACAGACTGCTCGTCCGCGGCGGGTTCATCCGGCAGGTCACCGCAGGCGTGTGGACCTTTCTGCCGCTCGGCTGGCGGGTCCACCGGAAGGTCGAGCAGATCATCCGCGAGGAGATGAACGCGATCGGCGGCCAGGAGATGCTGATGCCGGTGCTGACTCCCGCCGAGCTCTGGGAGACGACCGGCCGGATCAAGATCCCCGAGATCTTTCATCTGCACGACCGGACCGGCCGCCACTTCATCCTGCCGATGACGCACGAGGAGACGGTCACGTTCCACTCGCGCGAGATCCGCTCATACCGGGAGCTGCCACAGCTTTGGTACCACTTCTCGGTCAAGGATCGAGACGAGCCGCGTCCGCGCGGCGGCCTGCTGCGCGTCCGCGAGTTCATCATGAAGGACGCGTACTCGTTCGACCGCGACGAGGACGGCGTGCGCCGCAACTTCGAGGCGAACCGCGAGGCGTACAAGAAGATCTTCGAGCGTTGCGGCCTCGAGACGTACGACGTCCAGGCCGAGAGCGGGATCATGGGCGGGAAGTTCAGCGTCGACTTCCTCGCGCCGTCGGGCTCGGGCGAGAACACGCTCGTTCTCTGCGAGAACGGCGACTACGCGTCCGACATCGAGGTGGCGCCTGCAGTCCCGCGCGAGCCGACGTTCCCGGAGCGCCTTGACGGCCCGGCCGAGATCGAAACGCCGGACGTGACCACGATCGAGGGCCTCGCGCTGTTCCTGGGCATCGACGAGGCGGCCACGTCCAAGGCGATGCCGGTCGTCAAGGACGACGGCACCTTGGTGCTCGCTCTCGTCCGTGGCGACGACCGCCTTAGCGAGACGAAGCTCTACGACGCGCTCCCGGGCGGCTCGCGGCCGGCGACCGAAGAGGAGATTCGCGCAGCGTTCGGCGCCTCCGGCGGCTCGCTCGGCCCGATCGGCTTCGGCGGCGAGGTGATAGCCGACGACACGCTCCGCAGCGGGCAGTTCGTCGCCGGCGCGAATCGCGACGGCTGGCACCTGCGGGGCGTCGAGGCGGGGCGCGACTTCGAGCCGCGGTTCGCCGACCTGCGCGAGCCGCGGGAGGGCGACCGCTGCCCCCACTGCGGAGGCCTGCTCAGCTTCCGCACGGCGGTCGAGGTGGGGCACATCTTCAACTTCGGGTCGTTCTACTCGGGGCCGCTGCAGGCGACGTTCCTCGACGAAAGCGGCCAGGAGCAGCCGCTGCTCGGCGGGAGCTACGGGATCGGGCCCGGTCGGGTGCTCGCGGCGATCGTCGAGCAGTCGCACGACGAGCAGGGGATCGTCTGGCCGGCGGCAGTCGCGCCGTACGACGCGCATGTCGTCGCGCTCGGCGGTGCCGACGAGATAGGGGCGCGGGCTGCCGAGGCGCTGTCCGGAGCCGGCAAGGAGGTGCTGCTCGACGATCGAGACCAGCGGCCGGGCGAGAAGTTTGCGGATGCCGACCTGATCGGCGTTCCGATCAGGGTCACGGCAGGGAAAAAAAGCCTGGAGGACGGCGCGGTGGACGTCCGCGACCGGGCCACGGGCGAAGAACGACGTGTCAGGCTCGACGACTTAGGCAAGGAGGTTTAGGTGGCCAAACGCCGTCGCTACGCGTCAGAGCCGTTCGGCCCGGCGGTCGAGCGCCTGATGAACGAGACAGGAGTCACATACCGCGCTCTTGCGGCCAAGACCGGCCTGTCGGCCGGGTACCTCAACCACCTCGTGCACGGCAACCGGCCCGTGCCCTCAAACGATGTCGTCGAGACGCTTTCCAAGGCGCTCGACGTCGATGCCGAGTTCTTCCGCGAGTACCGCGTACGCGTGATCACCGAGAAACTGGAGACGATGCCAGACCTGGTCGACCGCCTGTACCGGCGGCTGAGCGCCTAACCGTCGCCCCGCGGCGGCGTCTTAGTTAACGGTCGGTGGGGTCCCGGCAAGCGACCACTGGGGGGTTAGGGGCCCCACCGCACCGCTCGAAAGGTTGAGATCCGTGCGTGGCGGAAACCGTCTACGCATGGGTGAATTCACCAAGACGAATCTTCGCGATGAGGTCGAGAACCAGTCGCCGAAGCACGGGATGCCGGCCGAGCTGGAGGCGCGGTTTGCGCGCTCCGCGATCGGCGGCGAGACGCTCGGGCTGACCCTGTTCACGCTCGCGCCCGGTTTCCGCATGCCATTCGGCCACAAGCACGAGGACCAGGAAGAGGTCTACGTGATCGTGCGCGGTTCGGCCCGGATCAAGGTCGACGGCGAGGTCGTCGAGGCGGGGCAGTGGGACGCGATCCGCTTCGACAACGACACGATGCGGAACGTCGAGGCCGGCCCCAATGGGGTCGAGTACCTCGCGTTCAGCGCCGGCGACGATCCGCAGGACGCCGAGATGGTTCCCGGCTGGTGGGCCGACTAGCGCCGGCC
>JBKPRG010000182.1:0-23783 GCA_046765815.1 Actinomycetota bacterium
AGCGGAGCCTGGGAGCTGATCTTCATGATGCTGATCCTGAAGATCCCGCTGGTCTACCTCGGCTTCGTCGTCTGGTACGCGATCCGCTCGGAGCCCGAGCCGGGAGTCGAGCCGGGCGAGTACTCGGTGTGGCGTCCGTGGCGGCGGCCGACAGGCCCGCGCCCGCGCCGCGGCGGTCCGCACGGCACGCGCGACGGCGTCCGCTCGCAGCGGGCGCGCCGCGGTAAAGTCGCGGCGTGAGCTCTTCGAACAGCGAATCGCTGCCGCCGGCCGAGGCGGTCGCCGGGCTGCTGGCCGCGTCGGCGCTCTTCATCGGCTTCCTGGAGCTGTTCTACCGTCCGTTCAGGCTCGTGCCCGCAGCGGTGATCCTGCTCCTGGTCGCCACGATCATGAGCAAGCGGCAGCAGCGCCTGATCGCGCTCGGGTTCGCTGTCGTCGGGATCTGCTTCGTCGCCGGCGCGGCGTTGCAGGTCTGGACGAAGCACCCGCTGTTCTAGCCCCGCAGTGCGGCAGGGCTTCCGCACCCGCCCTGGTACAACACACGTGTGAGTGTGCACGACGTCGACGGGCTGAACTCCGGCTACGCGCGCGCGCTGCTCGACGAGTACCTCGAGAATCCCGAGGCCGTCCCGGCGGAATGGCGCGCGCTCTTCGAGAGCGGCGACTCCGAGCTCGTCGCGACCCACCCCGGGATCGCGCGTCTCCTCGAGCGGCTGCCCCAGAGCGGCAACGGCCACGCCGCTCCGGCCGCCACCGCGGAGCCGGTCGCCGCGCCCCCGGCAGCCGAGCCCGACTCACAGCTGCTCGGCGGCGTCGCCGCGGCGATGGCGCTCATCAAGGCGCATCGCACGCACGGGCACCTGGCCGCGAGGCTCGATCCGCTCGGCTCCGAGCCGGTGGGCGACCCCTCGCTCGAGCCCCTGCGGCTCGAGCCGAAGCTGACGCCCGAGCTGCAGGCGCGCATCCCGGCCTCCGTGCTCCGAGTCGCGGTTCCGGGCGAGACGCTCGCCGACGTGCTGCCCGTCCTCGCCGAGACGTACTGCGGGACGATCGCCTACGAGATCGAGCACCTGTCCGACCACCAGCAGCGCGTGTGGCTGCGGCAGGCGATCGAGTCGGGCGCGTACCGCCAGCCGCTCCCGGACGAGCAGCGCCGGGCGCTCTTCCGCCGCCTCTGCGAGGTGGAGGGAATGGAGCGCTTCCTGCGCAAGCGGTTCCTCGGGCAGAAGCAGTTCTCGCTCGAAGGGCTCGACGTGATGATCCCGATGCTCGACGAGACGATCGAGCTCGCCTCCGAGGGCGGCGCCCACGAGGTTGTGATGGGGATGGCGCACCGCGGCCGCCTCAACGTGCTCGCGCACACGATCGGGATGCCGTACGAGTACATCCTGCGGGAGTTCGAGGGTGAGCGGACGATCGACGCCGTGACAGCCGACCCGGAGGGCGGCACCGGCGACGTCAAGTACCACCTCGCCGCGCACGGCACGCGGACGACGTCGAACGGCAAGGTCGGCGTCCGGCTGGTCGCGAACCCGAGCCACCTCGAGGCCGTCGATCCGGTCGTCGAAGGGCGGACCCGCGCGGAGCAGACCGACCGCTCGACGCCGAACGGCGCTCACGACCCGTCGGTCGCGCTTGCGTTGCTGCTGCACGGCGACGCCGCGTTCGCGGGCCAGGGCATCGTCGCGGAGACGTTCAACCTGCACGATCTCGAGGGCTACTCGACCGGCGGCACGCTGCACCTGATCACGAACAACCAGGTCGGGTTCACGACCGACCCCAACGAAGGTCGCTCGACGCGCTACTCGTCAGACCTGGCGAAGGGCTTTGACGTGCCGATCATCCACGTCAACGCCGACGACCCGGAGGCTGCGATCAGCGCCGTACGCCTCGCGATGGCGTACCGGCGCCGCTTCGCCCAGGACGTCGTCATCGACCTGGTCGGCTACCGTCGCTTCGGCCACAACGAGCAGGACGAGGCCGCGTACACGCAGCCGCTCATGGTGGAGCAGATCAACGCGCACCAGAGCGTCCGCGAGCTGTACCAGGAGCAGCTGATCGAGGCAGGCGTGCTCACGAAGGAGGCGGCCGAGCAGTTCGTCGCCGAGGTCGAGTCGGTGCTGCGCGGCGCGCACGAGCGCCTAAAGGCGTCGATCGGCGGCGCGGCCAAGGTCGGGCACGAGGGCGAGATCCCGCGGGCGACGACCGCCGAGGTGACGACCGCAGTGCCGAAGGAACGGCTCGCGGAGCTGACGGATCAGCTCCTGCGCACGCCCGACGACTTCACCGTCCATCCGAAGCTCGCGCGCCAGCTCGAGCGCCGTCGGAGCGCGATCGCCGAGGGCGGTATCGACTGGGGGCAGGCCGAGTCCCTTGCCTTTGCGTCGCTCATCGTCGAGGGCATCCCGGTGCGGCTGACAGGGCAGGACACCCAGCGAGGGACGTTCGCGCAGCGCCACCTGGTGCTCCACGACGCCCAGACCGGCGAGACCTTCACGCCGATGCAGCACGTCGACGGGCAACAGGCGTCGTTCGAGGTCTACAACTCGCCGCTTTCCGAGTACGCGTGCATGGGATTCGAGTACGGCTACTCGGCCGCGGCGCCGGAGGCGCTCGTCCTCTGGGAGGCCCAGTACGGCGACTTCGCCAACGGCGCGCAGATCGTGATCGACCAGTTCATCTCGTCCGGCTTGTCGAAGTGGCGCGAGACCTCGCGGCTCACGCTCCTGCTGCCGCACGGCTACGAGGGCAACGGGCCGGAGCACTCGAGCGCCCGGCTCGAGCGGTTCCTGCAGCTCGGTGCGCAGGAGAACATCCGCGTCGTCAACTGCACGACCGCGGCCCAGTACTTCCACCTGCTGCGGCGGCAGGCGCTCGACCCCACGGCGCGTCCGCTCGTCGTGATGACGCCGAAGGGACTGCTGCGCCTGAAGGATGCGTCGTCGTCACCGGAGGACCTGGCCAACGGCAGCTTCCAGCCGGTGCTCGACGATCCGGCCGCGGGCGACAAGAGCGCCGTCCGCCGGCTCGTCCTCTGCGCCGGCAAGGTCTACTACGACCTGGCTGGGCACGAGGGCCGCGCCGAGGGGGTCGCGCTCGCCCGTCTCGAGCAGCTCTACCCGTTCCCGACCGAGGCCGCGGCCGCGCTGATCGCGTCCTACCCGAGCCTCGAGGAGATCGTCTGGGCCCAGGAGGAGCCGCAGAACATGGGGCCGTGGCGCTCGCTCCGGCACCGCCTCGAGGAGGCGGCGGCAGGCGTCAAGCTCCGCTACGTCGGTCGGCCGTGGCGGGCGAGCCCGTCCGAGGGCTATCCCACGGCGCACGGCATCGAGCAAGACCGCATCGCGCGCGCAGCGTTCGGTCTGTAATCGACTAACGCGGGCGGTTCCGACGCCGCGCGACCGCCTCTTTGGCGATGCGCGGGCCGTGCTTGCGTACCTGGCGGCCGACCCAGCGGCGCTGGGTCGCCGGGAGGCGGCGCCAGACGCGCCACAGCACCAGGGCGGTACCGACCGGGCGGAGGCGGCGTTTCGGCATCCGCACATCTTGCCGATCGAGCGTCGTCAGCAGGGGTCCGAACCGTTGTGCCCGGGCGGCCCCGAGTGGTCGTGGTTCTTGTCCCCGCAGCCCCAGCCCGGCTTCGAACCCGTGTCCGACGTGGTCGGCTGAGGGGCAGGCGTCGGTGTCGGTGCCGGCGTCGGCTCGGGTGCAGGCGTCGGCTCGGGTGTGGGCGCGGGCGTCGGGGTCGGCGCGGGCTTGGGGGCGGGCTTCGGAGCCGGTGCCGGCTTGGGCGCCGGGGCGGGCGCCTTCGTGGCGGGCGGCTTCTTCGGCTCCGGCGTGATGACGTGCGTCACCGTCGCGGGCGTCGCCGGCCGGCGAGGGAGAGGGGCCGGCACGACGACGCCCGCGAGTTCGGCGACGCCCGCCTGCGGTTGCGGGCGGACGACGTGATGGACGCGGTGGGGCGCGGGCGGGGGAGTTGCGACGACGACGGCGGACGGGGCGGCGAGCGCGGCAGGCAGGGTGATGGGGCTCGAAGGCACGTCGGCACGGCCGAGCACGCGTGAGGGGACGTCGAGGAGCCCGACGCTCACAGCGAGCGTCAGGGCGGCGACGGCACCGTACCCCCACAAAAACCTCATGTATTGCCCCGATCTAGCCGACTACGACTGCTAGATGTCGTATCGGCAGCCGCCGCCGGGGGCTTGAGGCCGTGAAGGGGAGTTTTAAGCTCAAGCTCGTTCTTTGGTTTGCGCTCCTTGCGCTAATTCCGCTCGGGATCTCCCTCTACGGGTACGACGCGCTCGCCAAGCGAGGCGAGGCGCGACGGGTCGACGGCAGCCTCGAGTCCGCCCTCCGCGGCGCCGTCACCGGTTACGGGATGCGCCTCGAGCGGGCCACGGCCGCGGCTGGCCGCCTCGCCCGCAGCCCGGTGATGCAGCGGGCGCTCCGCCGTCGCGACACGATCACGATCGCGCGCCTCATCGCGCCGATCGACGGCGGCGAAGTGGAAGGGCGGGGGTTCGACGTCGGCTCGACGGGTGCGCCGGCTGCGGTTCGCAGCGTCAACGTCGTCGACCGGACCGGTGTCCTGGGCAAGGTCTCGATCGGCGTTCCCATCGACCGCCCCCTGCTCAAGTCGCTGGGCGAGTCCCTCCCCCGGGGCGACCTGCTCGTCGCGGTCCGTAACGGCCGCATCATCACCGGCATGGGAGTCGGGGATCCGATCTCGCTCCGGCCGGGCCAGGCGGCCCGCGTCGGCGTCGGCGGCGTTCTCTTCCGCGGCCTCAGCACGGCCTACCTGCCGAGCCCCGACGGTCTCTCCTTTGTGGCGCTCGCACCTCAGAGCGCAATCGACGCTCGCGCCCGGTCGTCGGAGCGTGGCATCGCCACGGCGCTGCTCGGATCGCTCGTGCTCTTCGCGGCCGTCGCGTACCTTCTCGGCCGCTCGATCGTGCACACGCTGCGACGGCTGCGCGACGCGGCCGAGGCGGTGGCGCAAGGCCGGTTCTCCGAGCGCGTCGAGGTTCCGGGGCACGACGAGTTCGCACAGCTCGGCCGCGCGTTCAACGACATGGCGGCACAGCTCGAGCAACGGCTGATCGAGATCGAGACGGAGCGCGCGCGTGTGCGCGAGGCGATCGCACGGCTCGGCGAGGCGCTCGTCGCCACCCACGACTCGCGCGAGCTGCTGCGCGTCGTGGCCGAGTCGGCAGCCGAGGCGGTGCGCGCGGACGGCGCGATCGTGACCGTGCCGCACGCCGAGCCCGTGCGAATCGGCGACCCGGACGGCCCCGGAGAGCGGATCGCGTTTCCGCTGCGCACCGGCTCAGCGGACTTCGGCCACCTCGTGCTCGTCGCCGCGTCGTTCGACGTCGACCAGATCGAGACCGCGCGGGCGCTTGCCTCGCAGGCTGTCGTCGCCCTCGACAACGCGCAGCTGCACCGGCTCGTCCAGCAGCAGGCGCTCGTCGACAGCCTCACGGGTCTCGCGAACAGGCGCAGCCTCGAGGACACGGTCCGTTTCGAGCTGGCACGCGTCAAGCGCTTCGGCGGGGATGTGTGCGTGGTCTTCTTCGATCTCGACGGGTTCAAGGATCTCAACGACCGCTGGGGACACCTGTTCGGCGACGAAGTGCTCTGCCGAGTCGCGGGTGCGCTGCGGGCGACCGTTCGCCAGGGCGACGTCGCCGGCCGCTGGGGCGGTGACGAGTTCGCGATCGTGCTGCCCGGCACGACCTCGGAGGGAGGCGCGCGGCTGGCCGAGCTCGTTCGCCGGCTCGTGGCGAGCGAGGTGCTCGTTGCTCCGGACGGCCAGGAGGTTCGGCTCACGGCGAGCTTCGGACTGGCCGCCGCCTCGGACGGCGTCGAGCTCGGCGAGCTGATCGCGGCGGCCGATTCGGCGCTCTACGACGCCAAGCGCAGCGGCAAGAACCGCGTGGTCGTCACCGCGCCCGAGATCGTCTAGACTGCCCCCTCCGAGGAGCAAAACGGCATCAGAGCAGGAGGATTTCATGGCGGTCGACACGCCGTCGATGTTCGCGAAAGTGATTCAGGAGCACCTTGAGCTGAAGCGGCGGAACTCGGCCCTCGAACACGAGATGCCGCTCGGCAAGTACATGTCGGACGATCCGTTCGAGAACCATCCGCTCTTCAAGACCGAGGAGCAGGCGCGGATCGAGGATACGCAGGACGGTCTGCCGAGCATCGAGTCGCACACGACCTCGCTTGACTGGCCGACGACGGACGCGCTGTTCGCGGATCGCGAGGAGCCGCTGGAGCAGCCGACGGAGGCCCATCCCGCCGTCGACTCGGAGTCCGAAGAGCGCTCCGACGAGAGCCTCTGGTCGCGTTCGCGCGACTTCGACTGGGGCGACTAGCGAACAGCGCGCGGGCGACGCCCGCGCTCCAAATCAGTGTCTGACACCTCTTTCAAAGTGTCAGACACCAGCAGGTTTTCACGGCTGGCTCAGCCGCGCCCAGAGGTTGTCGAGCACTCGCTTCACGGGCCAGAACGTGGCCGAGCCACCGAAGTTGAGCGAGCCCGCGGCGAACACCTTCGCGCCCGCGACCGTCTCGTAGTACGACATCTGCGCGGTGACGCCGGCGCCGAACAGATCTGGGATCTGCGCGACCACAAGTGTCCCCGGCGGCGAAACCGGCGAGGTCGCGTCGATCTCGATGCCGTAGCCGCCGACGAATTGCCCGAACGTCGAGCCTTCGCCCAGGCCCGTGCCGTCCCACAGCCAAGGGGCCGCGGCCGTGTTCTGCAAGGCGTAGAGCCCGCGCTTCCTCCCGTCGTCGTTCGCGCGATACTGAACACCGATCAGCGCCGCCTCCGGACGCCCGGCGTCGCGCCACTCGCCGATCTTCTGCAGCCGCTGCCCGACCTTGTCGACCTTCCAGAAGAAGTTGTTGGCGGACAGGAACATCAGGTTCCCGCCGAGGTCGCGGAACCGTGTGATCAGGTCGTACTCGTGCGAGTTCACGTACTCCTCGTGGCCCTCGAAGACGATCAGGTCGTACGCCTTGAAGAGGTCGTCGCCGGACGGGATGAGGTCGAAGTCGGAATCCGAGATGAACTCCGCGCTCTTGCCCGACCAGTAGAACCAGTGCAGGAACGGCAGGTCGTAGCGGTAGAAGCGAGGGGGCACGCCGCGCGCGATGTACGTGCGCGAGAGGTCGACGAAGCGGTTCGGCGGCCCGGCATACCACGTGTCGCCGTAGCCGTTGCCGTCGGCGTCCTGGAAGTTGTAGGCCTGCCAGGTGTTCGTCGGCAGGATCACCAGCACGCGGCTGGTCGTCCCGAGCACCGCGGGCCGCACCACGAACGGCGCGTAGCCGATGCGCCCGTCCGGCCCGCCGAACTGGAGGTAGTAGAGCCCGCTCGGAACGTTCGGGATCCGGAACCAGATCGTGTGCGGCCTGTTCCGCCACGGCGACCAGTCCACGGTTACCGGCGGCAGCCCGACGTCGACGCCGGCCAGTTGGTTGTCCGCGTAGGTGATCACCTGCTCCGGCCCCGCGTGCATCACCTTGTACTGCAGCGAGGGCTCGTCGGTCGCGACCCGGATGTGCCCGACGTCACCCGGCGCATAGCTCGGCTGGCCGAAGCCCGCGTCGATGCCCTGCACGCGCACGACGATCCCCTTCGGGTAGCGGCCGACGAACGCGTTCGTCGCGCCGTACACGACTTTGTTCCCGGCAGCGTCGACGGATGTCATGCTGATCAGGAACGTGCGCGGATTCGTGGTCGGCGCCGGCGTCCATGTCATCGTCTGGGCGCCTCGCTCGAGCTTCGCCGTCACCGTGTAAAGGACGTGCGGGACCTTGACGGTCCGCGTCACGTCCATCGTCACCGTCGCCGGCTCGTCGAGGAAGAAGTCGACGTTGGCCTTGTCGCGGAACCCGTCGCCGTTCGGGCTGACCGTTGTCAGGAGCTTCCCGTCCCGCGCGAACGGCGTCGAGCCGTTGTCGGCGTGCAGGTTCAGCAGCTGCGGCGGGTGTGAGTCGATCCGCAGGGTGGTCGTCGCGAGCACCGACGAGCGATAGACGAGCTTGACGAGATAGGTCCCGTCGGGCACGCGCTTGCCGGCGATGCGCCCGTTCCAGCCGGTCTCGAGGATTGTCCGCCGAGCCGGTGGGACGATCCAGCCGATCCGCTTGCCGCCGCGGGTGACGAGACTCACGCCGACCTGCCGAGGAACGGTCAGGTGCGCCGAGACGGTGAGGGTCGCGTGGCGCGGCGAGAAGAGGCTCGGGGCGACCGACAGGGTGGCGGCGTGCGCAGGCGCGGCAAGCGTGAATGCCGCGACAACGGCGAGTCCGACCCGGCGCACGCGCGCCAGGGTACCCAGAGCCGCGGCCGGAATTCCTGATTGGTGCCTTGTCGCGGCCGGTTCGCTGAGCGGATCCGGGCCAGTACCCTTTTCTTGTGCCACCGCTGCAAACGTCCTCGGCGTACGTCCCGACCGGCGACCAGCCGGAGGCGATCGCCGCGCTCGCGGACGGGCTCCGCGCGGGTGAGCGCTACCAGACGCTGCTCGGCGCCACCGGCACGGGCAAGACGGCGACGATGGCGTGGATCATCGAGCAGGTCCAGAAGCCGACGCTGGTGATCGCGCACAACAAGACGCTGGCCGCGCAGCTGTGCAACGAGTTCCGCGAGTTCTTCCCGGGCAACGCGGTCGAGTATTTCGTCTCCTACTACGACTACTACCAGCCCGAGGCGTACGTCCCGCAGGCCGACCTCTACATCGAGAAGGACTCCTCGCAGAACGACGACATCGCCCGCCTGCGCCTGTCCGCGACCTCGTCGCTGTTCACGCGCAAGGACGTGATTGTGGTCGCCTCGGTCTCGTGCATCTACGGGCTCGGCTCGCCTGAGGAGTGGCGCGAGCGGCTGCTCTATCTCGAGGTCGGCACCGAGTTCGACCGCGACGCGGTGCTGCGCAAGCTGATCGAGTCGCAGTACGTGCGCAACGACACCGTCCTGGGCCGCGGGCGCTTCCGGGTCAAGGGCGACACGCTCGAGGTGCAGCCGGCCAACATCGAGACCGCCTACCGCATCTCCTTCTTCGGCGACGAGGTGGAGCAGATCACGCACTTCGACCCGCTCAGCGGCGAGGTCTACTCCAAGCTCGACAACCTCGCGATCTGGCCTGCCACCGAGTACGTGACGTCGAAACCGACCGTCGAACGTGCCGTCTCCGACATCAGATCCGAGCTCGAGCAGCAGGTGAAGCGGTTCGAGGAGGAAGGGCGGATGCTGGAGGCGCACCGCATCCGGCAGCGCACGGAGTACGACCTCGAGCTCTTGCAGGAGCTCGGCTTCTGCAACGGGATCGAGAACTACTCGCGGATCCTCGAGGGTCGTCCGCCCGGGTCGCACCCCTTCACGCTGCTCGACTACTTCCCGGACGACTTCGTCATCTTCGTCGACGAGTCGCACCAGACGGTGCCGCAGATCGGCGGCATGTACGAAGGCGACCGCTCGCGCAAGCAGACGCTTGTCGACTACGGCTTCCGGCTCCCGTCGGCGCTCGACAACCGCCCGCTGCGCTTCGACGAGTTCCTCTCGAAGGTCCCGCAAATGGTGTTCGTCTCCGCGACGCCGGGCGCGTGGGAGCTGCGGCAGTCGACGCGCGTCGCCGAGCAGCTGATCAGGCCGACGTACCTCGTCGACCCGGAGGTCGAGCTGCGGCCGACGCGGAACCAGATCGACGATCTCCTGAACGAAATCCGCCGCCGCGAGGACGTCGGCGAGCGGGTGCTCGTCACCACGCTCACCAAGAAGATGTCCGAGGACCTCACCGACTACCTGCTCGAAGCGGGGGTGAAGGCTCGTTACCTCCATTCGGAGGTCGACACGCTCGAGCGCATCCAGATCATCCGCGAGCTGCGGCTCGGCGAGTACGACGTGCTCGTCGGCGTCAACCTGCTCCGAGAAGGACTTGACCTGCCTGAGGTCTCGCTCGTCGCGATCCTCGACGCCGACAAGGAAGGCTTCCTCCGCGGGCGCACGGCGCTGGTGCAGACGATCGGCCGCGCCGCGCGGCACGTGAATGGGCGCGTGCTGATGTACGCCGACAAGCTCACCGAGGCGATCAAGGGCGCACTCGACGAGACGAACCGCCGCCGCAGCGTCCAGCTTGCCTACAACGAGGAGCACGGGACGAAGCCGCTCTCGATCGTCAAGGGCGTCTCCGACATCGCCGAGTTCCTGTCGCTCGAGCAGCCGCACGTGCCGAGCTCGCGCCGCCGCCGCGGTGCCGACAAAGTCGAGGGCATGTCGCGCGAGGAGCTCGAGAAGCTCGTCATCACGCTGGAGGAGGAGATGTTCCAGGCGGCCGAGGAGCTTCGCTTCGAGTACGCCGCCAAGCTGCGCGACGAGCTGAAGGAGCTGCGGCGCGACCTGAATGCCCTCGCGGAGGCGACCGCATGAGCCTCGGGTTCGTCCTTGCGATCCTCATCTCAGGGTTCGTGACGGGCGCGCTCGCGCGCCTCGCGATCCCGGGGCCCGATCCGATGCCGATCTGGCTCACGATCGCGATCGGCCTGACGGGCTCGATCGTCGGCGCCGTCTTCGGCAAGGCGATCTCCAACGACGACGGTTACGTGATCTCGTTCACCTCCTTCGCCGTCGCGATCGCCCTGGTCGCGGCCTACCGGCGGTTCATCCAGCAGCGGCCGCTCTTCGGACCGGGAGCGTACGCCTTCCCCGAGCGCGGCCTCGGTGTCGAGCAGCAACGGGAGCGGCTGAAGACCATCGGCATCGATCCGGACAACCTGCGGCCCGATCCGCAGCGAATCGAGCAGGCGAGGCTCGAGGCGATGCTGCAGGAGCTCCACCGCGCCGGCCTGATCGATGACGACGAGCTCGCCGAAAAGCGCCGCGCGTTAGCGGAGCGATAAGTTTCCTCGTCGGTAAACGGGGTTAGATCAGGCCCATGCACTGGGTCTGGTTGATCATCGTGGGCGCCATCGTCGGTGCGCTCGGGCGGCTGTTCCACCCGGGTCCCGACCCGATGGGCTGGATCGTCACGATCGTGCTCGGCGTCATCTCGCTCATCATCGGCGGCCTGATCGCGGGCGGCTTCTGGGGCTTCGTGATCGGTGTTGTGATCGCGGTCGTCCTGACCGCGGTCTACGGCCGTGTGATGGCGGGCAGGACTCCGCGCCCGATCTAGTGACTCTCGACGACGAGGGGCTCGCGGCCGCGCGGGAACGTCCGGACGGCCGTCAGCCCCCAGTCGTCCGCGCGCCAGATGTAGGTCTCGGCGGTGAGCGTGCGCTCGTCGGCCCGGTAGAGGACGCAGCCGCGGGCCTCGCCGCGGCGGTTCGGTCGCGGCTGGCCGAGGCCGGGGGCGATCGAGACGACGACACCGCGCGCGTGGTCGACCATCACTTCGAACTCGTGCCGCTCGGCGACGGCGCCCTGGTGGATGTGGCCGCCGAGGATCAGCTCCGCGCCCGAGTCGACGAGACGCGCGAGCACGTGGTTGCGCCGGGCAACCGGGCGTTTCCGCGAGCGCCACGGCGCGCCGATCAGCTGGTGGTGGAGGACGACGACGCGGAGCGCCCCTTCGCGAGCCTCGCGCAGCCGCGACTCGGCATGCTCGAGCTGGCGGTCGCTGACACCGCCGGACTGGTGTCGCCACGGTCTTACCGAGTTGACGCCGACGACGTGCAGCTCCGGCGTCTCGTACGTCGGCTCGACCGTCTGCCAGCGGGCTTCGAACTCGCGCCACGGCGACGCGAACCGCGCCGGGAACGCGTGCGGGATGTCGTGGTTGCCGGGCACCGCGAGGACGTCGACGCCGAGGCCGCGCAGGAACGCTGCGGCGCGTTCGTGCTCGCCGCCGCGGCCTCGATGCGTCAAATCGCCGCTCGCCACGACCAGGCCGGGAGCCGTCCGCTCGATCAGGGTGCCCACCGCGTGCTCCAGCACCGGATCGTCGCGGGCGCCCACGTGCAGGTCCGAGACGTGAAGGATGCGCGCGGACACCGCCGACGCAGGCTATACAGTGACTGAGATGGCTGACGAGCAGTCGGCAGAAATCTTCGACGACCTCTATCTCGGTCTGCGCGCGGGCGGCGCGCTGAGGAAGCAGCGCCGCGGCGAGCCGCTGACCGAGGAGGAGCAGGAAGCGCTCGGGCGCTGGCAGCGGCTGTCGGCCTGGCGCAAGGGCGTCGCGATCGGCGGCTTCGCGGTCGGCACGTTCGGGCTCGGCTTCACCCTCGGCGGCCTCATCTTCGGCCGCTGGCGTAAGGCTTGATCGAGGTCGTTCGCGGCGACATCACGGCGCAGGCCGTCGACGCGATCGTCAACGCCGCGAACTCGAGCCTGCTCGGCGGCGGGGGCGTGGACGGCGCGATCCACCGCGCGGGCGGGCCGGCGATCCTCGAGGAGTGCCGTCTGCTTGGCGGCTGCGACGTCGGCGACGCAAAGGCGACGACAGCCGGCCGGCTGCCCGCGCGGTGGGTGATCCACACAGTCGGCCCGGTGTGGCACGGCGGCGAGCACGGGGAGCCGGAGCTGCTCGCGTCCTGTCACCTCCGTGCGGTCGAGGTGGCGGAGGAGCTCGGCGCGCGCTCGATCGCGTTCCCGGCGATCTCGTGCGGGATCTACGGCTACCCAGCGGAGCTGGCGGCGCCGGTCGCGATCCGTTCGGTACGGGGCCACCGGCTCGACCTCGTGCGCTTCGTGCTCTTCGGCGACGAGACCTACGACGCTTTCGCCGCGGCGGCCTCAGCGGCCTGACTGCGGCCTGCCAGGAGAAGCGCACCTCCGAGCCCGGCGAGCCCGGCGGCACCGCCGGCGAGCCACAGTGTCCCCGCGCCGCCGATCCCCGCAACGAGCGCGCCGCCGAACGCCAGCGCGATCAGCTCGGCGCCGTTGCGCAGCCCGTTGTAAGCCGCGAACGCCTGCCCGTGCCGCGCAGGCTCGACCTGCTGGTGGATGAGCGTGCGGAAAAGCGTGTTCTTGACGCCGTGGCCGACGCCGCCGAAGACGTAGCAGCCGACCATGAACGGATAGACCATCCAGAACGGGGCGAGAAACTTCGAGAAGCCCTGGGTCGACGCCGCCAGCAGCGCCACCAGAGCGACGGCATGCGCAGGCACGAGCGGCGCGAGCAGGTTGGAGGCGGCGATCATCCCGAGCGCCCAGACGGTGATCACCAGTCCGAGCGCGAGCGCCGTCTTGTGGAGGTCGTCGGTCGTGTACGCGAAGTCACCCGGGATCGACGCGGACATGAAGACGAGCGTGGCAGCCCCCGCCAGCATTGCTGTCCTGAGGCCTCGCTCGGTGAAGAGGAGCGCCAGGCCGTCGCGCGCCCGGAGAGCGGCGCCTTCGACGAGCACGGCGTGTCGCCGGACCGGGATGGACAGGAGCGCGAGCGCGATCAGCAGGAACGATGCCGCGTCGATGAGCAGCGCGACCTTCGTCCCTGCCCCCGCGGCCAGCGCGCCGCCCGCCGCCGGGCCGAGGGCAAAGCCGACGCCGCGTGCCGACTCGACGAGCCCGTTTGCCCTGCCGATCGTGCGCGGGCCGGCGAGCAGCGGCACCAGCGCGAACTCGGCCGACTGGCCGACGGCCGCGCCGACGCCGAGCAGCAGCGTGAGGCCGAGGATGGCGTAGATCGAGCCGGTCGCGAACGCGAGGACAGCGACGACCGCGCACTGGAAGAGCGACGCCAGGATCGCGACGGCGCGCGTCTCGAAGCGGTCGACGACGAGTCCGACGTGGCCGGCGAGCACGACGATCGGCGACCAGAGCGCGATCAGGACCGCCGACACGCCGAACCCCTTCCACATCTCGTTGGCGCGCACGGCGAGGGCAAGCACGGCCACCCAGTCGCCGAGGGCGGAGACGGCGATCGCGCCGGCGACGATCCGCAGCTCACGACCCCTGACCGTCACCGGCTGAGTATCGCGCGGCCGTCTACGCGACGCGAGCGGCGCTGCCGGCGAGCGGGCTGTACGAACAGACGTTCGGTAGATACAATGGCGCTCCCATGGCAGCCGACGAGCTGATCGTCCACGGCGCCCGGGAGCACAACCTGAAGGACATCACGGTCCGGCTCCCGCGGAATGCCCTCATCTGCATCACCGGGCTCTCCGGCTCCGGCAAGTCGAGCCTTGCGTTCGACACGATCTACGCCGAGGGGCAGCGTCGCTACGTCGAGTCGCTGTCGGCGTACGCGCGCCAGTTCCTGCAGATGATGGAGAAGCCCGACGTCGACTCGATCGAAGGGCTGAGCCCGGCGATCTCGATCGACCAGAAGACGACGTCGCGGAACCCGCGCTCGACGGTCGGCACGGTGACGGAGATCTACGACTACCTGCGCCTGCTCTACGCGCGGGTGGGGCGGCCGCACTGCCCCGTCTGCGGGCGGCCGATCTCGGGCCAGTCGATCGACTCGATCGTCGAGCAGATCCTGACGCTGCCCGAGGGAACGCGCTTCACGGTCAACGCGCCGGTCGTGCGCGATCGCAAAGGCGAGTATCGCGACCTCTTCGAGGAGCTGCGCAACGAGGGCTTCACGCGCGTCAAGGTCGACGGCGACCAGCACACGCTCGAGGACCCGCCGACGCTCGACAAGAAGTTCAAGCACACGATCGAAGTCGTCGTCGACCGGCTGATCATGAAAGAGGATCTGCGCACGCGGCTCACACAGTCAGTCGAGACTGCGGCGGCGCTGGCGGAGGGGCTCGTCGTCGTCGATCGGGTTGACGACGGTGAGCCGACGACGTACTCCCAGAACTTCGCCTGCCCCGAGCACGGCGTCTCACTGCCGGAGCTGCAGCCGCGCATCTTCTCGTTCAACTCACCGCATGGCGCGTGCCCGCGGTGCACGGGTCTCGGAGCACAGCAGGAGATCGATCCCGACCTGCTCGTACCCGATGCGTCGCTGTCGATCGACGACGGCGCGCTGGTGCCGTGGTCGGTCGGCGGCACGGGCTATTACGAGTCGGTGATCCAGGCGATCGCCGACCGGTACGAGATCCCGACCGACGCCCCGTGGCGCGAGCTGACGACCGACCAGCAGGACTACTTCCTCTACGGGACGGGCGGCGACAAGGTGTACGTGCAGTACCGGAACCGGATGGGGCGCCGGCGCTCGTACATGGTCGACTTCGAGGGCATCGTCTCGTCGCTCGAGCGGCGGTATCGCGAGACGGACTCGTCGACGCAGCGGGAGCGGATCGAGGAGTACATGTCGTTCCGGCCGTGCCCGGTGTGCAAGGGAGCGCGCTTGAAGCCGGAGGTGCTCGCGGTCACGGTCGGCGAGCGCAACATCCACCAGTTCACAAAGATGTCGATCACGCGCGCGCTCGAGTTCCTCGACGGGCTCGAGCTGACCGACACCGAGAAGCTCATCGGCGCGCGGATCGTCAAAGAGATCCGCGAGCGGCTGACGTTCCTCGACGACGTCGGCGTTGGCTACCTCAACCTCGACCGCGCGTCGGCGACACTTTCGGGCGGCGAGGCCCAGCGGTTGCGGCTCGCGACGCAGATCGGCTCGCAGCTCGTCGGCGTCCTCTACATCCTCGACGAGCCGTCGATCGGCCTCCACCAGCGCGACAACAACAAGCTGATCGGCACGCTCGAGCGGCTGCGCGACCTCGGGAACACGGTCGTGGTCGTCGAGCACGACGAGCAGATGATGCGGAGCTCGGACTGGCTGGTCGACATGGGCCCCGGCGCGGGCGAGCACGGCGGACACGTCGTCGCGGAAGGCGTCGCGTCGAAGGTGCAGCGCGTGAAGCGGTCGGTGACGGGGCAGTTCCTCGCCGGCACCCGGTCGATCGCAGTGCCGGAGCGCCGCCACGAGGACTACGGCTGGTTCACGGTGCTCGGTGCCGCCGAGCACAACCTGAAGGGCATCGACGTCGACTTCCCCGTCGGCAAGTTCATCGCCGTGACCGGCGTGTCGGGCTCGGGCAAGTCGACGCTCGTCAACGAGATCGTCTACAAGGCGCTCGCGAACACGCTCTCGAGGACGCGCACGCGGCCCGGCGCGCACGCGGGCGTGGAGGGGATTGAGGCGTTCGACAAGGTGATCGAGATCGACCAGCGCCCGATCGGCCGCACGCCGCGGTCGAACCCGGCGACGTACACCGATCTCTTCACGCACATCCGTGAGCTGTACTCGCTGACGCCCGACGCGAAGGTGCGCGGGTACAAGCCGGGCCGCTTCTCGTTCAACGTCAAGGGCGGGCGCTGCGAGACGTGCAAGGGCGACGGCCAGATCAAGATCGAGATGCACTTCCTGCCGGACGTGTACGTGCCGTGCGAGACGTGCAAGGGGAAGCGGTACAACCGCGAGACGCTCGAGGTCCGGTTCAAGGGGAAGACGATCTCCGACGTGCTCGAGATGTCGGTCGAGGAGGCGCTCCGGTTCTTCTCCAAGATCCCGAAGATCGCGCGCCGCCTGCAGACCCTGCACGACGTCGGGCTCGACTACATGACGCTCGGCCAGCCGGCGACGACGCTGTCGGGCGGCGAGGCGCAGCGCGTGAAGCTCGCCGCCGAGCTGTCGAAGGTCGCGACCGGGAAGACGCTGTACATCCTCGACGAGCCGACGACGGGGCTCCACTTCGCCGACATCGAGAAGCTGCTCGAGGTGCTGCAGCGGCTGGTCGACGGTGGCAACACGGTGCTCGTGATCGAGCACAACCTCGACGTGATCAAGCAGGCGGACTATCTCGTCGACCTTGGGCCGGAAGGCGGGGAAGCGGGCGGCGAGATCGTCGCCGTCGGCACGCCGGAAGAGGTCGCGGCCGTGCGCGAGTCGTACACCGGCGGGTTCCTGCGCCAGCTGCTCGACCGCACAGCGGTCGCCGCGGCGTGAATTGGCACAGCCGGCGTGCCGTCCTGACCTTGATCGCGGTGGTCTGCGCAGCGGTCTTCGCGGCGGGCATTGCGGCGGCGTACTTCGGTCACAACTCCACCATCTGCCGCGACGGCAAGGACCCGGTCGCGCAACGGGGCGGCCTCCTCGGGCAGGTCGTCTACCGCTGCCACGACGGCCAGGTCGTGACGCTCAACAACTGACCGTCAACAGGAGCCGAGGTTCGAATAGCCCGGCATCTAGGCTGAGCGCTCATGCGCGACTGGTGGCTGCGAACGCTGCTCGTGCTCCAGCGGCCGCGGCCGGTGTTTGTCGCGCTGCGCGATACCGACTCCGAGTCGCTGAGCGACCGCTCCGAGCCCGTGCTGGCGATCGTCATCCTCGCCGGCATCGCCGGCGCGCTCGCGAGCCGCACGGCCGGGCACCTCCTCGACGACCACGACTACGACGGGCTACTCGTCGCGATCTGGGCGTTTCTCGGCGGCGGGCTCTACGGGACGTTTGTCTACTGGTTCGGCGGCGCGCTGCTGCACATCGGCGCAAAGGCGGCCGGCTCGCAGGGGTCGTACCGTCGCTCGCGCCAGGTGCTTGCGTTCGCGGCGGTGCCGATCGTCCTAACACTCGTCGCCTGGCCCGTGAAGCTCGCGCTCTACGGCGAGGATGCGTTTCGCAGCGGCGGCCACGACGGCGGGCGAGGAGCGCACGTGTTCGGCGCGATTCTGCTCGCCGCGGTGCTCTGGTCGGCCGTCCTGCTCGTGATCGGCGTGCGCTCCGTGCACGGCTGGACGTGGCCGCGCGCCCTCGCGGCGAGCACGCTCGCGGTCGCCGGCCTGGTCGCGATCGCGATTACCTCGTCGTGAGGGTCTCCTCGAACCGCGCCAGCTCCTCGTCGGAGATCGCGTACGTGTGTTTGTCCTCCGGGAACGCGCCCGTGCGCACGTCGTGCGCGTACTGCGCGACGGCGTCGCCGATCTCGGTCGCGATCTCGGCGTAACGCTTCACGAAACGCGGCGTGCGGCCGGCGTACATGCCGAGCATGTCGTGCCAGACGAGAACCTGGCCGTCGGTCCCTGCTCCTGCGCCGATGCCGATCGTCGGTACGTCGAGCGCCTCGGTCACGCGCGCTGCGACCGGCGCAGGCACAGCCTCGAGCACGATCGCGAACGCGCCGGCCTCCTGCAGCGCGAGCGCGTCTTCATAGAGTCGCTTCGCGGCGTCGGCAGTCCGGCCCTGCGCCTTGAAGCCGCCGAGCTTCGTCGCCGACTGAGGCGTCAGCCCGACGTGGCCCATGACGCCGATGTTCGAGTCGGCGATCGCACGCACGCGCGAGACCATCCGGCCGGCGCCTTCGAGCTTGATCACGTCCGCGCCGCCTTCCTTGATCATCCGGATCGAGCTCGCGACGGCCTGCTCGTCGGAGACCTCGTACGTGCCGAACGGGAGATCGCCGACGACGAGCGGATGCCGCGCGGCGCGCGTGACGGCACGGGTGAGGAAGATCATCTCGTCGAGCGTCACCGGCACGGTCGACGAGTGGCCGAGCATCACCATCGCCGCCGTGTCGCCGACGAGGATCAGCTCGACGCCGGCGTCGTCCGCGATACGCGCAGCGGGCGCGTCGTAGGCGGTGATCATCACGATCTTGTCGCCGCGCCGCTTCATCTGGGCAAGCTCGGGCAGCGGCAGCTTCCCGGGCGCCGGCGTCGCGGGCGCGGGGTCGCGCGGGCGGGTGCTCATGAGGCTCCTTTCAGCAGGACGTTGTCGATGAGTCGGGTGTCGCCGATCCGAGCGGCGACGGCGAGCGTCGGCCCGTCGAGGTCGGCGACCGCGACGTAGTCGGGGTGGAGACCGGCGGCGGCGAGGATCTCGCGTGCGCGATCGGCGTCGTGCGTTTCGAGCGCGCGCGGGATCGCGAGCGCCTGGCGGCGCTGATCCGGTGAAAGACGCGAATTGCGGGAGGAGAGGGCGAGTCCGTCGGGATCGCGCACGGTGTCGACGACGCGGATCTCGACGTCGAGGTTGAAGTCGCGCACCATCTGCTTCAGCACCGCGACCTGCTGTGCGTCCTTGCGGCCGAACCAGGCGATGTGCGGCCGGACGATGTTGAAGAGTTTCAGGCAGACGGTTGCGACGCCGCGGAAATGGCCCGGGCGCTGCTCGCCCTCGAGGCCCTCGGCGGCGCCCGCGGGGTCGACCCACGTCGCGAAGCCGGGCGGGTACATCTCGTCGGCGGAGGGCGCAAACAGGACGTCGACGCCGCCTGCCTTCGCGGCTGCCTCGTCGGCGGAGAAGTCACGCGGATAGGCGGCAAGGTCCCCGGTCTCGGAGAACTGCGTCGGATTCACAAAGAGGCTCGCGACGAGCACGTCGCACTCGCCGCGCGCCGCCTCGAACAGAGCAGCGTGGCCGGCGTGGAGCGCGCCCATCGTCGGCACGAGACCGAGCGTCATGTGGCGCGGCAGGTCGAGCTCCTCGATCGAGCGGGCGACGATCACGGCCGCGTCGCCTCCGCGAGTGCGCTGTAGAGCGGTTCGATGTCGCTGCCACGCAAAGCGGCGAGGTGGCGCTCGACGGTCTCCCAGTCGCCGCGGGCGATCGGGCCCGTCAGCTCGAAGCCGTTCTCGATCGTCCGCTCCATCAACGGAACGAGTGCCTCCGAGGGCACGCCGGCCTGCTCGAAGAGCTCGGCCGCCGCACGGTGCAGCGTCACGAGGAAGTTCGAAGCGATCGCGGCACCCGCGTGGTAAAGCGCGCGCGCGTCGTCGGCGAGCGCGAACGGGCGCAGGCCGAGCGTCTCCGCCAGCCAAAGCGCGCGTTCGTTCGCGTCCGGCGTCTCGGCCGTGATCGCGCCCCACGCGCCGTCGAGCTGTTCAGGCCCGCGCCGCGTCGTGAGCGTCTGCAGCGGGTGGACGGAGAAGCGCTTCGAATGCGGGTCGAGCGCGGCGAGCGGCGTACCGCCGGAGACGTGCGCGACCCACGGGCCGGGTTCGATCGAGCGCGCCGCCTCGGCGATCACACGGTCGGGAACGCAGAGCAGCCGCAGCCCGGCATTGTCGCGCAGCGCGACGCCGCGCTCGCGCAGGCGAGCTGAGATGGTCGAGCCGGCGCGGCCGGCGCCGATCACGGTCACGTCATCGAACATGTCGTTGCTCCAGTTCCGGGTCGGATACCGGGCACGGATAGGGTACCCCAGCGTGCTGGTCACGTTCCGGTATCGCGGTCGGGCGCGGAGTGTCCGGCTGCGAGGCAGCCTCGAGATGCTCGGCGACACGGAGCTCAGCCACGAGGAGGGCGAGTGGTCGCTGCAGCTCGACCTGCCGTCCGACACGCGCATCGTCTACTGGTTCGGCCTCGATGGCGAGGACGACTGGAAGCGCTGGCTGCCGGACGCGGCGAACCCGAACCGCTACGTCTATCCGGCCGGGCTGGAGTTCACCGGCGACGACGAGGTCGTCGCCTCGCTGCTCGAGCTGCCGGACGCACGGCCGTGGCGGTGGAGCGTGGAGCGTGACGTTCCGCACGGCGAGGTCGTCGTGCGCGAGATCGACGGGCGCCGCGTCTGGCTGTATACGCCGGCTGCGGAGCCGTCTGCGCGGCTCTTGCTCTTCGACGGGCATCAGTACACGGCGCTCGCTGCGGCTCCGATCGTGCTCGACAACCTGATCGCGGACCGGCTGATCCCGCCCGTCGCCGCCGTGCTGCCGGACACGCTCGACACGAAGAGTCGCTGGCGCGACCTGGATCTCAACCCCGACTTCCTGCGCTGGTCGACAGACGTCCTGCTGCCGGCGTCGGGATTCGAGGCGCCGCCGTCGCGCACCGTCGTCGCCGGCTCGAGCCTCGGCGGGCTCGCGGCGACGTACTTCGCCGTGCAGCGGCCCGACGTATTCGGGAATGCGCTCGTCCAGGCCGGCTGGTTCCCGGACGATGTACCGCGCGGGCTCCCGGTGCGCTGGTACCTCGACGTCGGGCGCTTCGACGGCCTGATGTGCGAGTCGACGCCGGCGCTTCGCGACTCGCTCCGCGCTGCGGGCTACGAGGTCGCCTACCAGGAGTACTCGGGCGGCCACGACTTCTTCTGGTGGCGCGAGACGCTCGGCGACGGGTTGATCGCGCTGCTGGGTTCGTCCGGCGGGGTCGCGAAGATGCCCTGGTAGGGTTGCCCCGGATGCCGATCTACGAATACGTCTGCATGAGTTGCGAGTCCCACTTCGAGGAGCTCGTCGGGATGTCTGATCCAGACCCGGCCTGCCCCGACTGCGGCAAGACGAAGGTGGCGAAGCAGTTCAGCACGTCGTTCGCAGCGCACGGTGTCGCCGGCGGGCAGGCCTCGTTCGGCGGCGGCTGTTGCGGCGGCAGTTGTGGGTGCTGCTGAACTCTCGCTGATCGCCTACGGCGACCAGGTCGCCGGCTGCGAGCGGTGCGCGCTCGCGAAGACGCGCACGCAGGTCGTGTTCGGCTCGGGCTCGCCCACGGCGGAATTGATGTTCGTCGGCGAGGCGCCCGGCTTCCACGAGGACAAGCAGGGCGTCCCGTTCGTGGGCGCGGCCGGTCAGCTCCTGTCGAAGCTGCTGGCGGGCATCGGGATGTCCCGTGATGTTGTCTACATATGCAACACATTGAAATGCCGCCCTCCCGGCAATCGCGACCCGCAACCGGAGGAGATCGAAGCCTGCGAACCGCACCTCTTCCGCCAAATCGAGCTGATCCAGCCCAAGCTGGTCGCAACGCTCGGCAACTTCGCGACAAAGCTGCTGTCCGGCAAGCCGAACGGGATCACGCAGGTCCATGGACGGCCGCAACAGGTGACACTCGGCGGCAACGAAGTGACGCTGTACCCGATCTTCCACCCGGCAGCAGCCCTCTACACACCGCGCATGCTCACCGTCTTGGAAGAGGACTTTCGGCGTATTCCGGAGCTCCTCGGCCGCACGGTCGAGGTCCCGGCGCCGGAGCCGGAGCCAACGCCCGCGCGGTTCGAACAGCCCGTCCAGCTCGGCCTGTTCTGAAACAAGCGTCTGACACCTTCGGGTGTCAGACACCATTACGGCGTGGAGCGGACGACCGCATCGGCGGCCGAGACCGAGGCGCTGGGCGCGGAGCTCGCTCGCCGGCTGAAAGCCGGCGACGTCGTCACCGTCTCCGGCGAGCTCGGCACCGGGAAGACGACCTTCGTTCGCGGCGCCGCCCGTGCGCTCGGTGTCGCCGAGCCCGTCTCGAGCCCCACGTTCACGATCGGCCACCGCTACGACGCTTCACCGCCCGTCGCTCACCTCGACCTGTACCGCATCTCCGGCCTCGATTCCGAGGAGTGGGGCGACCTCGAGCCGTACTTCGACGGCACCGTCGCCTTCGTCGAATGGCCCGAGCACGGCGGCGACTGGCTCCCCCGAGCGCGGGCGACGGTTACCCTCAGCCACGTCGACGAGTCCCACCGCCGGATCCGGATCTCGAGTGATGAAAACCTTGGCCTTTGACACCGCCACGACCTTCGGCGCGGTCTGCGGCACGAGCCGCGGCGACACCGCCCGCCGCCTGCGTGCCGGCGACCTGCTCGAGGCCGTGAACGAGATCGTCGGCGATCCCGCCGAGATCGACCGGATCGTCGTCGGCCGCGGCCCCGGCAGCTTTACGAGCATCCGCATCGGGCTTGCGATGGCGCGCTCGCTGGCGCTCGCGCTGGAAGTCCCCGTCGCAGGCGCATCCACGCTCGACGCCTACGACGTGGGAGTGCCCGTGATCGACGCGCGCCGCGGCGAGGTGTTCACGACGGGGCCGATCGTTTCCGCCCCGGAGAGGCTCGACGTCGACGGCCAAACCCTCGTCGGTGACGGCGCGGTCAAATACCGGGCGCTCTTCGAGGAGAAGGGCGCCACCGTTCCGCCGGACGAGGACCCGGCGCACCTCCCCGACCCTCGGCTCCTGATCGCGCGCGCCGGCTCCTTCGGTGACGCCGACCTCGTCGAGCCGCTCTACGTGCGGGAGCCGGACGCGAGGCCGCAGGTATGACCGCGATCGCACTCGAGATCCGTTCGCTCGAGGCGGTCGACCTCGAAGCGATCGAGACGATCGAGCAGCGCGCGTACCCGACGCCGTGGTCACGCTCGATGTTCGCTTCCGAGCTCGCCAAGCCGACCTCGATCTGCCTCGGTGCGTTCGAGCGCGACGAGCTCCTCGGCTACGTCATCAACTCCCGGTACGTCGACGCCTGGCACATCATGAACGTCGCCGTCGATCCCGATCACCAGCGCCGCGGCGTCGCAAGCCGGCTGCTCGAGCGACTGTTCGAGCTGACGCGGGACGACGAACGCCGGGGCTACACGCTCGAGGTGCGCATCTCGAACGAGGCCGCGATCGAGCTCTACGAGCGGCTGGGCTTCGAGCCGCGCGGGATCCGGCGCGGGTACTACACGGACAACCGGGAAGACGCGCTGATCATGTGGCGCGATTCCCGGCAGTCGTGATCCTCGGCATCGAGACCTCCTGCGACGAGACGGCGGCCGCGCTAGTCACAGGTGGCGGAGAGATCCGCGCCAATGTCGTCGCCTCGCAGGCGGAGCTGCACGCGCGCTTCGGCGGCGTCGTGCCCGAGGTCGCGTCGCGCCGCCACCTGGAGCTCGTCACGCCCGTCGTCAGGCAGGCACTCGACGATGCGGGCGCGGAGTTGGACGACGTCACCGCGGTCGCCGTCACGACCCACCCGGGGCTGATCGGCGCCCTGCTCGTCGGCGTCTCCGCGGCCAAGGCGCTCGCCTGGGCGCGCCGCCTCCCGCTGCACGCCGTCAACCACCTGCACGGCCACGTTGCGTCGCTCTACCTACAGCCGACCGATCTCCAGCCGCCCTTCACCTGCCTCCTCGCGAGCGGCGGACACACGATGCTCCTCGACGTTCAGAGCCGCGGCGGGTACCGCGTGCTCGGCAC
>JBKPRG010000183.1:0-8047 GCA_046765815.1 Actinomycetota bacterium
GCGTACGGCGTCGCGCTGGCACACGTCTGGCCCACACAGGTGTCAGACGCCTCAAAGGTCTCTGACACCGTTGCGGCGGCGCTCACCGCACTGGGTATCACGGACGGGCCGTCGTACACGCAGCTCCGCGTCGGCGCCGACGGGCCGCGCGTGATCGAGGTGGCGGCGCGGCTCGGCGGCGGTCACGACGCCGAGCTCGTCGAGGCCGTCACCGGCGTCGACCTGAACGGGCTCGCGCTCGAGGCCGCGCTCGGGACGACGCTTGTGCCAACTTGGCACGAACCCCGGGTCGGCGGCGCCGTCACGCGCTTCCTGGTCGCGCCGCCGGGGATCCTCGAGGGTGTCGACGTGCCTGAACAGCTCGCAGGCGTCGCGCGCGTCCGCATCTACCGCGAGCCGGGATACGTGCTCATGCCGCTCCGACGGGGGTCCGACCGTGCGGGGGCGGTGCTTGTCGTCGGCGGCTCACGGGCGCAGGCGGTCGAGCGGGCCGCTGCGGCCGCTGCGGCGATCGTCTTCCGCGTCGCCTCCGAACCGGCGCTGGCCGGGTAGATAGATCGCAACGCCGAACCATCTACGCTTGCCCGGATGCAGACGGCGCGGCGCAGCGGCTTCCTCTCGTTCCAGCCTCCGGCGATCACCGACGAGGAGGTCGCCGCGGTCGCCGAGACGCTGCGCTCCGGCTGGCTGACGACCGGGCCTCGGACGGCCGAGCTCGAGGCCCGCATGCGCGACTTCCTCGAGGCGAGGCACGTCCTGGCCGTCTCCTCCGGCACCGCCGCGCTGCACCTGTCGCTGGTCGCGCTCGGCGTCGGCCCCGGCGACGAGGTGATCACCAGCTCGATCACCTGGCCGGCGACCGCGAACGTGATCGTCCACTGCGGTGCGACGCCGGTGTTCGCGGATGTGCTTGACGACACGCTGAACATCGATCCTGCGCGCGTTGCCGAGCTGGTGAACGAGCGGACGAAGGCGATCCTGCCGGTCGACCTGTACGGCCAGCCGGCCGACCTCGACCCGCTGCGCGAGCTCGAGCTGCCGCTCGTCGAGGATGCCGCGCACGCCGCCGAGTCGCGCTACCGCGGGCGCAAGGTCGGCTCGATCGCCGACCTGACGTGCTTCTCGCTCTACGCGACGAAGAACATTGCGGCCGGCGAAGGGGGACTGATCGCGACCAATCGCGACGATCTCGCCGAGGCGATCGACGACCTGCGAGTCATGCGCCGCGGTCACGGCTCGCTCTACGACATCGCGGTGCCCGGCTACAAGGCGAACCTCAGCGATGTGCTCGCATCGATCGCGCTCGTTCAGCTGGACAAGGTCGAACGCCACGCCGAGATCCGTCGGCGCCAGTTCGAGCTCTACGACGAAGGGCTCGCCGACCTCGACGGCATCACCGCCGTCGCACGCGATCCGCGCGACGTGCACGCGAACCACCTCTACGTCGTGCGCGTCACGTTCGCCGACCGCGACGACGTGCAGCGCGCGCTCACCGAGGAGAACATCGGCACGTCGATCCACTTCCTGCCGGTACACGAGCTCAGCGCGTACCGCGACCGGCTCGCGAGTCACCAGCCGGAGCTGCCCGTGACCGAGCGTGCAGGCCGCGAGGTCCTTTCCCTGCCGCTCTCCCCTGCGCACACGGACGACGACATCGAGGACGCGATCGCCGCCGTCCGCCGCGTCCACGCGCGCCTCTCCTGATGCGCCGGCCGCTCCGCGTCGCGCTGACGCTGCTCGTCTCGGGGCTCGCGGTCGCGTACATCCTGTACAAGGTCGACCTCGGCAAGACGTTCGACATCATCGGCAACGCGAGCGTGCCGTGGCTGGTCCTGTCGGCGTTCTTCACGATCGTCACCGTGCCGCCGCAGGCCTGGCGGTGGCAGCGACTCCTCGAGGCTCGCGGCCTGCATGAGTCGGTCGGTTGGCTGACACGCGCGTACTTCGTCTCGTACGCCTGGGGACAGATCCTGCCGACCGGGGTCGGCGGCGATGCATCGCGCATCTTCGAGACGGCCCGGCGGCACCCGGGGCAGATCACACCCGTGACGGGATCGGTGCTACTCGAGCGCGCGATCGGCGCGGCGGTGACGCTCGTGCTGGCCGGCATCGGACTGCTGCTCGCGATCGGCCGCTACCCGATCGGCGTCTACATCTGGCTCGAGGCCGGTTTCGTCGTCGGGACGATCGCGGCCGGCATCGTGTTTTTCTCCCGGAGCGTCCGTCGCCGGCTCCGGTTCGCCGTCCCGCTCGCCCGCCGGCTTCGCGTCGAGACCCCGGCGCGCGCGGTCTACGACGGCATCCACGGGTATCGCGAACACGCGGGCACGCTGCTTCTCGTCGCGGTCGTGACGGTCGGATTGCAGCTGACGCGAATCGGCGCGATCTACGCCGGCGGCCGCGCGGTCGGCATCCACCTCTCGCTGCTGCCGTACGTCGTGCTGGGCCCGCTGCTCTTCCTGGTGATGCTCGTGCCGTTCACGGTCAACGGTCTCGGCGTCCGCGAGGCGTTCTTCGTCAGCTTCCTCGGGAAGCTCGACGTGCCGGCCGATCCCGCCTTCGCCTGCGGTTTCCTCTTCTTCGTGATGACGGTCCTGCTCGCCTTGCCCGGCCTCGCCGTGATCGTGTGGGAGCAGGTCTTCGACCGGCGGTTGCCGCTGCTCCGCAGTGGCTGACGTCTCCGTCGTCGTCGTCACCTGGAACGCCGCCGAGTGGATCGAGCGCTGTCTCGGCTCCGTGCGCGGCCACGAGGTGATTGTCATCGAGGTGCTCGTTGTAGACCATGGCTCCACCGACGGGACGCTCGCGCTCGTTCGCGAGCGATACCCCGACGTGCGGGTGATCGAGCAGGAGAACCGCGGCATGGGCGGCGGCAACAACACCGGCATGCGCGCCGGGTCCGGGCGCTACTTCTTCCTGCTCAACTCCGACGCGTGGGTGGTGGGCGACGGGCTCGCGCAGCTCGTCGCGTACGCCGACGAGCATCCCGACGCCGCCGTCGTTGGGCCGAGGCTGCTGAACCTGGACGGCACGCTGCAGCGTTCCGTGCGCGCCGAGCCCACGCTCTGGCGCCTCGCGACCGAGTACCTCGGGATCCGCAAGCTCGCACCACGCAGCAACCTGCTCAATCCGCTGTACGTCGGTGGCTTCGACCACAGGTCGGAGCGGGAGGCGGACTGGCTCTCGGGCGCCGCGTTACTCGTCCGGCGTGACGCGGCCGACGCGGTCGGCCTGTTCGACGAGGACTTCTTCATGTTCAGCGAGGAGGCCGACTGGATGACGCGTTTCCGCCGCGCCGGCTGGAAAGTGCGCTTTTACCCGGGCGCTGAGGTCGTTCATGTTGGCGGCGCGTCGCACGGCGGGCGCCTCTATGTCGAGAACCTGCGCGGCCACCTGCGCTGGTTCGCGAAGCACCGGAGCCTGCGCGAGGCGGAGCGCGCGCGTCGCCTGTTGCTGGGGTCGCTGCGGCTGCGCGCCGCCGTCCTGCGCCGCGAGCACCATCGGGAGGGCGTGCGCTTCCTGCGTTCGGGCAAGGCCCGCGACCTGCTGACCAAATGATCGTCTACCTGCGCCTCGCGTTCGGGACGCTGTGCGTCCTCGCGCCCGGCTGGGCGGTCGCGCGGGCGTTCGGCCAGCGCGGCGCGTCGGCTGTGCTCGCGTGGACACTCGCGTCGGTGTTCGTCGCATGGACGGCGGTGTTCACGCTGCACCGCTCCATTCACCTCGCGGTGGGGGTGCTGGCGGCGATCTTCGTCGGCGCGCTGATCGCAGGGCGCAGGCGCACGAACCTGGAGTGGGGCTCTGGGGCGTGGCTCTACGGTGTCGTCCTCGGGTGGTTCCTCTGGCACGTGGAAGGCGTCGTCACGGGCGACGGCCTGTTCCACGAGGCGCGCGTGCGGAAGCTCGTCGACCTCACGTCGCTGCACCTGCGCTCCGTCGACGAGTTCAAGGACGGCGGCCTCCACCCGGGCTACGCGTTCCCGCTCTGGCACGGCTTCCTCGCGCTCGTGTCGTGGTTCTCGGGCGTCGACCCGGGCGTAGCGCTCCGCCACTCGCCGTCGCTGCTCGCACCGATCGCGTGTGCCGTCGCGTGGGAGGCCGGCGTCGCCGTCTTCGGCTCGCGCTTGGCCGGCTGGTCGCTGCTCGCCGTCCTGCTTGCGGTGTTCTGCTTCGGGCCGGGTCACGGCGGCTCGTGGGCGACGCTCTCGCTGCCCGGCACCGCCGCGCGCCAGCTGCTCGTCCCCGCGGCGATTGCGCTGTTCTTCACGCGCCGGTGGCTGCCGGCCGCCGCGATCTTCGGCGCACTCGCGCTGACGCACCCGACCTACGCGCTCTTCCTGCTGATCCCGCTGCTCGGCTTCGCGCTCGTGCGCGCGACCGAGTGGCGCCGCTGGGCGCCCGTGGCGGCCGCCGCCGTCGTTCCGACGGGATTGGCGCTGCTCTGGCTGAAGCCGATCGTCGACGAGACCGTCTCGCACGACCCCGGCCCGGCCGAACGGCTGCGGGCGCTTCGCCACTACGGCGACCAGCTCGTCGTCACGGATCTCCACCACTACCGACTCGCACCGGAGGTGTTCGGCCGGAGCGGCGCCGTCGCCGTGGCCGCGCTGCTGCTCGTGCCCGCCGCCGCGCTCTCGCTGCGCCGCGGCTGGGCCGTCTTTGTGCTCGTCGGAACGGTCGGGATCCTGTTCCTGACGGAGGTGCCCTGGTTGTTCGCGCACTTCGCCGACGCGGTCTCGCTCTCGCAGGCGCGACGGGTCGCCGGCTTCGCGCCGCTCCCCTTTGCGCTCGTCGGCGCGCTCGCGCTCGTCGTCCGCTCGTGGAAGCTGGTGCCGGCCGCGCTCGTCGCCGGCATCGTGCTGCAAAAGCTCTGGCCGGGCGACTTCGAGTACGGGCTGCGCCACGGCGGGCCTGCGTGGGCGACGTGGATCGCGCTTGTCGGCGGCTGCGTTGCACTCGTCGCGGGCGCGCTCTGGCGGCGAACGCTGCCGGAGCGGCACGGTCTCGGCCTGGCAGCCGCGCTCTGCTTCACGTTTCCCGTGTTCGTGCACGGCGTGTGGCACTGGAGCCCGCGCGTTTCGAGCGACGCGCACGCGCTCTCACCGAGGCTCGTGCACCGCCTGCGGACCGTCGTGCCGAAGGGCGCGATCGTGCTTGCGCCGATCCAGACCAGCTATCGGGTGACGGCGAAGGCGCCGGTCTACGTCGTCGCCTTGCCGGTCTCCCACGTCGCCGACACGAAGGCCAACGACCCCTACGGCCGCGCGCGGGCGGTGCTCCACTGGAACCTGACCAACGACCCCCGCGTCGCCAATCGATACGGCGCGACGTGGGCGATCCGCGCGGGCCGTCTTTACCCTCTCTCGAAGTGAAGGTCCTCCTCGTGACGATGTACTTCCCGCCGGCGGGAGGCGGCGGCGTGCAGCGGCCGCTGAAGTTCGCCGCGCACCTGCCGAGCCTCGGCATCGAGACGCACGTGCTCGCGCCCGACGACCCGAAGTGGATCCACCGCGACGACGAGCTGCAGCCGCCGACGCTCGCGTGGGTGCACCGCGCCCGCTACCTCGGGCCGAAGGGCCGTAAGCCGGCCGAGGAGCTCCACGGCACGCAGGGCCTCGAGCGGATCGGCAAGCAGGCGCGGCTCGCCGGCCGCCGTCTGCTCGTGCCCGACGAGAACGTGAGCTGGAACCTGACGGCGATCCCGGCCGCGATCCGGATCGTGAAGCGCGAGGGGATCGACGTCGTGCTGACGACCTCCCCGCCGTCCTCGGTGCACCTGATCGGAGCCGCCGTGAAGCGGGCGACCGGCAAGGCGTGGGTCGCCGACCTGCGTGACTCGGTCGTCGCGCACCCCCATCGTCGGGCGGAGAGCCTGCTGGTTCGCGGCAAGGAGCTCGGTGAGCACGGCGTCGCGCGGCTCGTCGCGCGCTCCGCGGACGCGATCGTCGCGGTGTCGGACGCGATCGCCGAGGAGATGCGCGCCCGCAACCCGCGCGGGCCTGTGCTCACGATCGCGAACGGCTCCGACTTCGACGACTTCGCCGGCCTCGAGCACCACTCGTCGCCGAGCTTCCGCATCACGCACGCGGGGTCGTTCTTCGGCAAGCGCGACCCGCGGCCGTTCCTCACCGCGCTCAAGCAGTCCGGGCTCGACGACGTCGTGGCGCGCTTCCTCGGCGACTTCCGCTCCACCGACCGCGAGTGGGCGGAGGCGCAAGACTTCGGCGAGCAGCTCGAGCTGATCCCCTACGCGCCGCGGCGCCGCTCGCTCGAGCTGCAACGCGACTCCGAGGCGCTCCTGCTGCTGATCCCCGAGGCCGGTGGGCGCGGCAAGGGCGTGCTCTCAGGGAAGGTGTTCGAGTATCTCGCCGCCGATCGCCCGATCCTCGCGGCCGTGCCGCCGGAGGGAGCGGCCGCAGAGCTGATCCGTGACGCCGGCGCGGGCGTGGTCGTTGCCCCCGACGACGTCGACGGGATGGCGGCGGCGCTGCGCGATCTGCACAGCCGCTGGCATGCCGGCGCGCTTGACGCGCCCGCGCTGAGCGAGGAGTGGCGGCGGAAGGTGTCGCGGCGGTCGCGGGTCGAAGAGCTCGCTCGGCTGCTGGAGCGTGTCGCATGAGGCGTATGACGAGCTTCCTGTTCCTCGCGAGCGTCTTCTGCGTGACGTTCGAGAAGGTGCACTGGAACATCGCAGGCAACGTCTCGCTGGCGGACGTGCTCGCGATTCTCTTCCTCGTCTCGTTCGCAGTGACGACGACACGGCTCCGCGTGCCGCGCACGACGGCGATCCTCGTCGGCTTCTTCGCCGCGTTCCTGATCGTCTACCTCGCGGGCTACTACGACCTGTCGGACTCAGACGCGCTCGGCCAGTGGGGGAAGGGGCTGACGAAATGGCTGATCCACTTCGGGTTCCTCGCCTGCGCCGTCGTCTGGCTCTCGCGTCGCGGGCAGCGCTACTTCTGGCGCACGCTCGGCTGGTTCAGCGCCGGCATCGTGTTCAACGCGATCTACGGCGTGCTGCAGCTGCTGGACGCGCGGCGCGGCGGCAATCTCGATGCCAGCCTGATCTCGCCGCTTACGGGCGGTGCGAGCAAGATCAACATCTACGGCTCGATCAACAGCGTCAACGTCTACCGGCCGAACGCGTTGACCGGCGACCCGAATCACCTCGGGATCATGCTGATCGTCCCGCTGCTCGTCCTGACGCCCCTGTACCTGCGCCTCGAGCGGGGCCATCCGTGGCGTAAGTGGCTGATGCTCGTGATCGGCTTCCTGCTCGTGGTCGAGGCGACGACGCTGTCGCGGAGCGGCCTGCTGGGGCTCGGCGTGGGCGCGCTCATCCTCGCCGTCCCGTACCGGCGCCACCTGCGCCGCGCCGAGCTCCTCGTGCCGATCGGCGCCGCGCTCGCGCTGCTCGTCGCGATCGTGCTCTCGCGGCGGGATTTCTTCACGACGATCATCAAGTCGCGGGTGCAGACGAGCGGCGGCTCCGAGAGCGCGCACTTCCAGGTCTACGACTTCATCCCGCATGTGCTGCACACCGACCCGCTGTTCGGGCTCGGCCTGAACACCTTCTCGGTCTACTACGAGTTTGTCACCGGCAAGTCGAACTGGGGACCGCACTCGTACTACGTGGCGCTGATCGTCGAGACCGGCGTCGTCGGCGCGCTGCTCTTTGTCGGCTTCATCCTCTGGGTCTTCCGCCGGCTCGGCGCCGCCCGCGCGCTCGGCCGCCGGCTCGCCGAGGCGCGCGACCCGCTCGCCGCGCGTGTGCGGCCACTGGCCTGGGGATGCACGGCGGCGCTTGCCGGCACGCTCGCCTCGAACGCGTTCTACCTGACGATGCAGTTCTATTACTTCTACGCGTTCGCGGCGCTTGCGCTCTCGGTGCCCGTCGTGTTCTCGGAGCGGCGCTGAACGTCAGCCGCGCGCGCGCTTCGTCCTCGCGAACGCCGCGACGGCGCACGCCGTCAACGCCGCAATCGCGACGACGAGCCACTTGAGGCCGCCCGACCCCGACGAGCTCGCGACGACAGGAGAGGCCGTT
>JBKPRG010000184.1:0-5682 GCA_046765815.1 Actinomycetota bacterium
CGGGCGAGCCCCTGGACCCGGCCGAGCCGGCGCAGGCGCCTGCCGGGAGCCTCTGAGATCGACGCGGGGGCCGTCGTCAACGCACGACTGACACTAGCCGCGAAGCGCAGGCACCACGCGGTCGCAGAGCAGGTCGAGCCGCCCCTGCGGCGCGCCGAACTCGACGCGCTGGGCGCCCGCCTCGAGCAACCGGCGGGCGTGCGCCGTGACCTCGGTGGGCGTGCCCGCAAGCGTGAACTTCTCGAGCGGCGGCGCCTGGCCGGGCTTGAGCTCGAGCGTCGGATCGAGTTCGCCGACCACGTCTAGGTAGAGCTCGACGGCCTTTGCCGCCCGTCTTCGCGCCGCGGCGGCGTCCTCGTCGACAACAGTGACCGCCCCGACGACGATGGGCGGCCCGTCGGCGCCGAGCCACTCGCGCATCAGCCGCACCATGTCCGGATTGGCGCTGCCGCCGATCTTGACCTCGTCGGCGACCGTCGCCGCGAACCCGGCCGTGCGACGGCGCCACGTGCCGATCATCAGCGGCACGCTCGGCCGAAGCGGCTCGTACTCGAGAACGGCGCCGGGCGCGAGCGTGAACCGCTCGCCGGCGAAGCCGGAGGTGTCACGGCCCAACAGCCGCCGCACGACCTCGACAGCCTCGCGCAGGCGCGTTAGCGGTCGCGAATCGGCGAGGCCGAGCTGGTCGAGCCAGGACCCGGTCACGAGCCCCAGGTACGCACGGCCGTTCGAGGCGATGTCGAGCGAGGCGATCTGTCCGGCGATCTCGACCGGGTGGAGCGTCGAAGCGTTGAGCGCGGCGGGGCCGAGGCGGATCCGCTCGGTGACCCGCGCGATCGTGAGGAGCGGGAAGATCGCCGGCTGGAAGAAGAGGTCGTGGAAAACCGAGACGACGTCGAAGCCGGCCGCCTCCGCGCGGCGCCCGAGCCGCTCGTACTCCTCGACTGTCCCCTGGGACTGAAGCCCGAGGCCCAACTCGAGCCCGATCAGGTGAGATCCTCGGTCCGGAGCACGCGCTCGCCGATGCGCTCGATACGCATGACGACGCGCTCGTCGGGGTCTGGGCAGCAGACGAGACTGTCGCGCTCGAGCCAATCTTCATCCGCGAGCCGGCGCTGCTTCGCAGGCAGCAGCGGCAGCACGGACTGCAGCGCGTAGAGGCAGAAGTGCTTCCCGTCGGGGATACGAAGCCGGCTCGACTCCGTCAGCTCGAAGTAGTCGCCGACCGTGAGCCCGCAGACGGAGCGGCCCTCGATGCGCTCGACGGTGACCCGCAGGTCGTAAAGCCGCATCTCGGTCACGCAGCGAGCATAATTCCCGGTACTGCGGATCTGTTGAGTGGGGGGCGGGGTGGCCGAGGGGTCGGACGAACGCGAGCGGGAAGGGAACGACGGGTCGAAGCACCGGCAACGGTCGGATTGGTTCGGCCACAGCCTCGGCGCCGATTGGGTCGAGACGGAGCCGGGGATCTACCGGCACCAGGCGCCGGCGCCGCGCGAAGCCGACACGCCGCTCGACGAGGAGCTGCTGGACGCGCTGCCGAACCCCGAACGCGACGCGGAGCCCGAACCGGAGTCACCGTCGCCGAGGCACACGCCGCAGCGCCACTGGTTCCGCCGCTGACGACCGAGGTGGTGGCACGGGCCGGAGGAGAGCCGCAACCGACCGGTCAACCGTTGCCCGCTGGAGCGCCGGCCGAGACCCGTCGAGCCTCGCTCCGGCCCGCGCCAGACGTCAGTGTTGGAGCACCGAGCGAGCGCAGCGCCCCCCAACCAGCCAGCCGTCCTGGGCGAACGTCGTGGTTCGGCACTCAGGCCGGGTATTCGCCCTTCCGGTACGCGCGGGGCTCGTCGGGCTGCGGCTTCGGCGTTCGCTCGAGCAAGAAGCTGAAGTAGGGCGCGACGAAGGGATCAGGCGCTGAGACCGTGTACGTGTGGTAGACGGTGCCGTTGTCGCGCGCGAAGGCGATCCAGCTCGGGTTCTCGCGCATCCCGTCCTTCAGCTCGGCTCCGACCTGACCGGCCCACTCCTCGAGCCAATCGGGAGGGTTGTCGAGCATCTGCTTGAGCTCCGGGATCTGCTGGGCCTGCTCCTCGGTGATCGCCAGGCCGAAATCGAAGGCAAAGTCGGTGTTGTAGGTCGACACGTACGGGAACTCCCAGCCCATCCGCTCCTTGTACGCGACCAGCCGCTCGATCGGGGCGCGCGAGAAGCAGATCAGGTTCACGTCGCGGTGGCCGAGGTGGACGCGCGAGCCGTCGAGCCCATCGGCCAGGCTGGTGCAGCCGGGACACGCGCCGAGTGTGTAGTCGGGGCCGAACATCACGTTGTAGGCGAGTAGCTGCGAGCGGCCGTCGAAGAGCTCGGCGAGCGTCTTCTTCCCGTCCTCGGTGTCGAACTCGTAGTCCTTCTCGACCGGCACCCACGGGAGCTCGAGACGCTTTCTCTTGATCTCCTCGTTGCGCTCTGCCGCCTCGGCCTCGAGCCGGGCCAGCTCGTCGCGGGCCGCCTGCCATTCCTCGCGGGTTCCGATCCGCTCAGGCATCACTTCTCCTCCTTCTCATTCGACGGTTCACGGTTGAGACCGCGTCACGGCGAGAAACTCATCGAAGCAAACTCAGGGTCGGCGGCGACGAGCCCACTCGGCGAGCAGCAACGTGCCGACGACGGTCATGACGAGCTTCACCGCCTTGCCGCCGCGCAACTTCGACTCGCCCCCCGCGCGCGGCGCCATGTTGACCGGCACCTCCAGCAAGCGGAGCCCGGCATTGACGATGCGGATGAGCGCCTCCACCTCAGGCGCGCCGCTCGTGTACGGCGTGGCGAGGAGCGGTAGCGCCTTGTCGTTGACCGCGTAGAGCCCGCTCGTCGCATCCGCGAACGGCTGGCCGAGAACCATCGAGACGGACCGCCGGAGCAGTCCGGTGCCGAGCCGGCGGGCGGCACTGGGCCGATAGCGGTACGGCTCGTAGCCGTCGCCGGAGACGAACCGCGACCCGACGGCCACGTCACAGCGATCTTCCTGAACGAGTGCAAGCAGGCGCGCGAGCTCCTCGGGCGGATGCTGGCCGTCGGCGTCGACACGGCCGCAGTAGCGATAGCCGTGTTCGAGGGCCCAGCGGTAGCCCGCGGCGATGCCGATGCGCAGGCCGAGGTTGACGCCGAGCGAGAGGACCTCCGCGCCGTGCTCCCGCGCGACGTCAGCGGTGCGGTCGGTCGAGCCGTCGTCGACGACGAGTACGTCCGCGTTCGGCAACCGCGCGTGAAGCGCATCGAGCACCGCGGGCAGGTTCTCCTCCTCGTTCCAGGCGGGGATGAAGACGACGGTCTCAGCCACGCAGCCTCCGCGCGAGCTCGGCGCGCGCCGCAAGCAGCTGCACGGGAACCAGCGGCAGCGCGGCGAGCTCCCACGCGAGCGCGCCGAGCGACGGCCGGACGCGCACGACGTGGTAGCGCACCGAGATGCCGTGGCGCCGATAGAGAAGATCGAAGATAAGGCGGACGCGGACGAGGTGCACCGGCGTGCACAGCACGATTGCGGCCGTGATCCCGCGCTCGAGCAGGAGCGGCAGCGTGCGCGACGCGTTCTGGGCGGTCGTGCGGGCCGTCGGCTCGACGAGGACCTCGACGTCCGGGCCCGGCCAGGCGTCTCGCATCTGCTCCGCCTCCGACGGGCCACCGCTCGAGGACCAGCCGCTCAGAACGACGAGCTCGGGCTCGAGGCGCTCGGCGAGCCGGCCGGCCTCGGCAACCAGCTGCAGGCTGCGCTCGCTGATGCGGTGAACGCCGTCGACCCCGAGGCCGCCGTGCCCAAGCACGACGATCGCCGTTGATCCGGTGTTGGGAAGTCCCATCGGCCCGACAACATCCTGCACGCTGACCTCACGCGCGAATCGCGCTGAGCGCTGCGACGCTGATCAGGATGGTCGCGATCCCGGCGATCTGCACGGTGCGCAGGCGCTCGTGGAAGACCACGAAGGCGGCGACGGCCGCGAACGCGGCGAACTGTGAGGCGAGGACGCTGCTGACGGCGATCCCGTGCCGGGCGCCGAGCGAGTAGGAGGCGAACCCGGCGACCTCGCAGAGGCCGGAGAGCAGGACGAACGGGATCGCTGCTGCCGCGATGCGGATCCGTCGTAGCGCGAGCGAGGGCAGCGCAACCGCTGCGACCCCGAACAGCCGGGGCGGGATCACGGCCCACACGAGCGGCAGCGCGTTGCTGACCTTGGCTGTGGCGAAGAGGCTCGCTCCGAAGCTCAGGGCCGCACACGCGGCGAGCATGGTCGAGCGGAGCGAGTGGCCGCCGGTCGCGCGCGTCAGGCTCGCGAGCACGACACCGATCGCGATCGCCCCGAGCAGCGCGGCGGACGGGATGTCGAGCGCCTCGCCCGTCGCCACGGCGAGCACGGCGGCGATCGCTCCCTCGGTCGAGGTGATCGGCGCGACGATCGACACCTTGCCGACGCGCATCGCCTCGTAGCCGAGCAGGAGACCGGCGACGTTCCCCGCCCCCGCCACGCACATCCACCCGAGCTCGCGCGCGTGCAGGTCGTCCGGCACGCCGGACGCCGCCGCGATCGGGGCGGTCACGACGAAGCCGACGATCATCACCCAGTTCAGCACCGAGCGCGCACCGACGAGCCGGCTCGCGCGCGCTGCGCTCAACGTTCCCGTCGCCCAGCAGAGGGCGGCGCCCAGCCCTCCGAGGACTGCGATCACAGGCGATTCCTACCGGAGGGGACGGCCGCGACGAGCAGCCGTCCCCTCCGGTCGACGTCACTAGCGGATCTGGATGTTTCCGCCCTGAAGGTTCTGTGCGCCCGAGTCGTACCCGACGTCGAACAGGCGGATTCTGTAGGTGTCGTTCCTCCCTGGGTCGCCGCCGTCCTTGACGTCGATCTCGAAGGTGTGCGAGCCCGCGCCGTCGACGCTGGCCGTGCCATAGATGCTCGCGGTCGTGCGATCGTTACCGCAGACGATCGCGAACACATTCAGCGCCTTGACGTTCATCGCCTGCGCCGGGCCATGATCTTGGTACTCCTCCTGACCTGAGGGGTCGCCACCTGACGTCACGGAGGCGTTGCCGCCGAAGGTGGCGGTGTCATGGTTGTTCGCCGTGAACCAGCCGCCGTTCGTGATCGTGATCGAGCAGCCGGGCGTGCTCGTCACGCCGGTGCGGAAGCTGTTGTCGATCGGCAGGCCGTCGAACTCGTTCTGGACGAACCAGCCGTAGCGGTTTCCGCCGACTGTCGATCCGATGATGTCGCTCAAATCGCTCAGCGTCCAGGTGCCCATCACTGCGTTCGTGGACTTCTGGATCACACGCAGATTGACGGCCAGCGGTCCGCCATCGACACCAGTGAACGTGTGCTCGAACGTGTACCAGCCGGACGTCACGATGTGAATCGGTGCGTGGCCCGGGTCTGCCGGGTTGGCGCCACAACGCGTCGAGTTGTTGCCGCCGCTGATCACGAAGCCGGCTAGGTCGGTGCCGACGTTGAACACGAAGTCGCGACGGAAGCCGCCGGTCGCGTTGCTGATCGCAGAGGACCAGTCGAAGCGCGTGTCGGGATGCGCGATCGCGTAGGGGACATCGAGATAGATGTCGACCCCGGTGGAGTAGCCACCAGGCGGGAACGTCGCTGAGTAGCCGCCCCACTTCGTGTACGGGCCGTAATAGAT